>JAEEIT010000129.1 GCA_016281535.1 Clostridia bacterium | reverse complement strand
GTAAGTCCCTTCGCCGCGCCGTATTTCCACTCGCCGTAAACTCCGACATTTACGTCATTGCCGATAAAGAACGGCACCTTGAACTTCTTCTCGATCGCCTTCTTGATCTCGTAGTTTCTCCAGGGAAGATTCGGTGAGAAAAGCACGACACCCTTTTCGATATTGATGACGCCCGGCGCGCCTGCCGCGATCGCCGCCACATCCTTGATGGAGATCTTAAACTCTGAGATCAGTTCTTCCACCAGCGTAATGATCGTATTCTCGATATTCTGCGAATCATCTCCGCCGGCCTTCGTCTTCTTCTTGATCCGGTACACGATCTCACGCTTGCTGTTAAAGATCACGCCGAGCACCTTCGTGCCGCCGATATCGAGACAAATGTAATACTTCGCCATAGTCATTGCTCCTTCCGCTTTAGCATTTCATCAATTAGGGTATATAGTTTCTGCACACCGTTTTCCAGGTGAAAATAGTGAACGATATAAGGGACGAGGAGCACCAGTATCAGTGCCAGAAGCGGCAGAAGATACAGCGCTCCGGAGATGACAAAAGCACTGAATACGATCAGCATGGCCAGTGCGAAGAGCACCGTCACGATCAGGTGGATCAGCCGCTCATGCTGGAAATACAGAAGCCATCTCTCCATATAAGAAAGCAGGTCAGAAAGACGGCGTGGATCGCCGCTTCCGGAACCTGCTTCAGCCTGGTCAAATTCTTTAAGAAACTTCTCTGCCTCAGCAATGAGCTGACTTAGTTTCTTCGCCATACGCCTTCCTCAATCAAGCGCCCTTTTCTTCTTTCTCCCTGCTGCTTCTCTGCTTCTTCGGTTTCGCACCTTTGATCAGCTCAGGGCGGGCACCTTCCGTTACACAATCCTTATGTACGATACACTTGACCGCGTCCTGCTCAGACGGCACTTCGTACATGATGTCCATCATCAGATCCTCCAGGATCGCACGAAGACCACGCGCACCGGTCTTTCTCTCGATGGCTTTCTTCGCGATGGCTTCGACAGCATCATCGTCGAACTCCAGCTCGACACCATCCATCTTCAGCATCTTCCAGTACTGCTTCAGCAGCGCATTCTTCGGCTCACGAAGGATCCGGATCAGAGCCTCTTCATCCAGGCCGTCGAGCGTGACGTTGATCGGCACACGTCCGATAAACTCCGGGATCAGGCCGTACTTCATCAGATCCTGCGGCACCAGCTCACTGAGCCACTCACCGGCCTGCTTCTCCTGCTGGGAAACGATCTCGGCACCGAATCCGAAATTCTTCTTACCGATACGCTGCTCGATGATCTTCTCCAGTCCATCGAAGGCACCGCCGCAGATAAAGAGGATATTGGTCGTATCGATCTGGATGAACTCCTGATGCGGATGCTTTCTTCCGCCTTGCGGAGGCACATTCGCCACGGTACTCTCCAGGATCTTAAGCAGGGCCTGCTGCACGCCCTCACCACTTACATCACGGGTGATCGACGGATTCTCGGACTTCTTGGTGATCTTATCGATCTCATCGATATAGACGATTCCCTTCTGGGCCGCCTCGACATTATAGTCTGCCGCCTGAAGAAGCTTCAGAAGAATGTTCTCGACATCCTCACCCACATAACCGGCCTCTGTCAGGGTCGTCGCATCCGCGATGGCGAAAGGAACATTCAGCGCACGTGCCAGTGTCTGGGCCAGAAGCGTCTTCCCACAGCCCGTCGGTCCGATCAGGAGGATATTACTCTTCGTAAGTTCGATATCATCCGTAGAATTGAACTTGGAGAAGACACGCTTATAGTGGTTATATACCGCAACAGCCAGAGCCTTCTTCGCCTGCTCCTGACCGATAACATACTCATCAAGCGCCGCCTTCAGTTCAGCCGGTGTCGGCAGATGATCCTTCTGCGTGGACTTTCCGGACTTCGTCGGCTTAAAGCCAACCTCATCCTCCTGAAGGATCGATTCACAGATCATCACGCATTCATTACAGATATATATGCCCGGCGGACCCGCAAGCATGCGGGAAACCTCGTTCTCACCCTTTCCACAGAAAGAGCAATGAATGATTCCATCAAAGTCCAGCCTATCGTCTTTACCCATACAAACTCCTCTATCACTACAGAACATGATTGGAAACCATTCCGTTCTGCATATCTTTTCTTATATCATGTTACCCGAAGTCTACTTATGAATCAATCGAGGATATCGATTTTTGTGTTACTAATTCTTTTCAATTTGCGAACGTAGAAAAATGCCTCATCTGCTTTTCGCAAATGAGGCATCGGAATTCTTTTTCTATCGGAAGGATCACTCCTCAGAAGAAGCTTCTTTCTCTTCCTTCGGCTCTTCCTTCGGCTCGACCTTAACCGCCTTCTCAGCAAGGGCGTCTACGGTCTTTCTGCCGATGATGCTGTCACGGATAAACTGATCGTTGTCCTTGATGCGGGCCATGAAATCTTCCTTCTTCATGCCATACTGTGCAGCGATCTTCTCTGCTTCTTCCTCGACATCTGCATCGGTGGCTTCGATGTTCATCGCCTTACCGACAGCCTCGAGCACCAGAGAAGTCTTCACACGGGAAGCCGCCATCGTGCGGATACCCTCGCGGTATTCCTCCATGGTCTGGCCCATGTACTTCAAATACATCTCCAGTTCGATGCCCTGGGATCTCATACGGTAGCTCTGCTCATCGATCATGCTGTCGATCTCTGTCTCGACCATGCAGTCCGGAACGTCTACCTTCGCATTCTCGGTTACGACCTTGACCACCTCGTTCTCGAAACGGTCCTGAGCGGACTTCTCCGCCTGCTCGGTCTGTGTCTTCAGGATGTCTGCCTTATACTCTTCGAGAGTATCGAACTCGGAAACATCCTTCGCGAAATCATCGTCCAGCTCCGGAAGTTCCTTGACCTTAATGTCGTGGATCTTGATCTGGAATGTCGCTTCCTTGCCCTTGAGGTTCTCCGCGTGATAGTCCTCCGGGAAAGTCACTGTGATCGGGAACTCTTCGTCGATGTTATGTCCGATGAGCTGCTCCTCGAAGCCCGGGATGAAGGAATTGGAACCGATCTTCAGATTGTGACCCTCGTCCTTTCCGCCTTCGAAAGCCACACCGTCAACGAAACCTTCGTAGTCGATGGTAACGGTATCGCCATCTTCAACCGCACGTCCCTCGACCGGAACCATACGGCCGTTTCTGTCCTGCTGACGCTTCAGCTCAGCCTCGACCGTCTCATCTGTCGGAGCAATATAGCGGTACTCTGCTTCTACACCCTCGTACTGGCCGAGTTCCACTTCCGGCTTCACGGTTACGGAAACGGTGTACTTCATGCCCTTATCCAGACCGATCTCCTGGATATCCAGTTCCGGACGGGAAACGACCTCCAGGTTATTCTCCTTCACCGCTGCCTGGTAAGCAGGATTTACAACAAAATCAATGGCATCATCATAAAGAACGCCCTCGCCATAGTACTGGGTAACGAGCTTGAACGGTGCCTTACCCTTACGGAAACCAGGGATCTGGAAACGGTTCTTATTCTTGTTGAAGGACTTCATCATCGCGTCCTTAAACTCTTCCTGGGATGCTTCTAATGAGATAACTACGATATTGTTATCCTTTTTCTCGATCGATGCCATATATATATCCTCCATATATAAAATGAAAATCTAGTCACACGAACAGGTATTTTATCACAGAATATCCAGTATTTCAATCATCTTTTCCAACATCCCTGTCGTACTTCCCCGAAGCTCCCGTCTGCCGCCTTTCCCTAAGCGGAAAAAGGACCGTCTCCGAAGTCTCCTTCAAGAAACGGTCCTGATCTGGCGCGCCCGGCAGAGATCGAATCCACAACCTTCTGATCCGTAGTCAGACACTCTATCCAGTTGAGCTACGGGCGCAAATATTCGTTGCCGCTTGCACAGCATGATGTATTTTAGTCCGAAGATTCTTCGTTGTCAATGGTCTTTAGAAATATTCTTCAGTTTTTCCTTCGAACGTTTCTCCGAAGACTTCTTCTCAGAAGGCTTTTTCTCAGCAACCGGCTCCGGACGATTCGGATCATATAGCGGGATCCGGACATCGACACGGAAGATCTCGTTCTCCACGTCTGCCCTGATCGTTCCGTTCATACGGTCGACCAGTCCCTTCGCAATAGCGAGTCCCAGGCCTGTCGAGGTCGAAGTCCTCGCTTTATCTCCCTTGTAGAACCGCGTGAAGATCTTATCCACATCGATGATCTCCTCCGGTTTCTTGTCGTTAAAGCAGGTAAACCGCAGATTTCCTTCCGACTTTTCCAGCGTCATGCCGAGACGGTTCTTCCCGTGTTCCAGCGCATTCTTCACCAGATTCTGGACCACCCGGCGCAGCGCCACCTCGTTGCCCTTGATCATGAGATTCTCTTCGCAGAAGTTCACCTCCGGCGACAGGCCTCTCTTCTCGAAATCCTCATAGAAAGACAGTACAGTCTCACAGATACACTGCCGGCCGTCCATCGGTACCGTAGACAGTTCATAGTTCTGATCCTGCATCTTCGTATAGGTGAAGAGTTCCTCAAGGAGTTCCTTCAGGCTCTCGATACGGTTCTTGATGATCTGCAGATAGTGTTCCTTCTCCTCCGCGGAGTCGGACATGACCAGCAGCTGGACGTAGCCGTCGAGTGAGGTAAGCGGTGTACGGATATCGTGGGACAGATTGGCGACGGCTTCCTTCAGGGCATTCTCGTTTCTCTCCATGATGATGCCCTCTTCCTGATAACGGTTACAGAGTTCATTGATCAGAAGTACTAATTCGTTTACTTCCTTATACGGCACCTCGGAAGTCAGCCGCTGGTTCGAGGCATGGCGGTTCATCACTTCCAGCTGGCGGCAGTTCTTCCGGATCTGGTTACGGTACCGGATGAATGCTATAAAGAGAGCGATAGCCAGTATGGTTGCTCCGATGGCCCAGAAAATCATATCCCCTTTTCCTTTCCTTACGCCCGACGGGCGACATCTGCGCCACCCGTGATCGACAGATAATAATCCTCGAGCGCTTCGTTCTTCACAGCGATGTTCAGTGTCTTAATGTTATTCTTCGCCAGTTCCAGGACGATCTCCCCACTGTCATCGAGCCGTTCGAAGATCTGGATGATGCTGTTATCGAGCACCTTAAAATCCCGGATCCCCATGCCTTCGATCACCGTAACGGCACGGGTCGCATCACTCGGACGGAGCTCGATCCGCTCACTGCAGCGACGGAGCAGTTCCTGATGCGTAAACTCATCTATGATCTGTCCGTGATGGATAATGCCATATCTCGTGGCGATCTTGGACAGCTCCTCGAGAATATGGGAAGAGATCATGATCGTGATATGTCTCTCTTTACTCAGGCGCTCGATCAGTTCACGGATCTCGACGATACCCTGTGGATCCAGTCCGTTGATCGGTTCGTCCAGCAGAAGAAGATCCGGATGTCCGACCAGCGCGATGGCGATACCCAGACGTTGTTTCATACCCATGGAGAACTTCCGCACGGCCAGTTTCCCTGTGTTCCCCAGTCCGACATCGTGTAGTAATTCCAGTAGAAAAGCTTCGTCGTTCATGCCCAGCATCAGTGCCTGGAGTTTCATATTCTCCATGGCGCTGATATTCGGGATCAGCCCCGGGCTCTCGACCAGGACTCCGATCCGGTCACGAAGCTTCGCCGTTTTCTTCTCGGACTCGCCGAAGATCCGGTAACTTCCTTCGGTCGGTTTCGCCAGTCCCGCCAGCATCTTCAGAAGCGTTGTCTTACCGGCACCGTTCCTGCCGATCAGGCCATAGATCTCGCCTCTTTTCAGATGGATCGAGACATGATCGACTGCGATGATGGCACCGTACTTCTTCGTGATATTATCCGTTTCCAGAATATACTCTTCCACTTTATGCTCCTTCTTTGCTGTTTCACACGGACGCCCGCGTGTCTTATTATATCATTTCCTATTTTGTATGGTAAAAGAAAATAGAACACCGGCGCTTCATCAGGGCCGAGTTCTATTTCCTTGTTAAGAGGGTATTATGTTACGAAAGGTCATGCTGTGTAATCATTTCACGTCTCTTCTCTGCTGCAGGAGCATGCTCGCACCCATAGAGATGATGGCGTATACCGCGCAGATGGCTACGAATCCGAGGATGGCCTTGGTACCGGCTCCGGCATGATCGAATGTCATGTACGCATTGTCGAAGAAGAAGTCAGACGGAAGGAATCTCGGGTTGGAGATGAACTTCTTGGTAAGAAGGTCCAGAAGCTTCTCGATCAGATTCAGGATACCCAGAGAGATCACCAGGGAGGCAACGATGCCGCCGGCAGAGCTCTTAAAGAGTGTGGTAAAGAAGAAGAATACTGCGGAGAAGGCAACCATGCCCATATACATCAGTCCGAAGGATCTTGCAATCGCTGCGACACTTCCGAGTGTGAAGTGATTGATAAAGAGAGCAGACAGGCCGAACATGATCCCGTAACCGAGCAGGATAAGAGCCGTAACACCGATCACGGCGGAGAGCCATCTGGCGACTGTGTGCTTCCATCTGTGCTGTGTGATCCCGATGATGTTCTTGTCGAATCCGCACTTCTGCTCCGCATTGGCGAAGATCACGACGAAGACAGCGAAGATGATAAGAACATTGGAATTCTGAAGGAAATTCGTAACGGTATCAACGCCTGTCACATTATCCATTCCCAGAATCGAAACGGCACCTCCGTCAAACATGTGCAGCGGGTCATCCATCATGAGCTTGAGTGCACCGAACTGAAGGAATGCATACAGCACGGTCACGATAGCGATTACCCAGGTAGATACCGCATGTGTCATGCGGTACAGATTCATCTTGATCAAATTAAACATTTTCTTTTCCTCCTGTCAGCTGGAAGTAATAATCTTCAAGTGCTTCACTCTTTACTGCGATCTCATTGGTCTGGATGTTCTCCTTCGCCAGTGCTACGGTGATCGCGCCGCTCTCATTGATCCGTTCATAGATATTGATGGCATCGTCCTTGACTTCCATCTTCGAGAATCCCATGAGCCCGAGGATCTGCAGTGTCTTTCCGATATCGCTGGTACGGAGTTCCAGTCTCTCACAGCACTTGCTGAACAGTTCTTCTTTCGTCTCTTCTTCCAGAAGCTTTCCTTCGTGGATGATTCCATACTGTGTGGCCACCTTCGAGAGTTCATCCAGTATGTGGCTGCTGATCAGGATCGTGATACCACGGTCATGGCAAAGGTGGTGGAGGATCGCTCTCATTTCCGCGATACCCTGCGGATCCAGTCCGTTGATCGGCTCGTCGAGGATCAGGAGCTCCGGCTGATTCACAAGTGCCATCGCGATGCCCAGACGCTGCTTCATACCGAGTGAGAACTGCTTCGCTTTCTTCTTACCGGTATCCGCAAGTCCGACTTCTTCGAGAAGGCCCTGCAGATATTTCTTATCGTGGATCCCCAGCGCGATTGCCTTCGTGGTCAGGTTCTGCATCGCCGTCATATTCGGATACAGGCCGGGGGCTTCGATCAGGATACCGACCTTCGGCATCATCTGCTCTGTGGTCTCCCCGTTCTTACCGTGGATCTCGAAGTGTCCGGAAGTCGGACGGGAAAGTCCGCCGATCATCTTCATCAATGTGGTCTTACCTGCACCGTTTCTTCCGATCAGGCCATAGATTCCGCCGCGCTGGACGTGAATGGATACTTCATTGGCCGCGTTGTACTTGCCATACGTTTTGGTCAGTTCATGAGTCGTTAAAATGTAATCCATGTTTTGCTCCTCCTTGTGTTTACAGGTTCATTCTAGAAAACAAATCCTAATCAATCGCCAAGGAGAAGTTTATTATTCGAAAAGAAAAAGTTAAGAAAAGATTAAGCGCCCCGAAAAAAACCTCCGGAGCGCCTGATTTCAGTGCTTTTGACGAAGAATGGGCGTCAGACCCGGACATCCTTCTTCTCAGATAAGAGCATCGTAAGTCCTAAAGCCAGCGCCATATAGACCAGGGCAACCACGATGGTACGCACCGTATCCGCCGTCCCCATACTGGATTTATAAGAAAGATAAACATTATCCAGACAGTAGTCGGAGATACGGAAGATCTTCTCACCGGTGTCGATCCCCATCATGCCGGACAGTGCGGCATCCATATCGGCACCGCTCAGCTTCGCGATCAGAAGATCCAGAAGGCTCTCCAGAGTCTGGAATACACCGGTGGCAAGGACCAGTCCGATCACCATGCCGCCGACCGGGCTCTTAAAGAGAGACGTGATCATGAACACCAGCGTCAGCATCGAGACCAGACAGAGATATACGACGATCCATCCCTTGAGATACTCATCCCATCCGACGGGTTCGAAAGACCGGAGAAGTGCACTCAGTCCGAGACCTAAAGCCGTGAGCGTCACATAGGTGACCGTCACACAGGAGACAAGTGCGCCCCACTTCGCCAGAACGAACTTCGACTTTCTTTCGAACATCGTATAGGTATTCTTGGCAAATCCTTTCGAAAAATCACTATGCGTCAGAAGGACGCCGAAGATCGTCAGAAGGATGATCACCGCATCGTTCGACTGGATGAAGAACCGATGCATGACAGAAGGGGAAACTGTGCCCCCTCCATAGACATCCTTGAAAGCGTCAGCAAGACCGATACTCAGCGGATCTTCGAAGATCAGGAACGCCAGACCGAATGAAAGAAAAAGGAACAGGATCATCAGGCCGGCCAGAACATAGGTGGAAACGGACCGCGAAACACGGTACATATGCATACGTAATACATTAAACATTCGGAGCACCTCCTGTCAGCTGGAAGTAATACTCTTCGAGAGACTGGCCTTCTTTTCTCATCTCGAGGGTCTGGACATCTTCCTTGGCCAGTGCCATGGAGATACTTCCTCCCTCATCCACTCTCTCATGGATCTCGAAATGGTCTTCCACATATTCATACTGCGTGATCCCCATCGTCCCCAGAAGCATCTTCGTCTTCTCCGGGTCACTCGTCTTGAACCACAGTACAGGCTTACAGCGGGATGCCAGTTCTTCGTTGGTCGCTTCATCGAGAAGGACACCGTCGTGGATAATGCCGTATCGGTTCGCCACCTTCGCAAGCTCATCCAGGATATGGCTGCTTAAGATGATCGTAAGCTTTCTTTCCGTTACAAGACGGTGGATCAGCGAACGCACCTCTGCGATACCCTGCGGGTCCAGGCCGTTGATCGGCTCGTCGAGAAGAAGGATCTCCGGCGAATTCACCAGCGCCAGCGCAATACCCAGGCGCTGCTTCATGCCGAGGGAGAAATTCTTAACGGACTTCTTCCCCACATATCCCAGACCCACGAAATCCAGAAGATCCGTAAGATACTTTTCGTCTTTCACCCCGAAGGCGATCGCTTTCGCCTTCAGATTCTGGAGCGCGGAAAGATTCTGGAACACACCGGGTTCTTCGATCAGTACACCGACCCTGGGCATCATCTGCGCCTGGCTCTCCCCGTTTGCTCCGATCAGAGAATACCTGCCGGACGTCGGGACTGTCAGGTTCGCCAGCATCTTCAGAAGTGTCGTCTTACCGGCACCGTTTCTTCCGATCAGGCCGTACACCTCGCCCCGCTCCACATGGATCGACACATTGTTTACGGCGATCTTACTGCCGAATTTCTTCGTAATACTGTCTGTCGTAAGAATCAGGCTCATACTCTTGATCACTCTCCTTATTTCGCCAGTTTGTAACCGATACCCCATACCGTCTCGATAAACTCGGTATCGGTAAATTCCTTTAACTTCTTTCTTATATTACTGATGTGGACATTGATCGTCTTATCTTCTCCGATATAGATCTCATTCCACGCACAGTCGTAAATGTCCTGCTTCGTGAACACTCTCTTCGGATGCGACACCAGAAGTGCCAGGATCTGGAATTCTCTCTTCGTCAGCTGGACCTCATTGTCATTGACCGACACGGTAAAAGAACTCTCATCCAGTGTCAGTTCCTTATACGTCAGCTGTCCTCCTTCACTCTCCGAAGCGGAAGGATTTCCCCGGCGGATCTGTACCGCTACACGGGCCAGCAGTTCCGGGATCTCGAAAGGCTTCGTGATATAGTCTTCCGCACCGGATGTGAGCATCTGCACTTTCGTATCCATCTCATCCTTAGCCGAGACCACGATCACCGGCACATTCTTGATCGCCTTCATCTTCGGGAAGAGCTCATCGCCGCAAAGGCCCGGGAGCATCATATCCATCAGGACCAGATCGTAGTTATCCTTCTCATAGTAAAGAAGCGCCTCGGTTCCCGAGAAAGCCTGCGTGCAGTCATAACCTGCCTTTTTCAGCGCATCCGCCATCAGGTGGTTGATTTCCGTGTTATCCTCGATGATCAGTATCTTTTTCATTGTCGTCCCCTTCTTTATATCGCTTCTTCATATAATAACATAAACCTTATGGGTCTTAACTCTTCTTCCACTCCAGCACGATCTGGCTTACCGGATAGCTTCCGTCGGCATTCGCCTTCACACGGTCCAGATCGACCTCAAGTACATAGACTTCACCGTCGGACTCGATCTCGAGAACGAATCCGGTCTCATCCGCGAACGGATACCGCATCAGGATATCCCAGGAAGAATCCATCACATCCATCTCCGTCCCGATCCTGGCCTTCGAAGAATCCCAGATCCGGAAACGCATATACCGGCCGTCCCACTCTTCTTCATTCTGGTACGTACCGTATACCGTAATAACGAATCCGTCATAGCGGATAAGAATGTTCCGCATCTCATCTCCGTTCGGCTTCACTTCCACCACCGGACCGCAGGAGATCGTGATCGGCGTTCCGAACAGATTCGCCAGCTGGGACGGCGCCGCATGCTCGCCGATACGCACCGTCCGGATCCCGTTGTAATACAGATACAGGTCGACCGTCTTCAGCTCATTCTGGATCGAATCCCATACGGAGATCTCACCGTTATCGTCGCTTCGGAACAGTACATTCCGCGTCGTGGTATGGAACTGTGTATCGAGCACTTCCGGCTGCAGATAATTCAGGTTCGTCGCATCGATGGAGATCATCTCATACTCCGAAGTGGACTTCACGTTATGCGTATAGAAACGGATCATTTCCTTGGCCTTGGCCTTCAGTACATCCCTCGACTGCGGCAGCGGTTCCGGCGTCTTCGTATAAGGGAGAAGATCGATCACGTCCGTCAGGTTCTTATTGGCATACGCCTCGAAATAATGGACCGAAAAAGCATACAGATCGATACAGCTGCGGATCCATTCGTGGTTCAGGTAGACCTCCCCGTCCGCATTCGTCTGCAGATAGAAGTAAAGAGGCGTACCCGATGCTCTCTTACCTGTCGTCTCCACCCGGATCGGAATACTGCTTCGGATCATACCGTCATATTCCTCGGAATTACTGATCAGCAT
Source organism: Clostridia bacterium (assembly GCA_016281535.1). Classification (GTDB taxonomy): domain Bacteria; phylum Bacillota; class Clostridia; order Saccharofermentanales; family Saccharofermentanaceae; genus Scatonaster. The sequence goes on along the minus strand of JAEEIT010000129.1, from coordinate 77,406 downwards.
GGAAGAAAGAAGATCTTCTTTTTCCTGTCCTTCCACGATCTCGAAGGACGTGACGCTGCTTCCGGACGGCATCATCTCCGACAGCACGGAGATATACTCGTAATACTCTGAGAATGTCAGACCGTCCCGCTGCTCTTCCGGGATCTTCCCATAGAAAAGCTCGGCTCCGTTGATATCCTGAAGGGAGTCCACCAGAAGTCTGGCCATCTCCGGCACGTCGATCTTCTTCTTCGAGAAGCTGCCGCGCGAACAGGATGAAAGAAGCCCTGCCAAAAGGCACAGAACGACCCCGCACGACACGATACGGTTTCGTAAGAAGTGTCTTGTTTTACGCGGGAATACCATCATGCTTCGCCCTTTCTTCTCTGCTTTACCGCTTCGAAAACCACGATCCCTGCCGCCACAGCCGCATTTAAGCTGTTGACCGAACCTGCCATGGGGATCGACAGCAGGAAATCACACTTGTCCTTGATATTCTTACTCATGCCTTCGCCTTCCGATCCGATCACGATCGCCATCGGTCCGGACCAGACATCGTCGTAATACTGATTCGTACCTTCTGCATCCGTTCCCGCGATCCAGAATCCTTTCTCCTTTAGTTCGAGGATCGTACGGGACAGATTCGTCACTCTTGCCACCGGGACATACTCGATAGCACCGGCGGACGCTTTCGCTACCATGGAATCCAGACCGATCGAACGGTGCTGCGGAATAATGACACCGTGCACCCCTGCCGCATCAGCGATACGGAGGATCGAACCCAGGTTATAGGCATCCTTCAGTTCGTCAAGCAGAAGAAGGAGCGGCGCTTCTCCCTTTTCTTCGGCGCGGCGCAGCATCTCATCGATCTCGACATATTCGTGGCTGGCCACCTGTGCGATCACGCCCTGGTGGTTATGTGTCTGGGACATATCATCGAGATTCGCCTTCGGGACTTCCATGATCGGGATATGAAGTTCTTTCGCCATATTGATGATCCTGGCCATGGTCGGATCCGGACGTGCATTCTCCTGTCTGGCCGCCACATAGAGCTTATTGAAAGTCCGCCCGGCACGCATCGCTTCCAGGACTGGATTTCTGCCCTCAATACGGTCATCCGTAGGCGTCTTCTCCTCTGCTTCGGCTCTTCTTCTCAGGAATTCACCTGCAGAAGGGACCTTATCCTTCGGCATCCCCTTCGGCTTGACCCACTCGTTTCTGTTTTGTCTCGGTCCTTTCGGTCCCGGCATACCTGGTCTCATATCATTCTCCCTGCTTTGTCTCTTCCACGATCGTGATGATCCGCCGGATGAGTTCTTCCATTCGTTCTTCGTTTCCGGACAGATACAGATAGCCGATCAGCGTCTCCAGACCTGTCGCATATTTATAGTCCGCCGGGCTCGCATTCTTCGCCATGCTTCCCTGATGCCCGTTCTTCCCTCTACGGAATACAGACTGTTCTTCTTCCGTAAGTTCATCATGCAGCACCCGGACCGCATGTGCCTGAGATGTCGCACTGACATACTTCACGGCTTTCTTATGCAGCACTCCGGACTGTCCGCCGATGCGCGATACGATATGCATACGGATATACAGTTCGTACACGGCATCTCCAACATAGGCCAGCACCGAAGTCGGTACCTCACGAATATCCTCCGGCGGGATCGGAATCATCATTTCTTCGTCACCTGCGGTCCCTGCGGCGTATCCTTGATCTGGTATCCCATCTCGGATACCTGGTCACGGAGTGCATCCGCCTTTGCAAAATTCTTATTCTTCTTCGCTTCCACACGCTGGTTCACGAGATCCATGACCTCAGACGGAATGCCGCTGTCCTTATTGAGGATCGCACGGACATCCAGACCTAGGACATTCATCAGTTCACAGATCCGGTCCGCCGCTGCCTTGATCCCGGAGGCGGAAACATCCTTCGCCGTCAGGTGGGTATTCAGGACACGCACCAGTTCATAGATCGCCGTGATCGCGTCCGCGGTATTCATGTCATCGTCCATTCTCGCGATGAAAGTTTCCTTCGCTTCGGAAACCGCACCGGCCAGTTCTTCTTCCGCACCGGCATTAGCAGTAAGACCGGCTTCTGCTTCATGGCTTAAGATAAAGTCAGATGTTTCGACTGCTGTGGCGATACGCTCGAGGCCATTCTGCGCCGACTTCAGAAGTTCATCCGAGAAATTGATCGGCATTCTGTAGTGGCCGGACAGGATGAAGAAGCGGATGACCTCATACGGGAACTTCTTCACGATGTCACGCACCGTAAAGAAATTACCGAGAGACTTGCTCATCTTCTCGTTATCCACATTTACGAAAGCGTTGTGCATCCAGTAGTGTGCGAAGGGGCAGCCATTAGCCGCTTCGCTCTGGGCGATCTCATTCTCATGGTGCGGGAAGATCAGATCCTGTCCGCCACCATGGATATCGATGGTCTTTCCGAGATACTTCCTGTTCATGGCCGAGCACTCGATGTGCCAGCCCGGACGACCCTCGCCCCACGGGGACGGCCAGAAAGGTTCGCCCTCTTTCTTAAACTTCCACAGCGCAAAGTCAGCCGGATTCTTCTTTCCTTCGAAGGAAGCACCGCGCTCACCGGCACCGGCCACGAGATCCTCGAGATTATAGTGGGAAAGCTTGCCGTATTCTTTGAACTTCGGCACATCGTAGTACACACCGTCGCCCTCGATCACATAGGCATATCCCTTCTCCATCAGGTCAGAGATCAGAGCAATGATCTCATCCATCGTCTCGGTCGCTCTCGGCTGGTACGTCGGGCGCTTGATCCCGAGCGCATCGGCATCTTTATAGTACTCTGCAATATAACGGTCCGCGATCTCCTTGACCGTGGTACCCTCTTCATTCGCCTTGTTGATCATCTTATCGTCGATATCCGTGAAGTTCTGGCAGAACGTCACTTCGTAACCTCTGTACTCCAGATAGCGGCGCAGCGTATCGAAGGTAACGAACGGGCGGGCATTGCCGAGATGGAAGAAGTTATAGACCGTCGGACCGCAGGCATACAGCTTGACCTTGCCTTCTTCCATCGGTACGAACTCTTCTTTCATTCTTGTCAGTGTGTTAAAAATCTTCATGTTACTGCTCCTATATGACATAGTCGTCGGCCGTATCTTCGGGAAGTTCCGTTTCCGGGTGCTGGTGCTTCACAGCGGCTTCCAGCGCTTCCACATGACGGGTGAGACGACGGATCTCTGATTCGAGCGGATCTTCCACTGTCGGATGGTCCAGTTCATCCGCGTGATTGACAGGCTGTCCCTGCATGCGGACGACCTTTCCGGGAACACCGACTACCGTGGCTTCCGCGGGCACGTCGTGCAGTACGACGGCATTGGCACCGATACGGGCATTGTCACCGATCGTGACAGGGCCAAGTATCTTCGCGCCGGCACCGATCAGCACATCGTTGCCGAGTGTCGGATGACGCTTCCCTTTACCATGGCCGGTACCACCGAGCGTCACACCATGGTAGATCGTACAGTTATCACCGATCTCCGCAGTCTCGCCGACGACGATCCCCATCCCGTGGTCGATAAACAGTCCCTGACCGATCTTCGCACCGGGATGGATCTCGATTCCCGTACAGGTTCTTCCGAACTGGGAATTCCAGCGGGCAAGACCGTACAGGTGGATCTTATAGAAGAAATGACTGACTCGGTGAAAAACAAGAGCATGAAATCCGGGGTAAAGAAGAATAACCGAAAGTACACCCCGCGCCGCAGGGTCACGCTTGGCAATCTGTTTCGCGTCTTTCCAAAGGCCCATCTTACTTTCCGTTTCCGCACAATATAAAAGCCCAAAACCGCTACTCACTTTTGACACCTAGCTACAAGCCAGGTGGGTATCCTGCGGCAGTCTAAGATCTTCCTCTCGGGAGCGCTTATCTTTCGGTAAGCGGTAAGGCTTGATCGTCTCTGCTCCGACACCGGATTCCCGATTACGTCATGAAGGTTCAAAAACATGAGCATCAGCTTTAGGTTGTCTTTATTATACCAGTATACCTACCAAAAGGGAAGAAAAATCCATTACCAAACTGTAACAATTCGAAGGCGTTCCGATATCGTTTCCCGTCCGATACTAGGCCGGGGTCTTCCCCTTCCCGGAATTCTTCTCGCGGTGAGTGGCCGCAACCACACCCATAACATGGGCGGCACCGGCCTCATAGAGCACCTTCGCCGCTTCGTGAAGCGTCGCCCCTGTCGTCAGGATATCGTCGACCACAAGTATGTTCCAGCCCTGAATATCCCATTTCTCGGATACGGCGAAAGCACCTTTCACGTTTTCGTTTCGGGATACGGGATCGGTATAGCGGCTCTGCTGATGGGTATGCCGTGTCCGGATCAACGTCTCTTCCAGAAGCGGCGCGTCCAGAGTCTTTGCCAGATCTTCCGCCAGAACACTCGCCTGGTTATATCCCCTTTGCCGCATCCTTTTCTCCGAAAGAGGAACCGGAATCACCGCATCCCACTTCGCCGGAAGATCTTTCGGGAATTCTCTGGCGATCAGATTCCCCAGAAGTTTCCCGGCATATCTCCACGAATGGAATTTAAGATTGCGAAGGAGCACCGTGACCGGCATCTCATAGTGAAGAAGGACCCACACGGCAAAGTCAGGGATCGGATCCCCTTCGTAGGGATCCGACAGACACGGGAAGATCCGTTCGTCCTCATGACGTGGCACGATTCTGCAGAGGCACTGCGAGCAGATCAGAAGTTCCTTCGTCTCTTCACTGCAGTTATCTCCCGGCGACAGCACACGGCCGCAGAGCATGCACACATCCGGAAACAGGAAGTGCACTACGATCTTCGGCCAATGTCGGATACTTCCGCCGACCATAGTCTTACAGGCTCTGAAGGAAGACACGAAGTGCCGTCCTTCTCCGGTCCGCATAGCGGGATCGGATCATGTACCGGATCGTATCACGGTCACCTAAGATCCAGAGTTCTTCTTTCGCTCTTGTGACAGCAGTATAGAGAAGGTTTCGGTTAAAGATCGGGCCTCGCTCCGGCGGAAGGACCAGAAGGACTTTCTTCCACTCGCCACCCTGGGCTTTATGGACCGTAAGCGCATACGCCAGTTCCACATCTCCGGCACTCTCCGCCGGATACGTCACTTTCCTGCCGTCATCGAAGAACACTTCCATCGGAAATTCCGATAAGGGGATCACCGTCTTGATATATCCGATATCACCGTTGAAAATGCCATAGTTTTCCGATCCGTCCGGATTGGTGGTGAAGAGCCGGTAATCATTCTTCACCTGGATCACCCGGTCATTTCTGGCGAACTTGATCTTCTCATCCTGTCCGCCCCGAAGCGGCATCGGCGTCGTGCCATTGCGGGCCGAGCACTGTTTCTGAAGGTCAGAATTGATCACATCCGTACTGACAGGGCCTCTCCTCTTCGGGCACAGTATCGCCAGATCTTTCCACTTATCTATGTAGAACTCCGGATTCTGCTCCCGGATCCATTCCTCGATCTTCTGCGGGATCTCCTTGGCACCGGCCTCGATGAAATGGATATCTGAATCTTCATCCGGGAACTCCATATCTTCCCCATGAAGGATCAAAGACGCATTCTTCACGATCATGCTGTCATGGAGCTGCCGGAAGTTCTCGACGAGCGTGCACACACAGACTTTATTCGAACCGATCAGATCAGCAAGAACACGTCCGGCTCCGACAGAAGGAAGCTGATGGGAATCTCCGACGAGAATGATGACCGCATCGTTCGACACGGCGTCCAGAAACGACGCAAAAACCACGGAATCGATCATGCTCGCCTCATCGATCAGGAATACCCTTCCGGGATGACGGTTCTCCTTCGTATAGGTAAAGACAGTCTGTTCCGATTCCTCGTCGTACACCGCACCCAGAAGACGGTGTATCGTCGATGCCGGAGAATGCGTCAGATCCGCCATTCGTTTCGCGGCTTTTCCCGTCGGCGCACAGCAGTATACTTTGTCCGGATAGGACTGACAGTAATACTGGTAGATGATTTTCAGGATCGTGGTTTTTCCGGTTCCCGGGCCGCCGTCGACCACGACGAAATTCTGTTTCAGGACCGCCCGCACCACGTCGAGCTGATCTTCCGTAAGTTTAAACTTCTCACCGATCTGAGACCATTTCAGGACCTGTTCCAGACAGTCATTATCCAGATCTCTTCCCGAAGTCGCAATGCGGATACGATGCGCGATCGCCGCTTCTGCTTTCACGGCCGATGCATCGGCCACCCAGATCTCTTTCCCGGAAGAGATCGCCTCTTCGAAAGTCTTGAAGATCCTAAGTTTAGACTGATCCGGATCCCAGAAACAGAGAGTCGTCAGATCCTGCTCCATCTGTTCTTCGAACCAGCGCGGCACGATCCCCGAAACGAACGTCTTTCTGTATTCATTACAGGCCGGTGTATCTCTATACGCGCAGAAGTAACAGGGTGTCGCAAAGTCGGTGCCTCTGACCGCCTTTTCCAGGATCGTTGTCGCCTCTTTTTTCCATTCGGACATGGGCATATAAGTATGCCCGTTCACTCCCAATATATTCGAGAATGAACGGAGCATATCATCCGTAACAAAATGATCCAGGCACAACCCTTCCATCAGGCACCCCTATATGCTGTTGCCGGAACAGTTTTCAGATTCCGGCCTTTGCCTTCAAGATCTCTGCTTTATCCGTCTTCTCCCACGGGAAGCCGGCATCGTTTCTTCCGAAATGGCCATATGCTGCCGTCGCCTTATAGATCGGGCGGCGAAGATCCAGGTCACGGATAATGGCAGCCGGACGAAGATCGAACACTTCATTTACGATCTCCGTGATCTTCTCGTCTTCGATCTTACCTGATCCGAATGTATCCACCATCACGGAAACCGGACGTGCCACACCGATGGCATACGCGAACTGGATCTCACACTCGTCCGCGATACCGGAAGCGACGATATTCTTCGCAATATAACGTGCCATGTATGCGGCAGAACGGTCCACCTTCGTCGGATCCTTACCGGAGAAAGCTCCGCCGCCGTGACGGGCATATCCGCCGTATGTATCCACGATGATCTTTCTTCCCGTCAGGCCGCTGTCGCCCTGCGGACCGCCGACTACGAAGCGGCCCGTCGGATTGATGAAGATCTTGGTGTTCTCATCCACATACTCCTTCGGGAGAACCGGGAAAATCACCAGTTCTTTCACCTTAGAAGCCAGCTCTTCATAAGACACATCCGCAGTATGCTGTGTCGAGATCACGACTGCCTCGATACGCTTCGGCGTGCGTCCATCGTACTCAATTGTCACCTGGCTCTTTCCGTCCGGACGGAGGAAGTCCACCAGGCCTTCTTTTCTGACCTGCGTCAGACGGCGGGTCAGCTTATGCGCCAGCGAGATCGGAAGCGGCATAAACTCTTCCGTATCGTTATTGGCATATCCGAACATCATACCCTGGTCACCGGCACCTGTATCCAGTTCGCTGTCGTCTGTATGCTCTCTGGCTTCCAGTGACTTATTGACGCCCTGGGCAATATCCGGCGACTGCTCATCGATCGAAGTCAGGATCGCGCAGGTCTTATAGTCAAAGCCTGAATCACTTCCGTCATATCCGATCTCCTTGACCGTCTCACGTACGATGGACGGGATATCCACATACGCCTCCGTCGTGATCTCACCCATGACGAATACCATACCGGTCGTACATGTTGTCTCACAGGCAACACGCGCCTTCGGATCATCCTTAAGGATCGCGTCCAGTACTGCATCCGAGATCTGGTCACAGATCTTATCCGGATGTCCCTCCGTAACGGATTCCGATGTAAAAAGCCATTTTCCCTGTCTGTTTCTGTCCATACTAAAGACCTCCATAATTGAAATGAAAAAAACCTCTCCTGAAACGACCAGAGGAAAGGTTTACGTGTCATATAATCAATCCTCATCTTTCAGGTCACACCTGCTGGATTTGGCACCGCTGCTTTACCGCGGTTGCCGGACTTCATAGGGCCAGATCCCTCCGTCACTCTTGATAAGAGATGCATTTCATTTGATTTTTCCGTAATGATACCACTGCATATACCACTTGGCAAGGTATTTTCGGAAGGTTTTTCGAACTATTTTTTCACTGTCTTTTCCAGGCCCTGCGATCACGGCATTTCTTCTTAAAAACACGCAATCTTCGTCGTAATTGTCGAAAATTGTCGAATCCAAAAACACTTTTTTCTGCTTCAATGGTGTTACTTTCACCGTTGAAGGAGGATACAGATCATGCAGCATACGATTGCCATAATAGATTCAGATGACTGTTTCAGCGCGCTTCTGATTTCCCGTCTTTCGAAACAGCTTCCGGATTTTCTTTCTTACCCGATTCGAAGAGAAGTGCTCGTATCCGTTCCCACACTTCTTCTGGACTGTCAGTTCCTTCTCTATAACCAGTTCGAGATCGCGGAAGAAGAGATCATGACTCACTGCGCTCCCGACCGGATCCCTGTTCTGATCCCCCTTCTTTCCGAGGTGCCTCCCTTCCCTCCGAAGGACATCTTTATGATCGTACACGAAGTTGAATCCCGGGCGGGCCTGGGGAAGATCCCGCTGCCCGATCATTCATCCGTGCAGACATGCCTCACCCTTTCCTTTGTCCCCCTGAAGGAAAGGGAAGCGCATGTTCTTCACCAGATCCGCGCATCCTCCACCCGATTCGACCATATCATACGGCTCGATATCATGCCGGGCATCCTGATGCCGGAAGATCCGCCATCCTGGAATCTCGAAGAGGGGACCCGCTCGGTCGGAATATCCGAGCTTCTTATGCGCCTCCGCCAGAAGCGGATGGTGACGTCTCAGATCTCGTCCTTTCTGGAGCCAGACCCCTATGGAGATCTTCGGTTCGGACGTCCCGAGCACTCTGACGACCTCATCACATGTCACCCGCGGACGCTATATAATCTTATTTCCCGTACGGTCTCTTATCTCGAGACCTTGGACGGACGTTCCCTGCTGATGGCAGTCTGTGACGGGATCAGTTTCAAGCGGATCCATACCCTTTGTAAACCGTTTACCCATCTGGAGATCCTGACACCGCTCCATGTCGAGAAGGACATCATGCTGTGTAACGAGATCGATGCGATCCAGAAGGCCCATCTCGGAAGCACACACATCGACTTCCCCTTCTCGCTTAAATATCCTGCCCGCTCCTCTGAGAGAAATCAGAGAGAAGTACGAACGATTCCTGTGGGGGCACGCTCATGAGAACACAAGTGAAGAAAACCGAAGAAAAGACTAATGCCATTTCGGATCTGACGACCATGATCCTCCAGGCCATGCATACCTATGATCAGGTCGACGACGAGACGTTCCGAGAGATCATCGCGGACATCATCAACCAGTCCTCCCGGTACCATGGTCTTCCGCTTCCCGAGAAGAGAAGCCTGGCGGTGACGCTATTTAACCGTATGCGAAGGCTGGACATTCTTCAGTCCCTGATGGATGACGAGTCCATAACCGAGATCATGGTCAATGGTCCGGATCACATCTTCTATGAAAAGGGCGGTATGCTTTATCCTTCCGATCTTCACTTCGAGAGCAGCCGTGCTCTTGAACAGCTGATCCTGCACTTTTTCTCCTCGGCCAACCGTCCGCTGAATGAATCCTTCCCCATCGCCGACCTGAGACTTCCTGACGGCTCCCGTGCCAATGCGGTCCTTCCTCCGGTCGCGCCGGATGGTCCGATCTTCACGATACGTAAGTTCACCGGTATCCGTCAGGATATCCGTTCCCTGATCGAGAGCGGATTTCTGAACGCTGAAGCAGCCCGTTTTCTTTCATCTTCTGTCGTCGGTAAAAAGACGATCTTTCTCTGCGGCGGTACCGGTTCCGGAAAGACTACTTTCCTCAATGTCCTGTCCTCCTTCATCCCCAAGAACGAGAGAGTAGTCACGATCGAGGATTCTGCCGAACTGTCCCTTCAGGGGATCTCGAATCTGGTCCGGCTGGAATCCCGGCTTCCGGGGCCGGACGGCCACGGAGGTGTAGACATCGGACAATTGATTCGGACTGCACTTCGCATGCGCCCGGACCGGATCGTTGTCGGCGAAGTGAGAGGAAGCGAAGCCGCGGATATGCTTCACGCATTACATACCGGACATCCGGGTTCCCTTTGCACCGGGCACGCGAATTCCTGTTACGAGATGCTGGACCGTCTTGTCACGATGGTCATGGCCGGTTCCACACTTCCCTACGATGCCGTGATCCGTCAGATCGCCATGGGTGTCGACATCGTCGTACATATTTCCAGAAACCGGGAAGGTCACCGTTTCATTGATGAGATCGTGAGAGTCCTTCCCATCCATGAGAACCGCTTTCAGATCGAGCATATTTTCACCTATAAGGAGGGGATCGGACTTGTTAGAAAATAGAACTGTACATCTTCCATTTCTACACGAGAAAGAGAGTTCTTTCCCGGAAGGTGGCGAGATCCGAAAACTCAGCCGGCGCACCTATCGGATCTTCATGAGCAAGTGTCTCCCGATCCTTCCGGTCTGTATCTTCTTCGTCTTCCTTCTGTCCCGTGCTTTTCTACCGCAGTTCCGTCTCCGGTTCCTGCTGTCGGTCCCGCTTGGATTCTTTCCGTTTGTTTCCTGTGTCCGGGTACTCTACGGAAGAAGGACCACCACTCTTCGCGCCCAGAACAAAGTGCTCATGCAGTCTCTCTGCACCTCTGTTTCTGACGGGTATTCGATCGAGCGCGCCTTCCTGTGCGCGAGAGTCGATATCGAGAAGACATTCGGCCGGCGTGCTGCGTTTGCCACGGCTCTGAAAGATGTGGAACACCAGCTTTCCGCGAACGAACCTCTTGATGCCTGCATGGTGCGTTTCTGTCATAAACTTGACTACTATGAAACACTTCCTGTACTGCATGCCCTGTCCCTTCAGAAAACTGTCGGAAGTCAGATCATATCCATCCTCCGCAGCAGCTGTCAGATGCTCTCGGAACTCCATGCCGTTTCTTCTGAAGTCGAAGCCAATAATACAGGAAAGAACACAGAAGCTTTTCTTCTGTGCCTGATGCCATTCGGCGTGACATATATGCTCGCACTGACCAGCAGCGATTATCTCTACCAGTCGCAGAACTCGGGGATCGGCCGGATCATGATGGTCATCGCGTTTATCATCGCCGTGTTTTCATGCACGTATCTTTTTTCACTTATCGGAGAGAAGCCTTCCAGAAATGAATTCTCATTCCGGAACGGAATCGAGAAGATCCCGTCCATTCTCCGCAATCCGATACGAAAACTGTCCGTAAGCCTGCCGTCCATGTACGCGACAAGAGTGCATGAATGGTTCTCCGAGATCTCTTTTTCACCTTTTGACGCATTCGATTTCTTTCTCTATAAGAGTCTTCTGACGCTTCTCATCTGCTTACCGGTTTTTGGTATCGTCTCTTATCTTCTGAACACATCTTTTCTCCTGATTCTGCCTCTGGAAGTCTTCATACTGGTTCTCCTCCACGTTGATGCACAATCACTTGTGAACCGGAGACGACTGATCCTCATGGAAGATCTTCCGCTTTTTATCTCGATGCTCTCGACACTTCTGGAATCAGGAATTCTTCTTCCGAAGGCACTTCACATCTGCAGGTACGCCTTTTCGGATCAGAGCTGTCTGCGTTATGAACTGCAGCATCTGATCACTACGATTGAGGGCGGGGTCAGTGCTGCGGATGCGCTGGAATCTTTTTCCCATCGTATCAGCATTCCCGAAGCCCAGTCCGCTCTCCTCCTTGCCGCACGATACGAACGTTCCGGCGGTCAGGAAGTTCTCGGACTTCTTCGCCTGCAGTCCACCTCATGCTGGGCACTCTGCCGGAATGCTTCACGCAAGAAGCGCGAACGTGAAGCATTTACGATGATTCTACCGATGATGCTTGATTTTGTTTCTGTACTCCTTGTTGCCATCGCTCCGGCTCTCAACACATTTCAACTTATTTAGGAGGTAACATATGAATAGATTGAACAAGTATTCACTCATTAAAACAGCCCGTGGAATGGGCACTGTTGAAGTCGTAATCATTATCGCGATCCTTGTGGCGCTGGCGTTAGCCTTCCGCAGCGCCCTGACAGGATATGCCGGTTCTGTCATGGATTATGTATTCGATGAAGGTAAAGTAATCGGTCAGCTGTAAGTTCTGATACGGAGTGAAACATGAGTACGGAATTTGATTATTCACTAAACGGCCATACCGGCCGACGTTATATGATCCATCTGAAGAACAAGGACGAGGTCTGTCTGCACGCGCTTACCATTCTGCAGGCAGAACTCCTCCCCTGTTATATCTATGCGGAATTCTCGAAAGAGGATACCCAGCTCGTCTTCGATCTTGGTAGCTGCATTCCTCTATCTGACCTGAAAGGAAAAGATCTGATCGAAGTCAGGCGAAATGCCCGGAAGCTTCTTTCCGACTTTCTCGGTGGACTTCTCTACTCTCTTCATTATGCGATGGATCTGAATGCCATCCTTTTTCAGAAAGAGAATCTGTTCTATGACCGGAAGAAGAAGAAACTGGTCTGCCTCTATCTTCCTCTTGTCTCCCGTCTCTACGGTAAGACCGCACTTCTCTCCGGATGTGACGAGCACGGACTGGATGAACTTCTCGCGATCCCCTATGAGAAGAAATGGATCTCCTCATCGGCCATGGAGAAGCTCTATACCTATTTCCGGCAGGATGACGAGAGATCTGCCGCTTCCTATGTCCGGGATGAATTGTGGGAACGTTCAAGGCCGATTCCTCTTCCGCTTCGTGGGATGCTGTTCCTTTGGTCCGTTTTCTTCCTGCTCTATTTATTCTGCTCGGTCTTCATCGAGAGAAGTTTCGCAGGGACGATCTGGGCCGCAGGTCCCGGTTTTCTTTTCTTCGTATGTACCATGTCTCTGATCACGGTCCTTCTCATGCACATGGATCAGAATAAGCATGAGAGGAGAATTACCGAAGAAGAGAAGGAAAAGCGCAGGAAAAGCAGAAATGCCAGGATGCTGTTTCCAGGATGCAGTCTTCCCGGAAATCCTCCCGCCCCGCTCTCCCTCTCCTCTGCTCCGGTAGAGCTTGTCGGGATCCGATCCGGGAATCTGATTCCCACACGTTTTACCGTATGGACCCACCGCCTCATCGTCGGCGGGGATTCGGATATGTGTGACTACACGATCGACCACCCGTCCGTTGCGCTGATCCATGCCTCCTTCGGTTACGATGAGCAGGGTTTCTATCTTGAAGCACTTCAGAATGGCAAAGGAACCTATCGGAACAGACAGCATCTCGCTTCACACGAGAAAGCGTATCTGCAGGATGGAGATATCGTCGGCATCGGAGATCTGGAATTCGTCACGAAGTTCGTGCATCCCCAGAGCAAAAAAGAAGACCGGAAAGAACCGGTCTCTGGATCCTGATCGCAGACAGGCGGAATCCTCTTACTGATCCCACTTGTCTTTCTTGCTCTTCTTCCACTCTTCCGCAATGGCGATTCTGGCCTTCGCACGACGGATGGCATGACGCGCGTAGATGCGCTGCTGCTCGGTGGATGTAACACTGTTATACTTGCTCATGGCGCGCTCGAGCGCTTCTTTCGCTCGCGTCGTGTCGATCTTCTCCGGCCATTCTGCCGCATTGCATACGATAATCACGGCATTCTGTCCGATCTCGGCAAATCCTTCCGAGATGACGAAGCTCCGTTTCTCATCTTCCTCTTCGATCCTTACGATTCCCGGAGTGATGGCAACAACAAGCGGACTATGACCCGGCAGAATACCGAACTGACCATCGAGGGTCGGGATCACGATACTCGTGACGCGTCCCTCATAGAACACGTCGTAGGGCGTGACCACTTCCACGGTCATTTTCTTCTTTTTCACCGTTTCCGCCATAGTTTATCCTCATGCCTCACTCTTATAAGATGCGATGACATCATCCAGATCGCCCTTCATGAAGAAGTGCTGCTCCGGAATATGATCCAGTGAACCGGAAATGATCTCACCGAATGCCTGCACTGTTTTCTCGATCGGAACATACCGGGGTGCGAAGCCTGTCGAGTCAGCGGTGACGAAGAAAGGCTGGGAAAGATACTTCTGTACCTTACGCGCACGGTTGACGATCAGGCGGTCTTTCTCGCCGAGTTCCTCCATACCGAGGATCGCGATAATGTCCTGCAGTTCCTTATATCTCTGGAGCATCTCCTGCACCATTCTCGCCACGTGGTAGTGTGTCTTGCCGACGACACTTTCCGTCAGGATACGGGACGAGGATTCCAGCGGATCGACCGCCGGATAAATACCAAGTTCAACCACGGCACGGGACAGAACGATATTGGCATCGAGGTGACCGAACGTCGTCGCCGGGGCCGGGTCTGTCAGGTCGTCTGCCGGTACATATACAGCCTGGATGGATGTGATGGAACCGTTCTTCGTGGACGTGATACGCTCCTGCAGTTCACCGACCTCGTTGGCCAGTGTCGGCTGATAACCTACCGCCGAAGGGATACGGCCGAGAAGTGCGGATACCTCGGATCCGGCCTGTACGAAACGATAGATATTATCCACGAAGAAAAGTACGTCTCGCTTCATCTCATCACGGAAATACTCTGCCATGGTAAGACCCGTCAGCGGGGCTCTCATTCTCGCACCGGATGTTTCATTCATCTGGCCGAATACCATGACGGTCTTATCCAGAACACCGGATTCTTTCATCTCGTTCCACAGGTCATTTCCTTCACGGGAACGCTCGCCTACACCGGTAAATACAGAATAGCCGCCGTGTTCCTGCGCGATGTTTCGGATCAGCTCGAGGATCAGAACGGTCTTACCTACACCGGCACCGCCGAAGAGACCGATCTTTCCGCCTCTGGCGAATGGCACAAGAAGGTCGATGACCTTGATTCCTGTTTCCAGAACCGTCTCAGAAGGATACTGTTCCACGAAGGAAGGGGCATTACGGTGGATCGGCCAGAAAGTATCGGCCTTGACCTCACCCTGATTGTCGATGGCACGGCCGAGCGCATCGAAGAGTCTTCCCGTGTTCTGCTCGCCGACAGGGACCATGACAGGTTCTCCGGTGGAGACCACCTTCAGTCCACGGGCAAGGCCTTCCGTCGCTTCGAAAGAAACGCAGCGGGCGACTCCGCCGCCTCTTTGCTGCATGACTTCTGCCGAGACCTCACGGTCCTCCGCCATGATCCGGACTTCCGTCTTGATCAGCGGAACCTCATGTTCATCAAATACGCAGTCGATCACCGGTCCGATGATCTGTGTGATTCTTCCTTCTGCCATATTTCCTACCTCTATTCTACTTGACTGGCACCGTTCACGATCTCGTTCAGTTCATTTGTGATACGAGCCTGACGGGCAC
This sequence comes from Clostridia bacterium, assembly GCA_016281535.1. GTDB lineage: Bacteria > Bacillota > Clostridia > Saccharofermentanales > Saccharofermentanaceae > Scatonaster. The sequence goes on along the minus strand of JAEEIT010000129.1, from coordinate 62,043 downwards.
GGTTGCTCTTCATAGTCAGATCTTTCATCATCTCATCCGCATTTCTGTTCGCGTTATCCATCGCCTGCATACGTGCGGTCTGCTCACAGGCAAACGCTTCCACCATCGCGCCGTACATGATGGCATTCAGACCTGTATCGATCAGGAACGAAAACACCGAATCCGGATTCGGATAATAGTCCAGATGGGCACCGTTCTCAAGCGCTATGCCTGCATCCTCCGCACCGGACGCGAATGAGGTCTTCAAAGACTCGGTATCGATCGGTACCATACGCGTGATGACCGGTTTCATGCTGATCGCCGACTCCATCTTGGTATAGATCAGGTACACCAGATCGAATTCTCCACGAAGGTATTTCGCACGGATGATATTGGCCACATTACGTGCTTCGTAATAGGTCGGTTCCGTAATCGGGAAAGAGAACTCCGGGTCCACGGCATAGCCGTCTTTCTTGAGTTTTCCGCTTCCCATCTGGCCGAAAACATAGAGCTTATACTCGGTCCTTATGTTCTTCTTGGCATTCTCCATGATCTTCTTCTGGATATGCTCTTCCGTGATCTTCACGATATTATTGTTATACGCACCGGCCAGGCCCTGGTCACCGGTCAGGATAAAATATCCGATCTTCCAGGTCTCCCCTGCCTTTTTCTCACGCATGCGGAGGAACGGATTATCGATATCTCCCGAATTCTGGTGAAGCTCCATCAGGCTCTCCGCACACAGCGTAAAGAACGGACTGACCATCTCATGCTGCTGCTTCGATTTACGCATCTTCGCTGCGCTGACGAGCTGCATGGCATGCGTCATCTGGGAAATATCAGTCACACTCTTGATGCGTTTCTTGATATCGTTAAGACTTTCCATGACCCGTTAATCCTCGCGCTGCTGGTATTCCTTATGCTCGGCCACGAACATCGCGTGATACTCCGCTTCGATCTCATCGATCTCTTTCTTCGTATCGTCATCCAGCACACGGGTATCCGTGATTCTCTTCATGATGTCCGGATGCAGGACCGTCATACGCTGGAGGAATTCCGTGACGTATTCTTTCGCATCTTCCTTATCCAGGAACGTCAGTTTCTCATTCGTGGCGAGATAAAGCATCACGACCTGCTCATCCATCTGCATGGGCGAGTACTGCTCCTGCTTCAAAATCTCATTGAGGATCACGCCGCGCTTGAGCTGTCTTTGTGTATTCGGATCCAGGTCGGAACCGAACTGGGCAAAGGCCGCCATCTCACGGGCCTGCGCCAGACTGATACGAAGAGGGCCCGCCACTTTCTTCATGGCTTTCGTCTGCGCGGCACCACCGACACGGGAAACAGAAAGACCCACATTAATGGCCGGACGCTGACCCGCGAAGAACAGCTCGGACTCGAGATAGATCTGTCCGTCGGTGATGGAAATCACATTCGTCGGAATATACGCCGAGATATCTCCGCTTAATGTCTCGATGATCGGAAGGGCCGTGATGGATCCGCCTCCCTGCTCGTCCGACAATTTCGCCGAACGTTCCAGAAGACGGGAGTGCAGATAGAAGACATCGCCCGGATACGCTTCACGTCCCGGCGGACGGCGCAGAAGGAGCGAGATCGCACGATATGCCTGCGCATGTTTCGACAGGTCATCGTATACGATCAGCACATCCTGATGCTCGGCATACATGAATTCTTCCGCGATCGCACATCCGGCATAAGGAGCAATATACTGCAGCGATGCCGGCTGCGAGGCACTCGCGGCCACGATAACGGTATATTCGAGAGCATTATGCTGCTCAAGTGTATTCTTCACCTGGACGATATTGGCCATCTTCTGGCCGATCGCCACGTAGACACAAAGTACATTCTTCCCGCGCTGATTGATGATCGTATCGATGGCGATCGCGGTCTTACCGGTCTGGCGGTCACCGATGATCAGCTCACGCTGTCCTCTTCCGATCGGAGTCATGGCATCGATGGCCGTAATGCCCGTCTGAAGCGGTTCACAGATCGGAGATCTCGCTACGATACCCGGAGCCGGCGTCTCGATCGGTCTTCTGCTCGTACTTCTGATGATTCCTTTACCATCGATCGGATTACCAAGCGGATCCACGACACGTCCGAGCATACCATGTCCGACCGGTACCGAAACCGTAAGACCGGTACGGCGGCACATCACGCCCTCGACCACATCCCGGCATTCGTTCAGAAGAACGACACCGACGCTGTCTGTCTCCAGGTTCATGGCAATACCATAGGACGTCTCGGAGAACATGATCAGCTCACTGGCTACACAATTCTCCAGGCCGCTTACCTTGGCTACACCGTCGCTGACCGAGATGACCCGGCCCACCTGTTCGACCGATGCCGCCTTCACAAAATCCGTAAGGATCTGTTCCCGCTTATTCGTCTGTTCCGGAGATTCACCTTCCCAGAGCTCATCGCTCTCGAACAGCATCGCCGGCCTTTCTTTAAAATCCTTAAGTGCATCGGACAGAGAACGGTGGATCTCGGAAGCACCATCCAGTTCCTCCTTGATATCGCTCTCACGGTCCGTCTTCAGATGCCGCCCGATACGCGACAGCTGGCCCGCGGCACTGTAATCGTACTTCGTGCCCTGGGCATAGATCACATAGCCGCCGATGAGCGACTTATCTGTTTCCTGTTGGATCGTATATCCCTGGATCTTGAGATGCTCCGCGAAACGGCGGGCGATCAGTGCCACTTTCTCCGGTGGCATATCATCCGAAGCAGTTACGATCCGTATGACTTCAAAACCACTATTGTTATTCACCGGTCGTCACCTCTGCCGAATCCAGTTCCTCTTTCGCCTTCGCGCGAATGGACGCTTCGTCGGCGTTCGCATCACAATTACTTAAGACATGGCCCGCGATGGAAACCGCCAGGTCTGCCACTTCGTCTTTCATCTCTTCAAGCATCGCCTTACGGGTGCGCTTCGCATCTTCCTCGGCGCGGTCGCGGATCTCCTGTGCTTCCTTTCTGGAAGTCTCGATGATCGTCTCCGACTGCTTCTCTGCCTGAGTTCTGGCATCCGCGATGATCTGCATGGCTTCTTCGTGGGAAGCATCGACCCGCTTGATGGATTCTTCCAGATTCTCCGATGCCTTCTTGTTCTTCTCTTCCGCCTCGGACAGTTCCTTCTCGATGGCTTCTTTCCTTCCCTTCATGACCTTCATGAGGGGCTTAAAGAGTGCGAACTTCAAGATCAGGTAGGCGACCAGAAGATTGACGATCGTCACAAGTCCGGTCACCAGATAGTGCGCCACCTGATCCGGGGAAAGAAGCGAACTGGATTCACCCGCATCTTCCGCCAGGCGCACAAGCGAAGTAGAAAGCTTCATCACATTCGCTCCGGAAAGCAACTTAAATGCTGCAAAATACATGTCTTTCACCTCGTTATCATCAGACCGTAAAGATCAAAAGAAGACTTACTACCAGCGAATAGATTGCGATGGACTCCATGAATACGATCGCGATCAGAAGGAGCGTCTGCAGTTTGCTGAACATCTCCGGCTGACGGGAGGAACCCTCCAGTGCACGTCCTGCGGCAAGACCGATACCGATCGTGGTACCCAGTCCGCAGAGACCGATAGCGATACCTGCACCCAATCCTGCAAGGCCTTTCGCCTCGATCGCTGTATCCAATAAAACTCTCGTTAATCCAAACATCTTCTCTTCCTCCTGTTTATCTCATTCAGGCTGCATGCTCCGCTTCCTGCGGTGCTGCTTGCTCCTGCTTTTGAGCTTTCTGTTTTGCTTTCTCCTCGTTTCTCTCTTTCGTCGCATGGGCACTCTCGACCACTTCACCGATATAGGAAGTCGTCAGGTAACAGAATACGACGGCCTGAAGGACACCATCCATAAGATCGAACCAGAGACTGAATGCACCCGGTGCGATGATCGGACATACGATGCTCAGGAATTCCATCAGGATGAACGCACCGAATACGTTACCGAAAAGACGGAGCGCCAGAGAGATCGGTTTAATGAAAAAGTCGATGATCTTAAAGGGGACCATGAAGCCCATCGGATCGGTGAAGGACCGGAAGAATCCTTTCACTCCGACGAAACGGATCGACATGAAAATAACGTAGAAGATCGCAAACAGTGCCATGGCAAACGGGAATGCGATATTCTTCGCCGGCGGTGGGATATGGAAGATCGAGATCACGTTACAGGAGATCAGGAAAATACCGATCGAACCGATCATCGGGATAACCTTCTCCGATTGTTCCTCGTTTAATCCGTAATCCTTACATACACCGAACAGAATGTTGATAAGGGATTCCATCACGGCCTGTCTCTTCGTCGGGATCCGTTCTTTCTTTCCGCCCATCCAGCAGAACAGAAGGATACCCACAAGCATGGCGACCCATGTGACAATGATGGCGTCCGTGATCGGAATCCGCTCACCGGTACCGGGGATATATCCCCTCCACTGAAGGATCGCGCCACGGATCTCTTCGCCGATATTCGCCTTACCGGTGAATACGCCGAAGACCTCCGATAATTCTTCTTTAAAAGCTTCCCAGAACTGTGCGCCCCAGGAAGCGGCAAGTACTATGCTCATAGACCCTGCTTACGGACCTCCTTAGTTCGTACCGAAAAGACGATCGCCTGCATCGCCCAGACCCGGGATGATGTAAGCGTGATCGTTGAGTCTTTCATCCTTGGCGGCACAGAATACCGGCACGTCCGGATGATCTTCCTGGAGTCTTGCGATACCTTCCGGTGCGCAGATCAGGCAGACGAACTTAATGTTCTTGATGCCGCGGTCCTTCAGGAACTGGATCGCTGCAGACGAAGATCCGCCTGTGGCCAGCATCGGATCGAGAACGATGACCTCACGGTCCACGATATCCTCCGGAAGCTTGCAGTAATACTCTACCGGCTTTAATGTGTTCGGATCACGGTAAAGACCGATATGTCCGACCTTCGCATTCGGAATGATGGAGAGCATACCGTCTACCATGCCCAGGCCCGCACGAAGGATCGGAACCAGCGCGACCTTCTTGCCCGCCAGTACTTTTGCCGTCGTCTTCGCAACAGGAGTCTCGATCTCCTTGTCCGTAAGAGGCATATCACGGGTGACCTCATATGCCATAAGCATCGAGATCTCGTGAACCAGCTCGCGGAACTCTTTCGTCGAAGTGTTCTTGTCGCGGAGCATGGAGATCTTGTGCTGGATCAGCGGATGATCAAATAAGAAAAACTGTGCCATAGGTAATCCTCCCGAAAATTATTTAAATAGCTCTTTCTCTTGTTCCTTCATATCATTGACGCGGGTCTGGTGACGGCCGCCGTCGAAGGGCTCGTTCATGTATGCATCCACGATACCCAGCGCCAGCGAACTGCCGACTACGCGTGCGCCCATGGACAGCACATTCGCATCGTTGTGCTGACGGGACATCCTCGCCATATACTCATTCGTACAGAGTGCGCAGCGGATACCCGGGAACTTATTGGCCACCATCGAAATACCGATGCCGGTGCCGCAGATCACGATCCCACGCTCTGCCTGACCGCCGAGGACGTCTTTTGCCACCTTCTGGCCGGCAAGCACGTAGCTGTAAGGCACATCGGCCGATGTTGCGCCACCCTCGACTACCGTATGTCCCTGCTTCGTCAGATGATCGACGACGACCTTACGGAGCGGATACCCTGCGTGATCAGATGCAATCGAAACTACCATTTTCCAATACCTCTTTTCATTTAATGTGCTTATGTGTAAATGTGCGTCTGCCTTCGGCATAGTCCGCAACGATATTGCCGTTTCCACGGATCTTGTACTTATACGTGACCAGACCTTCCAGTCCCACCGGTCCTCTGGCGTGAAGCTTCGAGGTACTGATCCCGACCTCGGCGCCGAAGCCGTAGCGGAAGCCATCGGAGAATCTCGTGGAGCAGTTCCAGAATACGTTACCGGAAGAGGCACGGTTCAGGAAGTCCTCAGCAACGGCAGGATCCGTCGTGACGATCGACTCGGTGTGACCCGATCCGTACTTGTTAATGTGGGCGATCGCCTCGTCCGGTCCCGACACGATCTTAATGGATACCTTATAGTCGAGATACTCGTGATGCCACTCTTCCACAGGAAGCACATCCGGAAGGATCTCTTTCGTCTTCTCGCAGCCGTGGATCTCCACATTCTTCTCCCGAAGTGAGAAAGCAAGCTCCGGCAGGAACTCCTTCGCAATGGACGCATCCACCAGGATGGTCTCGCAGGCATTACATACCGCCACGTACTGTGTCTTACTATCGACCGCGATCTTTAATGCCATGTCACGGTCCGCCTTCTCGTGGATATACAGATGGCAGACGCCGTCCGCGTGCCCCATGACCGGGATCGAACTATGCTGCATGATGTACTGGACGAAGGCATTCGAGCCTCTCGGGATGATCAGATCGATATACTGGTCCAGAAGAAGCATCTCGGCCACGTCGCTTCGGCTCTCCATCAACGTGATCCAGCCCTTCGGGACACCGACCGAAACCGAAGCCTGCTCGATGATCTGAAAGAGGATACGGTTGCTGTTCACGGCTTCACTACCGCCCTTCATACAGCAGGCGTTTCCCGATTTCAGGGCAAGCGATGCGATCTGGACAAGTGCGTCCGGACGGGATTCGAAAATAATACCCAGCACGCCGATCGGGCAGGACACACGAGTCAGCACCAAATCGTTATCCAGCTCGGTCTTCATCAGTTCACGCCCCACCGGGTCTTCCAGTGTTGTCAGGCTCTTCAGTCCTGCCACCACATCATTGAGTTTATGTTCATCGAAACGCAGCCTCTTCTGAAGCGGCATGGGAAGGTCGGACTCCTCTGCATTCTTAAGATCGATCGCATTCGCGGAAAAGATCTCTTCTTTTCTATCCAGGAGGGCCTGCGCGATGGCCAGAAGTGCCTCATCTTTCAGCTTCGTCGGCAGTACGGCCATCTCGAAAGAAGCCTGTTTCGCAGCCTGCGCGCGCATCTCAAAATCCGTCATAACGTAAACCTTCTCTTCCAGAGTGTCCCCACTCTCCAAACTACTTCACCTTATTATATCAGATTCCCTACTGTATGAACCGAGAAGTTCAAGGATTTTTGCACTTTCGTTTCTGTTTTCATTTCGAAAGAAAAAGAAAAGAAAACGAAGCCAAATGACAACCGATTGATGCAACGAGTTTTCCACAGTTTTCCTCTTCCAGTCAACAAAAAACCTGTGGAAAAAGTGGAAAACTCTGTGGATAACTCAAAAACAAGGCTTTCGGTAAAAGGGCCCTCTCAAACGCTTGAAACTAGGCAGGGTATTTTTTGTCAAGGCTTTTTCTGAAAAACACCAAAAGTTTTCACGACGTGAAAAAGCCCCGATTTCAGGGCTTTTCAAGGTCATAAAATTTCAATTTGACAATTTCGCTGTCCGCAATCGGTGGACTATCGGTCCCCTTTTTCTTTCGGAGGAAGACGAAAATAATTTGTCAATTGGCATCGAATGGAACCGTTATACAGTTTTCGTCTTTTATCTGCTTTTCGCACCACCTGGTTCTCGAAAGAATCGTCCGGCGTGATGACCGACAGCCGGATGCCTTTTCTACAGTATCCGTTCCTGTCCAGATAAGTCGATGCGATGCCCCGGTAGATCTCTGCTGCCGCTTCCGGTGTCAGAAGACGGCCGCCATACGGAGGATTACAGAGGATCAGCTGACGTTTCATGTTCGTCCAGGACAGGAGTGCCTCCGGCGTCTGGTCCCGAAAATCCGAGACCTTGAAGCGTACGAAGTCGGAAACACCTGCTGCTTTCGCATTATTCTCGGCCACCCGCACCGCCTTCGGATCGATATCCGAACCGTAGAAATAGATATCATCCATCGGGGTCAGATCCATAAGATCCCGCGCCTCTTCCCTGGCCCGGTCGTATGCCTGTTTCCCGATATAAGGAAGTGCCTCACCGGAGAAGGCACGGTTCAGTCCCGGTGCGATATTCAGCGCCATCAGGGCCGCCTCGATCACGATGGTGCCGGACCCGCAGAAGGGATCGACCAGCGCCTCTTCCCCGAAGAAGCGGTACTGGGCCGCGCTCACCATGCCGGCCGCGAGGGTCTCTTTGATCGGGGCTTCGTGCATCAACGGGCGATATCCGCGTTTATGGAGACCGTCTCCCGTGATATCGATCATGACGTTGACGTTATCCTTCACGATCCCGAAGACCACTTTCACCAGACCGATCTTCTCATCTTCGAAGATCCGTTCCTCCGAAGAAGTCGGACGAAGGGAGGACAGTGCTTTTACAATGGCCTTCTTACAAAGGCTCTGGCAGGCCGGGATCCCGAACAGTTTCGAATCACGCGAATAGCCGTTCACATGGAACGCCGCGCCTGTCGGAATATAGTTCACCCAGGAAATCGAAGCGATCCCGTCGAAGAAATCATCGAATGTCTCCGCGTGGAATTCATCGATCGAAAGGAGAACACGTTCTCCCCGCCGGCTCCACAGGCACACTCTCGCCGCATCCGACGCCATGTCCTTCGGCGTCGTATCCAGAACGACCTGCCCGTCGGTAACGAAGATCCGGTCCCTGGAATAACCGATATTCTCCAGATCCTCTACACAATAATGTTCCAGCCCGAACAGGCACGTGATCACGATTCTCACTTGTTACTTCTCCTTTTCCTCACATCAGATATTGATCAGGACCTGCGTCCACGGCATGAACACGATCATGGCCAGAAGGACATGCAGCACGATCAACGGGATCCCCTCCAGACAGCGGGGCTGCTTACCGAACAAAAGCCTTCCGTTGATCACCCGGCAATATGCGAACACGGCAACGGAGAAGAGCCAGACCCCGACGGTCAGAGCACTCCACCAGAGGATCCTCATCCCCGTCGAAACATCCGACGGCAGGACCAGATCGCGCATATAGAATATCAGGGGGATCGAGGTCGTAATGACACCCAGGAAGGGTACATAGTTATACTCGTCAAGCGTTTCACTCTGCTTCAGGCCTTTCACGATCAGCGTGAATAAAAGAGGTGAAACGACCGACGACAGAAGGACGATATGGGCCGGCTGATGCAGGAAGGACGGCACGTGAAAGATCAGAAGGATCCCGATCGCCCCGAACAGCAGGACATAAATCAGAAGACAAAGGCTCAGAAGCAGGAACCGTTTCTCCTTAGCAAGGGAGATCGGGCGGAATATCCTCGAACGCTGTTCCTTCGTATCCATGACGGTCGGCGTATCCGACTCCCCGTTCTTAAGAAAGTACAGGAAAAGAAGGGACACCAGGACCAGAAGTGCCGACCCCGACGTATGCGCGAAGAACCGGATCTCATACCGGGTAAGCGACTCAAAATAGACTCCGCACACCGATGCATTTCCGAACAGTTCCCGAAGCATCGATATGATGATTCCGGCCGGGACGAAATAGAAGAATCCCCGCCAGATCTCAGGAAGAGAGATCTGATGTTCCGCATCGAAATAGTCGAACATCGGCACACTCAGGAAAAGAAATGTCGAAGCAGGAAGAAGGAAGAATCCTTCGCTGGAGAACGATGCGGGAAGATATGGAGAAAGAAGATAAACTCCCTCCCCCATAAGTGCTGCGGTAATGAGAAACACGCCCCAGCTGATCCGTTTATTGGAGACGCGGAGGAACACTTCCCGGTTGAGAAGAAGAAACACTATGATCTGTACGCAGGCTCCGCAGAACGCCGGAAGCGAGCTGGTGGTGAAGATCATCAGCAGCGCGAAGGAAAGCAGGATCCTGTATTGTTTTGTCGAAATATAGCCTTTCTCCTTCATATCAGCCTACCCAGTTCAAATATTCACGCATAAACTTATACGCCTCATTTACCGAAGACAGAAGTGCCGCCGTCTGTGCCTGCGCTTCAGGAAGTCCGTCGATATAGGTTCGGATCTCACTTAATGGAATGCCGTCCACACTATCCGAGAGGATGTTATCTCCTTCTCCCGAGACCACACCGTCTTCTCCGCCGATGACGCCGAGTTCGGAAGGTTCCGTGTCAGCAGCCGTCGTCGGTTCCGGCGCTCCTTTCGTCTCATCCGTTACGGCAGGCGTGATCTCCTCCGGCGGCGCCGTCGTCTCCGAAGACGCATCGTCGTCCGGATCCTCCGTACCGCTCTGATTCTTCAGGTACTGCTCTTTCGTAAAGGAAGCACGCGAGTTCGCGATGCAGTCGTTCACGAGCTGGACGAAAGTGGAAATATCGATCGTCACACCGTCGATGATCTCTGTTTTTCCGTCAGACTTCATCGCCAGCTTCACCGGATCCTGTACCAGCACCAGACGGTTACAGAGGCGATAGGACTGCTCGGCCCAGATATTTCCGCTTACTTTATACTCCCCACTGATCGAGTCCTGGGAACGGGTGTGGGACAGTTCATTTTCCGCATCCCACTCCACACGTACGATACGGCCGCCACTGACCTCGATCTCACAGTAATCCTTATACCCGTCCGATGCGGCATTCTCTGCCTGTGCGTAGTACACGCCATCGTGAAGCCCCAGGAGCGGGTCATAGTCCATCTGCTTATAGGCTTCGGTCGGCAGGTCTTTACGGACTGAAACCGGAATACGCTGTCCCTTAAGCTGGGTGCGGAGCGTATCCATCTGCTCCTCGGTCAGAGCTTCTCCGATTCCGCTCTGCTCGACCACCCGGATATTCATCAGGTTCTCTCCGTCTTCGCTGATACTCATCTGTGTATGGATCATGCCGTCTGCGTTCTGTGTCTGCACATCCAGAATATACCCGATGAGACGTCCCGATTCGTCATATGCACTATACACCGCCAGTATATCTTCGTGATTGTCCAGCACTTCCGTCTTAAGTGACCGGTACTCCGATGCCATGAGAAGAGAACCGTAGAGTTCCCGGTATTCTTCCTGCTGTCCGGAACGGGCCACGGACCGGGCATAACTCAGGCACGAGAAAAGAAAGGTCAGCGTGACCAGCACACAGATGGCCGCATGTATCGTCACACCTTTAAAGAAAGACCGGGTCATTCTTCCACCTCCCTGTACCAGCTCGGCTTGGAGAAAGCACGCGGACGCAGATAGTGATCGAAGATCGGCGTCGTCATATTCATCATCAGAACCGGGAATACCATCGCATAGGTACTGTTTCCGAAGCGGTACATCACCAGCGTCAGAAGACCGGCTATCAGCCCGAACAGAAACCTTCCCTTCGGATCCATCGGGATCGTGGAATAGTCATTTAACATGAAGATCCCCACCAGAAGAAGTCCGCCAGTACAGAGCCAGACGAAAAAGGTATCGAACCGCAGCGCATCCCAGTAGAAAGGAACATATCCGAATATCAGGACCAGGAAGTATCCCGCCGGCGCTTCGAAACGGAACAGTCTTCTCTCAAGAAGGATCAGAAGACCGATCAGAAGGAGCACGATCGACGTGACGCCTGCCATGCCGGTGATCCGTCCGGAGAGAATATGCATCCACGGAACGGAAGTCTCTGTGGAGACCATCTGCGCGGCCGGCTTTCCGTTCAGAAGCGAGGAAAGATGCCACAGCCCGGAAAACGGGGCTTCCACCGCCGTCATCTGGACAGGAAATGTGAATTCCAGGAATGCCCGCGATGCCAGTGCGGGATTTAAGATATTCGTTCCCACGCCTCCGAATGCCTGCTTCACGAGAAGCGATCCGAAGAGGGAGGCCAGAAGGACCGCCCAGACCGATGTGGACGCCGGGACCATCAGAACCAGGAGAAGTCCGCTGATCAGAGAGCTTAAGTCCACATAGTATGACTGTTCCGGATACATGCGTCTGGAGACGATGTAGTCCGAAAGGAAGAAACATCCCATGGAAACGGCCGAGAGTACGACCACACGGATCCCATAGTAGAATACGGCACCGATCCAGGCCGGAAGAAGGGCCAGCAGCACATAGATGTAGCGGACCGAGGCCGGCTGATCGGCATGAATATGGGGAGCGAGCTGTTTTCTCTTCATACCCGTCCGCTCCTTCTTGCCCGATGGGCCGCTTTCGCAATATTCGTCGACAGTTCGATGCCGGCCGGGCATACATACGAACAGGCACCGCAGGCGATACACTGTTCCACGGATTCCGACTTCAGCTGCTCGGTCTGCCCCAGTTCGATCAGACGGTTCAGAAGGACAGGAGCAAGTCCTACGGGACAGGCCCCGATACAGGAACCGCAGTGAATGCAGTTCGTTCTCGGCGGTTCGAATTTCCGGATGATCGTAATCGCAGCGGTGGTCTTGATGATCGGTACGTCCAGCCGGTCGATGGCAACTCCCGTCATGGCCCCGCCCCATGCGACACGCTGGGCGCTATGGGCACCCGGAACTCTCTCCAGGATCTCCGCCACACTGGTACCGATCGGCACGAGCACGTTATGTCCCGTGATCGTATCGCCGGATATCGTCACGATACGTGATGTCAGTGGCTGGTTCTTCTCGATCATCTCCGAGAAAGCGAAACATGTCGACGCGTTAAACAGTACTGCCTTTACGGCTTCTTCAGGCTGTCTTCCCAGTTCGAGCTCGACGCCGTAGAGTGCCTTGATCAGGAGCTGCTGACAGCCCTGCGGGAATCTCGGTTTAAACAAGCGCACTTCGATCTTTCTGTCCAGATAGCGTCCTTTCGCATTCTCTACCGCCTGGTTGAGGGCCACGATCTCATCTGTCCACGTATCTTCAATACAGAACAGGACTCTCTTCACGTGACAGATCCCGCTCAGCGCCATGGCCCCCTGAAGTACCTTCGCCGCATTGACCCGGACATGGTGAAGATCGCAGGAAAGGAACGGTTCACTCTGTGTACAGTTGACCAGAAGTGTATCCACACCGGCATTTCTTGCACGCATGCACTTCGTGTACGTCGGTACACCTTCTCCGCCCATGCCGCAGATCCCGGAAGCCCACAGAAGCTTCGTCATCTCTTCGATCGAAAGCGACGAGTAGTTTTTCCTTGGCGTAATACGCGGAGAAACACGGCGGTGAAGATCGTTCTTGATCGTCACTGCTTTGCAGCTGACCTTATTGGGAAGCCGGATCGTATCGATTCTCGTGACCGTACCGGAGATGCTTGCATGCACAGGGACGCCTCCCATATCCGAAGGCATGCCGACAGGATCGCCCATCGCCACACTGTCCCCGACGGAAACGACAGGTTCGCATGGTGTGCCGACATGCTGCTTCATGGGAATGGTCACTTCTTTCGGAGAGCATACCTCAAGCAGGGCTTCACGCATGAACTTCCTCTGATTGACGAAGTCCAGTCCATCTCTGGATATAAATCCGGATTTGAAAGTAAGCCGCTTCATATAACCGACCTCGCCGAAAGAACAGGGTTAGTCGAGGAATTCTTTTAACTTCTTGGCACGGCTGGGATGACGAAGCTTACGAAGAGCCTTCGCTTCGATCTGACGGATACGCTCACGGGTAACGTTGAATTCCTTACCTACTTCTTCGAGAGTACGCTGGCGGCCGTCATCCAGACCGAAACGGAGGCGCAGTACCTTCTCTTCTCTGGCAGTAAGACCCTTCATGGCGTCAAGGAGCTGTTCCTTAAGAAGCGTATATGCCACCTGATCGGCAGGAGACATCGCATCGTCATCCGGGATAAAGTCACCGAGATGGCTGTCTTCTTCCTCACCGATCGGCTTCTCGAGAGAAACCGGTTCCTGGGAGATCTTCTGGATCTCACGGACCTTCTCCACAGACATGCCCATGCGCTCGGCGATTTCTTCCACGGTAGGCTCACGGCCCAGTTCCTGGATCAGGGAACGCTGCTCACGCACCAGACGGTTGATCGTCTCCACCATGTGGACCGGAATACGGATCGTTCTGGCCTGGTCCGCAATCGCACGGGTGATCGCCTGACGGATCCACCATGTCGCATAGGTACTGAACTTAAAACCTTTCGAATGGTCGAACTTATCTACGGCCTTGATCAAGCCCAGGTTTCCTTCCTGGATCAGATCGAGGAACTGCATACCACGACCCAGATATCTCTTCGCAATCGAAACCACCAAACGGAGGTTCGCCTCGATCAGTTTGCTCTTGGCCTCTTCATCGCCCTCGAGCATACGCTGTGCGAGTTCCTGCTCCTGATCGGCCGTAAGAAGCGGAACCTTACCGATTTCTTTCAGATACATACGGACCGGATCGTCCATGCCCGCGCCATCGACCGCACCGGTATCCAGGTTCAGTTCGCGGATCGCGTCATCTTCCATAATGGATCCGTCGGAAATGGAGATACCTTTCGCCTCCATCTCGTCGAAGACCTTATCGACCATATCCGGATCGCCGTCATTTTCTTCGATCACCGTCATTACATCCAGAGAGGAAATCGTATTGTTGTTGGCTAACGCCATATTTTCCAGTTTCTGGAGAATTGTTGAAAAATCACTTGCCATGCTTATGCCTCCAAATTCGTGCATATATGTGCAGATCACCTCTGCACCGGGCTTCCCATCACCTAAAGCAGTATATCCTTATGTTTCGCTTTCCGACTCTTCTGTTTCGGGAACGAACAACTCGACGTTCTCTTCACTTACGCCTTCCTTATTCCCTTCGATCGTAAATCTTCCATTCGGAGCATATACTGTAAGAACTACACCACTGTAGTAATGAGCACTGTCAGATGAAGAGTACCCGTACTCTTCGCCGCGGATCGCACAGTACGACTCAAAAGCCGACAGGACCTGCGCTTTCTCCACATCTTCGGAAGAAACGAGTTCCAGTTTCTTATTCGTCTGTCCGGAGATCTTATACCCGGTCGCATATCCGCCATCCACCTCAGTTGACACTTTCATGCCGGAATCCGTGATACAGCGGGCTATATTCTTCTCGATCCCCTTCGCATGGTTCGAGCGGATCACGCAAAGCGGAATGGAAATACCCAGAACGATCAGAAGACAGGCGGCAGTCGCCAGGTAAACGATCATCTTCACCTTCTTCGGTGTCTTTACATCATCCGGGGAAAGCTCGTAGAGCTTCTCGACTTTTGCTTCTTTGTTTACGGCCTTATCGACCCGAACAGCCTTCTCTACCACATCGTCGAAGACCGGCGTCACGGTATGACGTGTCACCTTGCCCTCACGCTTCGGCTGAGGAAGATTCGGGAATTCTACTCCGTCCGGGTTTTTAAAGATCTCGATTGCCTCTGCACTGGGAAATACGCAATCGCAAAAAATACATTCGCACAATTCATCACTGCTGTTCACCATAAGAAGCGAACCGCAATTCTTACAAATACCTTGTTCTGTAGCCATTTAATCCTTTTTCCTTTGCTCTATCACCTATAAAAGGGTATAATACCACATATAGGCAAAGTACATTATATACGCAGACTTGAGTAAGTGCAAATAAAAAGTTGCACAAATTTCGTTTTCTTTTTAGAAAATCTGTGTATGAGCAAGAAAAGAGGATATTACATTTGGCTGCTTCCCATCTTCCGGACGACCGGACTTCCGAAATCGAAACACATACCAAATTCATGCGCGCCGCCCTGAAGGAGGCGCAGAAAGCCTACGCTTTAGGCGAATCCCCCATCGGATGCGTCATCGTCAAGGACGGCCGGATCATATCCCGTGCCCACAATCTCCGCCAGACGAAGCAGGATGCGACGCTTCACGCGGAGATGGTATGCATCTCGAAGGCCTGCCGCAAGCTGTCCGCCTGGCATCTTTTCGACTGTGATCTGTATGTGACACTCGAGCCCTGTTACATGTGTGCCGGTGCCATCATACAGTCTCATATACGGCACGTGTATTTCGGTGCCTACGATCCGAAGGGCGGAGCCGTCTTCTCGAAGAGCCGGCTCTTCGATCTCCCCCACAATCATCACGTCGAGTCCACCGGCGGGATATTGGAGGCAGAGTCCAGTGCCCTTCTTAAGGAGTTTTTCCGCGCTCTCCGGGCAAAGAAATCCGAAGACAGAAGCTAGGATCAGGCGTTCTTACTGAGTTCTCTCTTAATCTTACGCTGGGCCTTCGCCTCGATCTGGCGGATCCTCTCACGTGTCACGGAGAAATGCCGGCCGATCTCTTCCAGCGTGCGCTGACGACCTCCGTCGAAGCCGTACCGCCAGCGTATCACCGTCCGTTCTCTCGGATCCAGACACTTGTCCAGGATCTCCTCCATCCGTTCACGAAGGAGTGTATTCTCTACGGTCTCTTCCGGAGACGGGATACTTCCATCCACGACCAGATCGCCCAGCGTGGCATCTCCCTCTTCTCCCACAGGCTTATCCGTAGAGACAGGATCACGGCTGATATCGCTGAGTTCACGGACTTTCTTTACCGAGCAGCCCATGCTTCCGGCCACTTCCTCTTCCGAAGGTTCACGGCCGAGCTTCTGTGTCAGTTCACGGATGCAGCGGTTCATACGGTTCACGGATTCGCACGCGTGAACAGGGAGCCGGATCAGGCGCGATTTCTCGGAAATGGCGCGCGTGATCCCCTGGCGGATCCACCAGGTCGCATACGTGCTGAACTTATAACCTTTCCTGTAGTCGTATTTCGACACGGCCTTCATCAGACCGATATTTCCCTCCTCAATCAGATCCAGGATCAGCATACCGGAAGAAGTATACTTCTTCGCAATAGAGACGACCAGGCGCAGGTTGCTCGTAATAAGCGTACTCCTTGCCTCTTCATCCCCTTCCGCCACACGGCGGGCAACATCCAGTTCCTCTTCCGGGGTAAGAAGAGGATAGCGGCCGATCTCCGCCATATACTGCTTCGTGGAATCGTCCATGTATCCGGATCCGAGATCCTCTTTTCCTTCAGCGTCACTCTCTTTCTCCTGAAACGAAGAAAGAGCCTCATCTGAAGAGAGAAACATCTCGTTTTCCGAGTCCATAGCTTCCGGGTGCTTAGAGAGAATAGTAGCCATATGTACATCGTCCTCCTTGTACATTTGCGTGTGTGGTGTATGGGAAACAAGGGCATAAAAATGTGTTTAGTGTGGAAATTCGCCCAAAATAATTATACGGCAATTCCCACAGAAGCAAAGAGGGCATTTCTAATGAAACGTCCTCCTTTAGTTCTATGTTCGTTTGTGCAGATTGCACAATTTCTACAGTTCAATCGCCATTCCGTCCCGAATCAGCCAGATGATCTTACGCTTCACCTGTTTTCCGGTCGCCGCCGTAATCGCCTGCGCATACATATCGATCTGGGCCTTATGGCGCTTCTCGACTTCCGCCTGCTTCTCTTCGGCACTTCCGGAGATCCGGTCGGATTTATAGTCGATCAGTACAGCCTGTCCGTCTGTATCAATGAACCAGATATCGATCATACCCTGTACAAGAGTAAAATCGTGTCCGTCTCCTTCCGCCCCCGGGAGAGCAAGCGCAAAGGGGATCTCCCTGAACGTTCCCCGTTCCGGATCTTCCTCTGCCGAAACGACCGAGCCGCAAAGATCACTTTCCAGGAACTTCTGCATACATGGTGCAAAGGGAAGAAGCACTTCGACCTGATCCTTCGCGATCATGCCGTTACTTGAAAGTTTCGTAAGTTCAGCCTGCCAGTCCACTTTACCGCCACTGCTTCGAATTCCCGCGAAATCGAGATACTGCCAGGCACTGTGAAGAAGTGTACCCAGCTCCGCAGCGGTATATCCTGAACCTTTCCATTTCTCGGCACTTTCATGCACACGCATATTCATGGTTTCCAGCCTCGCCGGCTCTTCCTCTTCCTCGGTCTCTTCCCGGTTCAGCATGCGGGCAAAGTCGCTGACTGTGGATTTCGACGGGATCAGGTCGAGCTCCTTCCACCCTTTCTCATCCATCTCAAGAAGCGCGAAACGCCTATTTTCTTCAGCAGTAAGTTTCATTTCAATCTTCTCGTTTCTCGCTTCCTCATATGCAGCAGCATCTGAAGAAGGCGGCTCGACCGGACTTACCGACAGCCTGCTGCCACTGTCGACGATCAACGCCAGATCCGGGCTGTCGGGACTTCTCTCTTCACCCGAATAATCCAGATCTCCTTCCTCTACCTTTACCCGATTGAGGATCGGATCCACCCATGCCGGATGTCTTCGCACCAGCGCCGCCAGAAGTCTCTGAAGATGCGTCCCCAGCTTCCACATCGTCGTGTAAGGAAGTTTCTCTCCCTGTGGTGCAGCCATTACCTCATTCACCCACGAACAGCCGCTGATCATATTCTCTTTCGTACGCCTGACCACCGCCACAACGAACAGTTTCTTCTCCGCACGAGTCATGGCGACATACAGAAGGCGGATCTTTTCCGCTTCTTCTTCGCGCCGGTTCTCCATATTCAGGAAGAAGAAATCATGAGGTTCATATTTTGCCTGCCACTGCGGACAATAACATACCGCAGCCATCTCACCATTCTCGTTAAGGCGTACCGGAGAGGCATCCGCCTTCTGCGAAGCCTGAAGCCCGCAGAGGAAAACATACGGAAATTCCAGACCCTTACTCTTATGGATCGTCATGCAGCGCACCACATCTTCCAGCGAAGCGGAAAGCTCAATCTCGGTCTTGCTGTCCTTCTGGGCGTCCATCTCTTCAATGTATCCCACAAATGCGCGAAGTCCGGATCTTCTTGTCAGGTCGAACCGGGCCGCCCATTCGGCCAGTGACATCAGTGCGAAATATCGTTCTTCACCGTTCATCTGCATCCGGACACGCTTCGGATAGTCCGTAATCGCATACACGTGTTCAAGCCATTTGGTCATGGGCATCTGCATCGCCCAGGTCCGAAGATCATTCACGAAAGACAGGAACGAACGGACTTTCTCCGCCAGGTCTCCCTCTGCTTTCTCGGCAAAGAACAGAACTTTCTCGCAGAACA
The DNA here is from genome assembly GCA_016281535.1 of Clostridia bacterium. Taxonomy (GTDB): domain Bacteria; phylum Bacillota; class Clostridia; order Saccharofermentanales; family Saccharofermentanaceae; genus Scatonaster. The sequence goes on along the minus strand of JAEEIT010000129.1, from coordinate 43,236 downwards.
GTGCGGCACCTCTTCCTTCCTTATCCGCGAACAGCCGGATCACAAGAAGATCCTCATCCGAGAATCCGGCCTGCGGAATACCGGACTTCATGACAGAAGCCAGCGGAATATCCACCAGCACATTATCCGTAATACGTGCCAGATCGATCATGACCCGAAGGTCAGGATGCTGGAGAATATTTCCGAGGAAAGGGCCTCTTGCAGGGATCCCGCACTTCCCGAGCATCTCCGCCGCCTTCATCGCCGTCGCATTCGTCGTCGTGAGGACAGCACAGTCCTTATAGGAGAAACCGGGCAGACGGCTCAGTTCATAGATCTTCCGGGCAATGATCCGGGCTTCCTTCTCCACATTCTTGAGAAGCTGTTCGTCGGACTGTCCGTACTCATCGCCATCCTCATCAGATTCAGATGTTCCTTCGTCTTTTCCTTCCTCTTTCTGAGCCGAAGTTCCATCCGAAGATCCGGTATCTTCTGCCGAACTCTTCTCGTCCTCTTCGTCCTCTTCCACCCAGTCATCCTCAGCCAGGATCACCGTCACCGGAGAGCCACCTGTCTCCTTGGGTTCATTCTGCTTGACACCTTTCTTCAAGGCATGCGAATCATCGTATTCAATGTCCGCGAAGTCCTTGCCCATGATCTCTTCGAATACTTCATTCGCCACAGAAAGCACACCGCTTACGCTTCTGAAATTCTCCTTAAGCCTGAACAGCGTTCCCCCCTGTCCCGCTTCGTATTTCTCACAGCGGTCAAGGAACATCTGTGGTTTCGCATGACGGAACCGGTAGATGCTCTGCTTCACATCTCCCACGAAGAAGACATTTTCACGGGAGAAACACTGCACGATCGCATCCTGCACCCCACTGTTATCCTGATATTCATCAATATAGATCTCGTCGAAAAGATCCCGGTAGTACGAAGCAACTTCCTCCTGGGAAAGAAGAAGCATCGCCATCTGTTCCTGATCCGTAAAGTCAAGAGAAGACTCTTTCCTCTTCTTCTCCGCATATCTTCTATCTGCTGCCAGAACCACCTCGAAGTACCGAAGAAGCGTCGGGAACAAGTTCCGGGCTTCCTCACGGAGTTCCTCCTCCGTCTTGCCGAAGAAGAAGCGGGTGTACTTATTCATAACCTTCGTGAGGTCACCGTTCTTGCTGACTCCGGTCAGAAGATACGAAAGTTCATAGAACGGGCCCAGCTCGTCCAAATAATCCAGAAGTGTATCATCCGTATTCTTGCTTCTTCTCGCATCAGGAAGCTTATCGGAAGGCTTCTTCGCAGCACGGGCAACCAGTTCATCCCAGTCGAATTCTTCCGTATCTGCAATATACTCTCCGAATGCAAGAACATAAGCGAGCCAGATCTTCCACTGTTTCTGTCTTTCCGCATTCTTCTTCGCATCTTTAAGGAAGATGACCTGGTCAACATCCGCAAAATTCTTACGCACATACGGGAGACGTTCCTTCACCAGGGTGCGCACAGTCTTCCAGATCCTTCCGTAAAACGGTGAAGAAAGCGGGGCGTCGGACTCTTCTTTCTTCTTCAGAAGTTTCTCAGTAAGCCACAGCCGGTAACGAGGAAGGCTCCGCAGATAGTCGAGCTTCTTCATCATGTCTTCTTTAAGGCTCCGGTCATCTCTGCCGGATCCCAGGGACGTGACCATCCCGATGAACTGTTCCGCCCACACCTTGCGGGTCACGCCCAGCTCAAGAAGATCTCCCGGCCAGGTGCCATCCTTGCCACTGTCCATGATCTCTTTCCCGTACTCCGGATCGGCATCCGCCTTCTCGGTCAGAAGATAGGCCTCGGCAAACACTTCATCGAAGGATTCGGAAAGAAGGATAGCCTTATGTGTATCGTCCAGCACAGTACTTCCGGGCTCGATCAGAAGTTCACCGTTCTCGTCACGGACCGAAGAAGAAAAACTGCTTATGACCTTCACGCAGAAGGCATCGATCGTAGAGATAAATGCAGACGGAAGCATCGCGATCTGCGAGCTGAGATATTTACGCATCTCGCGGTCGGAAGTCTTCGCAAGAACCGCACGGAGCTTCTCTTCCAGTTTCGCACTCATATTGGCCGCGGCCGCATTCGTAAATGTCATGACCAGCATACGGTCCACGCTCAGTTCACGCTTCAGGATCCGCGCGACGATACGCTCCGTCATGACAGTCGTCTTTCCGGAGCCGGCAGCAGCACTGACAAGAAGATTCCCGCGGGGTTCTTTAATGATATTACTTTGTTCCGTTGTCGGATTCACTCTTCTCACTTCCCTTCAATGCCGTAAAGAAAGACACTTTCTTTCCATCCGCTCCGCCCTTTACCATCGGGAAGGTCGGAAGCTTCGTATACTGCGGCGCCAGCTGATCCTGATTACATACCGCTGCAAAAGCACATGTGCTGCAGTCCACAAAAGACTTCTTTCCGATCTTTCCCGGCTTGGACGGGAAATGTCCGCCGAAAAGAAGTTCACAGTTCTTCTTAATGCTTTCGATCGACCTTTCCGCTGCCAGGAGCATATCCTCCGAATCGGCCTGCATCGAGAAGGTACCGCCACGATAGGCCTTCTTCAGGGATTCTTCCCGCGCCTTCCTGATGTTCTCTTCACTGAATGACTGGCCCAGAAGCGGTGATTTCTCACTTGCCGTCCGGACCTGAAGATAAGACACCCCGTCCGGTGAGAATTCCTTCTCAAAAAGCTTCTGATAGATATACATATATGCCAGAAGCTGGACACTTTCTCCCGCATAGATCGCATCGTAATCGATCTTCTTGGCACCGGTCTTATAATCGACGATCCGGAAACGCTTATTGACAGGATCGATATCCACACGGTCGATCGTACCGTTAAAGTCCACCTTCTCTCCGTCCTTCAATGTGATCTCATATGGAGGAGCGCCGTCCTTACCGAAATCCATCTCAAACCGGGCCGGAACGAAACCGTCCGGATCGATGCGGTCAAACACTTCCTGTAGCGTTTCCGATACACTTCGGACGATCCTTCCGTCTGCTTCTTTCTTCATGGCCGGATCCTCGCTGAAGGCGAACGTACTCTTCTCGTGCACGTCCGAAAGAAGTTTCTCCGCCCACGGACGCTTCTCCCGGGAGGTATAAGCGGCAAGGATTTCTTTCTTCTCTTCTGCGGTCGGGGCCTTGTCGAGTTCTGCCCGGAATTCTTCCACCGCATGACGCACCATCTCATGTGCGATCGTTCCGATATCCGTATATGCCAGAGACTGGACCTTTCTCTCTTCGACCTTCAGTACCTTCTCGCAGAAATACCGGTACGGGCACATCACATACGACTCGATCGAAGACACGCTCATCCGCATCTGTCCTTTAAATCTTTCCAGGATCTGTTCCTTCGGGATCTGAAGATCCGGATCCTTCTTCTGTTCGTCGGAAAGGTCCCGCATCCCGAAATACTTCTTCCAGACCCTCCGGAGTTTGTCCCATTCCTCCGCGCCCACCGTGATACGGTCCGTAAGCGCTTCCCGCAGATAATCCTGCATGCGGTCCGACTTAAGTACACGGGGATCGGAAAGAGAAAGATTCTCCATAGAGGCAGCGGAGATATTCGGGTAATTCTCCTGAATAAAATGGATCATGGAGGACATCTCCACGTTATTGCCCATCGTGAAGATGATCCGTTCCGTAGGCACCTGAAGAAGTGCACACGCGGTAAAGAAGTCCGAGTAGGAGCGGTCCTTCGCATGATTCGGAAAAACCATAGAAAGCTTCTCTGCGATCACTTCACGTTCCCGGTTCTTCAGATATCCTTCCGACGGAGACGAGAACGGGAAATTATTCCGGTTCGGGCCGACGACGAAGAGCGTACGGCAGGGTCGCCTGTATGCATTGGCAGGATCCGTCACGGTAATCTGGTCCACATACGACGGGATCTTACGAAGCACCTTGGACGAGACGGCAGAGAGTACGGCATCGCAGAAGTTATCGCAGGAAATATCGAAATCCCCGACCGGTCCCGCCAGTGCCCGAAGGGCATCGTCCAAAGCATTATACGATGCGGCCAGCGCCAGCGCCGCCTCCTGGTTCCCGGCACTCGCCCACTCATCGACCAGCTTCTCGACTTTCTCCTGCTGCGTCGCGATCAGATCGTGAAGAACGACCGCCCTCTCACTGCATGTATTTCTTCTTGTCAGCTCGCGGATGCCCTGATCCAGTTCCTTGATCTTCCTGCTGACCGGCTCGAAATAGGTCTTCTCATGTTCATCCTTCGCATAGGAAAGACACTTGAGCATCCTGCCTCTGTCCTTAATGCCGTGAAGAAGGCAGTAATTCTCGAATTTGTCGATCAGGATCGGAGAGAGCGCGACAAATCCGCTTCTCATCCAGTTCATCACGAAAGAAAGCTTCCAGTTATACCGGCACATATCCAGAACCGCCTGCACATACTGAAGCCACGAAGTCCCCATCAGGCGGGAATTCGAATCCAGGAATGCATCCAGGCCGAAGCGGGCAAATGCCGCATGAAGGCTGCTCTCGTACTTGGACGGATCACACAGCACGACCGTAATATCGCGATAGCGGTAATCACCCAGACGAACCATCTCGCTGATCCGGGCCGCCACATATTCCAGCTCATCGTTGATCTGCGGGAACACGCGGATCTCCACCGGCGCCTGGAAAAAGGCATCCTCCTCCTTCTTGCCGGCACGTGTGGAATAATCCCGGAAGATCTTCTGAAGGCGCGCATTCTGCTGACTCTTACCCTCGATTCTCTCCATCGAAGAGAAAGGCTTGACCTTCCCGAAGTATTCGACGGTCTTATTTCCGAAATGGCACAGATCGTTCTCCGATGCCTCCCCGCGAAGATCGGAAACAGCCGTCAGAGTCACCTTCTCCATGACCGATGCAAGGAGTGTAACAATGTTATATTCCTCCGGAGTGAAGATACGGTTCTCTCCGAAACCCAGGATCCAGGCGGATGCCTGGCGGAGGAATGAGAGGCGTCGAAGCGGCCAGGTCTTCGTCTCGGGCGCATCCTCCCGCATGAGTTCCAGCACCTCGGCCAGACGCTTCATCGAGTAGCGCTCCGGAGCAAACCCGTACGCTTCCCTCTGCTGATCCAGCTTCTCGATCAGAAGTCCGAAATCAGAGATCTTCTGCGCAACGGTCGGATCGATCCCTTCGCGGTCCATCTCCTTAAGCATCGGTGCGGTAATGTTATACCTGTAGAAATCACCGAGGACCTCATCGATCTCGCGGACCGAACCGACACGCTCGGCGAACCGGGAAAGCTGCGGGAAGGACTCCTCGTTCTCGCGCAGAATACGGTGGATCAGGATAGTCTTGGCGACCGGATCCATCGACCTTCCGGATGTTCCGCCGACTTCACTTACGACACGGTAGGCTAAACGCGAGAAACTCACGACATCGATCATCATGAACGCCGCGCGCGGATCTCCGCCTGCCTTCTTCTCCTGAAGGATCTCGATATAGCGGCGTTCCACTTCCGCCTTCATCTTCTCGGGAACAATAATATAGCCACGCTTCGTCGGCCAGCGGACCGCTTCCTCGCAGATCCGTTCAAGAGCACGGTCCAGAAGAAGTCCCGGGTTCTCGCCATATAGCAAATGAAAAGCCATGATTCTCTCCTCCTTGCAGTCAATGATGCTGTCAGAGGGTATCCAGATTCTGTCCGTTCGCTGCTTTCATTGTCGTGCCGGCCTTCTCGAGTGTTGCCTCGATCGCCTGCTGTTCGGAAGGACGCTTCACCTTCAGCGTCGTGGTCTTCACCATCTCCGTCTCCGAGAAGACGAAATAATGGATCGACTTATACGACGGCATCTGATGGTTGACTTCCTTCATCTTCGCGCTCAGATACTCCCGTACCGCATTATCACCTGCGGTCGTATCCGGGATCGGGAGGTTCTCACCGATGACTTTCCGGTCGATAAGGAGCTTGGCGCAAATGTCCACAGCATCCTTATCGTCCTTACATCCCCAGACGAAAGCCTCCTTGACGCCCGGGATGTTATTCAGAAGAGATTCCATCTCTTCCGGGAAAGCTTTCTTTCCGTTGGTAAGCACGATCATCGACTTCACACGGCCGGTGATATGCAGGCATCCCTTCTTATCGAGATAACCCATATCTCCGGTGTGGAACCATCCGTCTTCTTCGAGCACTTCTGCCGTAGCTTCCGGATTCTCGTAGTAACCCTGCATGACACAGTCACTCCTAGATAGTATCTCACCAACTGTCCCAATTTTCGGACTGTCTGTGTCGATCTTCACTTCTACACCTGTGATCGGTCTGCCGACAGATCCGTAGACATTACATTTATTCGTCGTCACGGCGATAACCGGAGAGGTCTCGGTCAGGCCGTAGCCCATCAGGAACTCGAATCCCCAGTTATTGAAATCTTCGATATAGTTCTTCGCGATCCCGGCGCCGCCGATAACGATGAGGCGCAGATGACCGCCGAGTTTCTTGATGATCGACGAGAAGAATACACGCCGCAGGTCGATCTTAAATTTTCTCAGGAAATTGCTGACCGGGATCATCATGGAAAGAAGACCGGCTTTCCCCGATTCTTCAATACCGCTCTTGATCTTGCCGTGGATATTCTCGAACAGAAGCGGCACCGAGATACAGGCCTCGACGTGCCACTCATTCAGGTTCTTCACGATATAACGAAGTCCATCCGAGAAACAGATACAGCATCCTCTGGCCAGCATGAAATACTCACAGGTATTCTCGAAAGTATGGTGCAGAGGAAGTATCGAGAAGATCCTCTCTCCGGGATTCAGTGTCAGCGTCGTGGAGATCGCATACACATTCGTCATGATGTTCTTATGGGAAAGCATAACGCCCTTACTCATAGCCGTCGTACCGGACGTAAAGAGGATGATCCGGGTCTCGTCCGGATCGATGGCGACACGTCGCATAATGCTCGATCCGCTCTCCACGGACTTTCTTCCCTCTTCGAGCCAGTCCTGAATGTCCACGAACCGGGGATCGTCCTTCGGGAATTCCAGATTCGGTGCGATGTACTCGGTGCACATGCAGACATACTGCTTCACCAGAACCCCGTTCTCTTTCTCGTTCTTCGCAATATTCAGGATCATCTCGTGATGTTTCTGGTGATAGAACAGCACTTCCACCTTGCCTCTGACAAGGAGACTGACCAGCTCATGTTCCGGAAGGAGTCTGTCCAGCGGAAGGCCCACAGAACCGGAACTTAATATCGCCGAGTAGGACACCGTCCACTCATAGGCATTCTCACCGACCACACCCAGGTGCCCGCCCTGGAAACCGTGAAGAGAGATGGCCTCCGCCAGGTACTCTACATCGGATGTAAAATCATTATATGTTTTATGGATCTCCGCTTCCGTCGGCTTTCTTCTGAAGATGAAAGCATCCTTCGTCGCATATTTCTCCTTCGATCCAAGGATCAGGTCCCGCATCGTCTCATAACGAATGCCCTCGTGTAATGGTTTCCCGACTATGCTCGACATAAATCCTCCGTCGCGGTTATACTTCCTGTCATGAGGCGCATGCGCACCCTCACGCATTTTAAAATGATACCACTTTCTTTTGTCTACGTCTATGGATTTCGAAAATATTTTGAAATTCAAAATATTTTGGCAAAAGCACTGTCACTCGCCCGTTTCAAGCGCTTTTGCCGAAGAAAAATTGTCGGCAAAATCAATTGACAATCCGATAAATGTAGTCTAGCATAGCGTAAAGAAGATAATAGGTACGAGGAGAATCGTCATGTCATCGAAAGAGAACGGCGCTGCCGCCCCGGCCCATTCGGCTGAGGAACTGAATAACAAATACCCGACACCGCGTGGATTCACCGGATTCTTCTGGTACCACGTCTCCATGGCGATCACCCGGATCCTCGTTAAGCTCCGCCCCGGAGAGAAAGAGAATATCCCGAGCCAGAGTCCCTATGTGATCTGCTCGAATCACCAGACCTATGCAGACGGCATGTGGATCATGAGCATGCTGCCGAGAAAACACAGGAAGGTCTTCTGTGCCCTGGCCGCTTCCGACCTGGAGACGAATTACGGCCGTCTCGGACGTGTCATGATGCACGTCGGAAGAGGCATCGCCGTCGACCGTTTCGGCAACCCGGTGCGTGGCCTGATCAAGGCGAAGAAGGAAGTCGATAACGGCAATATCATTCTGGTCCATCCGGAAGGAACGAGAAGCCACGACGGTCATCTCGGCGAGTTTAAAGACGGCGCCGCCTACATCGCGATCAAGGCGAACGTTCCGCTTCTGCCCGTCTACATCGAGGGCGGATACCAGGCATGGTCACGTCACATGAAGCGTCCGCAGACATGGGACAAGAAGAACCACAGAAGGAAGCGCATCACGATCCATTTCGGTCAGCCCATGATTCCCGAGAATTTCAATAAAGATGCGCACCAGATGACGGACGCCGTGCTCTCCTGGATGAAAGATATGGAGAAAAAGGACGTAAACCTGCAGTAAGTGTCTTTCTTCAAAATCAGGAGAAGAACGCCAGCTGGATCGCCTTCGGCACGACTTCGTATCGGATCTTATGACCGAAGAAGTCCTCGCCGTCATAGTTTCCCTGCATCTGAAGATTACTGTCTAGCGAAGAGAAGATCCCGCTCGTGGAACGATAGATCGTGAAGCCTTTCTTGCCGATGTGTTTCCCCTTCTTATACTGAAGAAGCCGGGAGAATGCCTTCGACCTCGACATGTTGTCCACCACGCAGATATCCAGAACACCATCTTCGATACTGGCCTGAGGCGCCGGGCAGAATCCGCCGCCGTAGAAGCGGCCGTTGCAGATGCTGACCAGAGAATACGGTACACCCTTCTTCTCGATCATCTCCCCGTTTTCCAATTCGATGGAATAGTCCATCGCATACCGCCAGCCGTTCAGAAGGCAGGAGATGGCTGCCATCGAATAGGCGTTATTCCGGAAGAACAGGCTCTTCGGATGCTTCGCCACGATGGCTTTCGCCTTCGACTGGACCTGCGTATCCAGCCCCATCGATGCGATATTCAGGCTGTACCGGCTCCAGAAAGGAAGATGGTTCCCCATCAGGTCATAGCTGTCGATACGAAGAAGATCGATCGGCTTGATCATCGGCTGCTCGAGCTTACTTAAGATCGAAAGAGGATTCTTATAGATCTCCTTCGGATACACCGTTCTGGCGAAGTCGTTACCGGTACCAAGCGGGATCACCGCCATAGGGGAATTCCGGAAGGCCAGGGCATTGGCGATCTCATGGACCGTGCCGTCGCCGCCGCAGGCGAAGATGATGCACTCGGAACCATACCGGTCCGAGAAGCTGACCGCCAGTTCCTCCGCATGGTTACTATGCTCGGTATAGACGATCTTCGACTTATTACGCAGATCAGAAGGAAGAGCAGCCACTGCCTTCTCCAGGGCTCTCTTCCTCTTCTTATGGATGTTCGAATTGACAATGAAGATATACTGCAACTCTTATTTCCCCGCTTCGTGGATCATGTCCACCACATCACCGATCGTCGTGATCTTCTCGATGTCTTCATCCGGAATACGGATATCGAACTTCGTCTCCAGATCGACCACCAGCTCATAAAGCTGAAGCGAATCCAGCGGCAGTTCATCGAATATCATCGTGTCATAACGGAAACTGTCTTTCGGCATGTCCAGAAGTTCCGAGAGCATGTCCGACAGGGTTCCGAAAATGTCTTCCTTCTCGAAACTTACGGGCGTTTCTGTCTCCGGTGCCTTATTCACTTTATCGTTCTTCTTCGAATCAGCCATCTTATACCTCCGTATCGTCACGGACGATCTTCTTATACTGTTCGCCGTTGCTGTACTTCTTATACTGCTCTTTGACAAACGTATCGATCTCCGAGATCGTATTCGTCAGGATCCGTTTCTCCTCATCGGAAAGCGGATCGAAGATACGCTTGGCCAGTACTCTGTGGAACTTGGAATGCATGCGGTACGCGAGCTTCCCCTGACGGGTGAGGGAGATCCGGACGATCCTTCGGTCCTTCGTATCCCTCTGGCGCTCCACATATTCTTTCTTCACAAGGCGGTCCACGGAAACAGTGAGCGTGCCGACCGTGATCCCCAGGATATTGGCCGTCTCGGTCATCGTCCTTGCATCATACGGTCCGATCGCATTGATCGTGTGAAGTTCTGCGATGGAAAGGTCGGAAAAATAGCCCTTAGACAACGCCATTTCTTCAGTCAGAAGAACATTATCGAATATACTTAACAGGCTCTCCGCGAAATCATTCTCTTTCGGATCCATCTTCTCTATTACTCCTTTCGGCACATAAGAAAATCATACACGAAACCTTCCGAAATGGAAAGTCAATTCGTGAAATCTTCGAACTTACGGATCGGTGTCTCATCGATCGGCAAGATCTTCGGATACTTCCCGGAGAACAGCCCTGTCCGGATGACTCTGGCACTGTCGGCAGTTTCTTTGTCCATCCCGCAGTACAGGGAAAGGCTGCTGAGGATCAGGTCCGGCCGGACATTCTTCTCCGAGCCCGCGCTGGCGAAGAACTCCACCGCATCCGGATCTTCGCCCCCGTCCTTCTTGATCGACAGGAGCAGTGGCCGGATATCGGTCTGCTTCTCTTTCCCCTTCGCGATCTTCGTCACGATCAGGGTCTCCCTCTTCATCGCATCGTTCATCGCTTCCCGGATCCCGGTCGCTTCGAACCGGTACGTCGCCGTCGTCACGATGGACATAATGCTGTCCTTCGGTTCCGGGATCTGCTTCGACCTCAGGATCTGAAGACCTTCCGGAAGGCAACGATTCATCTCCTCGGTAAAAAGCACCGGATCGTAGGGCACTTCGAGTGATACGTCGAGATAGTCGCTTCTCGACTCGATCCCGACACCTAACGGAAGCGCGAAGACCATCATAGGACGGGGGTTATACCCCTGGGAATACAGGATCGGAAGTTCCGCTCTTCTGGCCGCTCTCTCGAAGCAGGTCATCAGGTCCAGATGTCCGAGATAGACCGTCGCACCTTCCCTGCTGAAGCACGCACGCTGGACATACGCCTTCTGGTGCGGCTGCAGGGTCATCATCTTCTCCCGTTCACTCTGCAGCATCTGCTTTCACCTCTCTTTTCGCGAAGCATTCCCCGACACCGAAAGATGCCGCACCACAACCTGAGCAGTGTTCCCGGCAGGAGGGCGTGGTCTTCTCCTCGTGCGCCTTATGGCGCTCGGAAAGCAGGAACTTCTTACTGACACCTACACTTACGTGATCCCACGGAAGCGTCTCCTCCTCGGAGAACTCCCGGGCAAACTCATCGATCGTCATGCCGTGACGGTTCAATATCTCTTCCCAGTCAGAAAGATGGAAGTGATCATCCCAGGCATCGAAGAAATGCCCGGCGCGGTACCCTTCAAGAAGTACCGGTCCGAGTCTTCTGTCGCCTCTGGCCAGTACGACCTCCCACACGGAAGAATCAAAATCATGCCAGGCATAGCGGATATTTCTGCTGCGCATATTATCCTTAAGCAGATGCTGTTTCCGTATCAGCTCTTCCTTCGTATTCTGCGGTTCCCACTGGAACGGAGTAAAGGGCTTCGGAATAAAGAGAGACGTACTGACCGTGATCTCCAGTTTTCTCATCTTTCTTCCCGTCTCGCGCCCCACATCGTAGTAGAGTTTCTCGATCCGTTTCGCCAGATCGGCAATACCGAGCACATCCTCATCCGTCTCTGTCGGAAGGCCGAGCATGAAGTAGAGCTTCACCGTGCTCCAGCCGCCCATGAACGCCAGACGCAGTGCCGAGAAGATATCCTCCTCTTTAATGTTCTTGTTAATCACATCACGAAGCCGCTGCGTGCCCGCCTCCGGTGCGAAGGTCAGGCCGGACTTTCTCGTAGACTGGACCTTCTCCATCAGATCGAGAGAGAAAGAATCCAGACGCAGCGACGGAAGCGAGAGACTCGTGTGGTGTCCCTCAAAGGTAGAGAGAAGATTCTCCGCCAGTTCCGGAAAATGCGTGTAGTCCGAGGTCGCCAGCGAAAGAAGGCCCATCTCATCGTATCCGGTGTTCTTCTCGAGAAGCCTGCCCTGCTCACAGAGAACGTCCACGGACTTCTCTCTAACCGGACGGTAGATAAATCCCGCCTGGCAGAAGCGGCAGCCGCGGATACATCCACGGAAGACTTCGAGGTACGATCTGTCATGTACGACGCGGAGATTCGACACCACAGGTGCCGTCGGATACGTACATGTATCCAGATCGGAGATGATGCGCTTCTTAATGACCGGTTTCACGCCGTCATCGACCGGGCGGACAAGGGCGCCGCCGTGATAGGATACCTCGTACAGGGACGGAACATAGATCCCCTCGATGGCATCGCAGTTCCGAAGTAGTTCCGCTCTCGTCATCGGATGGTCTGTATCCTTCGATTGTTTATATTCATGGATCTTCTCGCAAAGCTCGAGGATCATCTCTTCCCCTTCGCCCATCATGGCGATATCGAAGAAATCCGCCATCGGTTCGACATTATACGCACACGGACCGCCGCAGCAGATAATCGGATCGTCCTCGTCACGGTCTTTAGCAAGAAGCGGGATCTTCCCGAGATCCATCATCTGCAGCACATTGGTATAGCACATCTCATACCCGAGGGTAAACCCGAGGATATCGAAATCACAAAGAGGGGTCTTCGTCTCCTGGGAATAAAGCAAGATATCCTTCTCCCGCAGGATCTTATCCATATCGAACCAGGGAGAGAACGCACGCTCGCATGCGACAAAAGCACTTTCGTTCAGGACGTGGTACAAGATCTGCAGGGCAAGATTACTCATTCCGATCTCATAGATATCGGGGAAGCAGAAGGCAAACCGGACGTAGGAGGTCTTCCCTGTCTTCTCCAGTTCCTCCATCATATCCTCCTTGATCACGGCGTTAAATTCTCCGCCCACATAGCGGGCCGGGCTCTCGACCGACATCAGATCAGATTTACTTAGTGGTGCAGGATATGATTTCATTCGCGATATACACTTCCCCTTGTTCATCGTTTCTCTATATTTTACTGCAAAAACACCGTCATGTCCTATCTTCTGTGGTCTCATCTTCCGAAAACTTGCCAAGAAACGTTCTTTACGTTACGATAGCCCCGAAGGGAGATTGGATTATGATTGGATTTAAGATTACGAACCTGATTACGGATATCCTGGCATTTGTTTACTCATTTCTATTCTGCGGACTCGTCGGAGGCTTTTCTTTCCTGGAGCTTTTCGTCGGGAGCTGGGGCAAAAGAGACGACTTCGTAACCGAATCATTCGTTCTGCTACTCAGTTGCGGACTGATCATCGCACACGGCTTTCTTCTCTTCCTGTTCGGCATCATTTCCTTCGCCGCATGGCGGAAAAAGCCCAAGCCGTATCTCATCTGCCATCTGATCTTCTCGATCAGCGGCATCGTCGGTACGGGACTTCTGTGTCTTCTTTACCACATCAACGCCACAGGATCCGTCGATGTGACGATCCTTGGTGATTTTCTTCTGAAGGGAGAGGTTCTGTTTCTCATCTACGTTGCCTTCTGCGCGCTGGAACTTCTTCTTACATTCCTCTCCCACATCACCCGGCCCCGGAAAGAAATGGCCGGAAGGTAACGAATCACACGCATTAAAAAACTGCCAACAAACAATAGTTTTTTGTTGGCAGTTTTTTATGATCTGCAGATTCTATTCTAGACCTCAAGTTCCGGGCCGAGCGGGTCGCTATCGGTGATAATGTCGACGATTTCAAAGGCGACGATTTCGAATTTCAGAGATTCATATTGTTCCATGGTTTCGTCTTCAGTTACGGATTCTTTGTTTTATATGCCTGCGCGGCAACATGGTAATAATAGATTGCTGCGGCAGCGTCCTGCGCGTTGGTATTGTCCTTGTATGCTTCCGCATCCAGTAAACCTTTCACATACGACAATGCGGAACCCGTTACTGTTGATTCGCCGTTCGTCGTCGTCACAACGACCGTATACGGATCGCCCAGCTTATGCGCACCGATGTTCTTGATCTTCACAAGATACCTGCCGTCTTTTAGTTTTGTTGCTGTTACCGGATCGCCACCGACGGAAACGGTAAAGCTGCCGTCATAATCCGCAACCGGCTCGAAGTACAGATAGACCGCCGTATCGCTGTCCAAAAGCAGACTGTAATTGATTCCTTCAATATCATCACTCATTGTACTCTGAATCCCATAACCAGCTACCGAGGCTTTGACCGTATCAATGTCATATTCGGCCGTATAGAACCTATCCATCTCCGCATACTGATTGTCGCCCGAACCGATCGTCCAGCCGCGCACATCTGAAAGGAACGGTTGTACATAGTGACCGTAGTCGGCCACCGCATGGACCAGGTTGATCGTTTCGGCATCAAATTCGTCCGGATGTGTCTCAGCATATGTATCGAATGACGCGATATACTGCGCTATCGAATACTCCTCGGAAATAGTCAATCCGTCGCCGTAATGGAATGTCGCAGTGATCGTATCCGCCATCTGGATGGAATTCACATAGCAGGTGAAGCCGTAATATGTACTCCCCGCGATCGTCTGCGTCGAATTGTACGGGACCGGATCAGCGGATACTTTGCCCTTTCCGGAAATTTCGAATGTCATATAGCTTGCCGTATAGTCCACACCATCGATTTCCGGAAGATCCAGATAGAAATTCACACCGATCTGTCCGGAGAGCACAAGCGAATGGTACGCAAACATGGGCATCGCCTGATCTGTCATGTAGAACGTGACATAAGACGGAAGCTTCTGATACAGTTTGACGTTATCCTCCTTAAACTTGTTGGTCGTGAAGGAGGACTTGCCCGAACGCAGGCTCAGGTAGTAATAGCCCTCGGTGTCGACCTGATTATCAAGATTATGGTTTTGATACAGCCATGCAAGTGGCGTATCTCCGACGATCAGGAATTCGTCGGAGCCCAAGGTCAGATACAGACCGTTGTAAACGTTCTTAAAAATCCAGCCGTATGTATCATTTCCGGATTCGATCTCGTAGAGGATCGTGTTGACGTCAACGCCGGATGGAACGGTAAGCGTATCCGTGCTACTGTCGATCGTGACCGACTGACTGGTCACGTAGTGATTAAAAGATGTATTTACGGCATCTCCAACGGCATACTCTTCGATGGTGATGACGTACTTGCCGCCGACGGCGAGATCATCGGTCAGCTTATAGATCAAGTCTTCGCCGTTCTCTTCAGTGCGGGTAAACAGCGCGTACAGGGTAGCATTTCCCGTGACGGTATAGTCCGCACCGGGCACGTAGAACACAGGTTCCTCGGTCGTCTCGGTAAATCTCGATTCCACCCAGCCGGAGAACTCGTACCCGTCCGGCATATTGCTGACCGTCGAGGGCAGCGTGATCACGTTTTCAATGTCCGCCGTTTCGCTGCCTTCGCTGTTTCCGACGGCAACAAAGTCTACGGTGCAGCCCTGATCGCCGTTATTCGGCGAATCCGCGGCGACAGTAGCCGGCAGGGTCTGAACAAGCAGAAGCATGGCAAGCAGAATAGACAGAATCGTTTTGAAAGCTTTCATGAATTTCTCCTCTTTTTCGATCGCTGGGTCGTTATCAACATTTCTTTATATTTTATCACACATGATGTCAGTGTCCAAATCTGTATCGCTGATCGTGATTGTTTTCTGAATTCGAATGCCCTCATGGACAGCAGAGGGCGGTCTCAAAGTATTGAGGCCGCCCCCTCTGATTTCACATATAAGCTGACAGAACAGTGCTTTCGCATGGAAATTACTTATTCTTCAGTCTCTTCTCCAGCGCCTTCTTCTCTGCTTCGTAACCCGGCTTACCGAGAAGCGCGAACATGTTCTTCTTATACGCTTCCACACCCGGCTGGTTGAACGGATTTACGGAATTGAGGTAACCGGAAATACCGCAGGCCTTCTCGAAGAAGTAGATCAGCTGGCCGAGCCAGTATTCATTGAGTTCCGGAACGTGGATGATGAGGTTCGGGACCTTACCGTCTACGTGCGCCAGAACAGTACCCTGCATCGCCTTGAGGTTTACCTCGTTCATATCCATACCGGACAGGAAATTGAGGCCATCCAGATTCTCCGGATCATTCGGGATCGTGAAGGAACGGCGGGCCTTGTCGATGACGACAACGGTCTCGAAGAGCATTCTCTTACCATCCTGGATGTACTGGCCCATGGAGTGAAGATCTGTGGTGTTGTCTACGCCGGCCGGGAAAATACCTCTGCCGTCCTTACCTTCGGACTCACCATAGAGCTGCTTCCACCATTCTGTCATGAAGTGGAAAGAAGGCTCATAGTTGACCATGACCTCTGTGGTGTAACCGCGGCGCAGCAGGCAGTTTCTGGCGATGGCATACTTATAGCAGTCATTCTCCATCTCTACCTTCTTAAAGTCACGGGAAGCATCTCTTGCACCGGTCATGAGCTGGCGGATGTCGATGCCGGCAACGGCGATCGGAAGAAGGCCTACAGCGGTCAGAACGGAGAAACGTCCTCCGACGTCATCCGGAACGACGAATGTCTCGTAGCCTTCCTTCGTAGCCAGGCCCTTCAGAGCACCCTTCGCCTTATCTGTTGTCGCATAGATGCGCTGGCGTGCTTCTTCCTTACCGTACTTCTCTTCCATATATGCGCGGATGATACGGAAAGCGATCGCCGGCTCGGTTGTGGTACCGGACTTGGAGATGATGTTAACGGAAACTCTCTTTCCTTCGAGAAGATCCATCAGGTCAGCAAGATAGGTGGCGCTGATGGAGTTACCGCAGAACAGGACCATCGGTGCTTTTCTCACTTTCTTCTGCGCCACATTGGCAAAAGAGTGGGACAGAAGTTCGATCGCCGCACGGGCTCCCAGGTAGGAACCGCCGATGCCGATGACCAGAAGCACATCGGAATCCTTACGGATCTTGGCCGCAGCCTTACGGATGCGGATGAATTCATTCTTATCGTACTTGCTCGGGAGTTCTACCCATCCGAGAAAATCGCTGCCGGGGCCGGTCTTCTTGTGGAGCATGTTATGTGCCACTTCCACCTGCGGCAGCATCTTCTCCATCTCGCCTTCGGCAATAAAAGGCATAATGTTGGAAGTATCAAGACTAATCATAAAAGTTTCTCCTCATTCTCATTTATGTCAGATTTGGTGTCCGGAAACACCGCATATAGTATAGCATGAAAACCTCGTGCGAATTGTCAAAATTGCGATAATTGTGTTCAAATCGCGCTAATATCCGACGAAAAAATAACGCTTTCTGACATTTGTCAAGAAAAAATGAAATCGAAATCGGTTAAGGTCACAGTGCTTTTTCTGAAGAAGAAAATAGCGTATAATGAACTACATCTTTTCACCTAGGAGATTGCCATGGCCAACACGGATCTGCCAAATGCCAAGATCATTATTCTGTTCATCCTGTCGAAGATCAGCGGTATTCCGTCTTCGCAGCTGATGGAGTGCGCGATGGAGTCTCTGTACATGGACTATTTCCTGTATTCCCAGGCGAAGAAGGAACTTCTTGAGCAGCGATTGATGACCGAGGGCGAGCGGAAAGGCGAGCTTCGGAAGGACGCCTCCGGAAGGACCGTTCTCAGCTGTGACATTACGCCCGCCGGCATTGAGATCCTAAATCGGCTCATGCCCTCCGTTCCGGCAGGCATCCGCGCCTACCTCACTTCCGCGTCCCGATCCTGGAAGAAGGAGTCTTCCGAAGATTCCAGCGTCTATGCCGACTATGCACCGAATGACGAAGGCACATGGGTCGTGGACCTGCGCCTCATCGAGAATCACGCGACAACGTTCCAGCTTAAGTGGAATGCCCCTACGGAAGACGCCGCGAAGAGAACCTGCAAGCGCTGGCAGGAAGCCACGGCGGAGACATATCTGGAGATCCTGCGGATCCTTTCAGAGGAGAAATAGAACTATCGATCGATGATTCCTTATCTTCGGTTTACTCTTTCAGCCAGCCTCTCTCGACACCGCGGTCGAGGTTCTTCATGATCCAGGCATACAATTCCGGCATGAACTCTTTGACGATATGTGCGCGCTCTTCCACCTGGGATCTTACCGCGCCACCGTTTCGCCAGGTGTGACCCTCGGTAAGGGTATTGTGAAGAAGCGGCTGCGTACGGTCCAGGCACGCCGCATACTTGGCATCCACGGTCTCCATCGCATCGAATTCTTCCCAGAGGGCACGAAGCTCGGCGCCTTGTTCCGGCGGAAGCTGGGCATAGAGTTTATCCGCTGCAGCCGCCTCGCGCTCGGCCTTAGTCGCATTTCCTTCCACATCATATGCGAAAGTATCGCCGGCATAGATCTCGATGAGATCGTGCACGACCAGCATCTTGATGGCGCGCTCCACATTCGGTTCCTCAATACAATACTCCTTGAAAAGCAGCGCCATCACGGCGATGTGCCAGGAGTGCTCCGCATCGTTCTCATTTCTTATCCCCGAGATCAGCATCGTTCTTCTGTACACACTCGTCATCTTATCGATCTCCGCCGTGAACTTCAGCTGCTGATCAAGTCTCTCATTTCCCGAACTTAAAAAGTCTTCAATACCCATTTTCCAGTCTTCTTCCTCACTTCCTCGAAAGAAGCACTTTCGCCGTTTCCGCAACGCCACGGTGCTTCAGTTTCCTCGGTTCAAACCTGATTATATTATACACGAACTGCATGACGAGTCCTGCCCCAAATGTACTGATCAGTGTGCCGATCCCGACAGGCCCTCCAAGCAGAAAGCCCCCGAGTAAAACCACCGCCCAAAGAAGCACTTCCACCACCCCGATCGGGATCTTCGGAAGTCTTTTTCCGAGGCCAACCAGAAGCGCATCTCTTGGCCCGCAGCACTGCTCGGCTTTCATGTAGATCCACATGCCGAGCGCCATGAACACAAATCCGAAAAGCATGATAGCGATCCCGAGCCAGGTATTCGTATTCTCCGGAAGAGGATTCAGATACGTGAAAGCCTGGACGAAGTTCCCCGTAAGAAGCGCGTCGATGATCGTGCCGAAGCCGATCTTTTCCTTGAGAAGGATATCGATCAGCAGCACCGTCACTGCAATGATCGTCATGGAGATGCCGTAGTTAAATGGCGTGTGCTTCGCAATGCCCATACCGAGGCAGTCCCACGGCGCCAGACCGATGTTGGCATAGATCGTCAGGTGCACGCCGAAGGAAAAGACAAGAAGGCCCAGGACGATACGGATCCATCCCAGGATGATCTCTCTTCGTGTATTCTTCTCTGATGGTGCCATGCGTGTGGGTCCTTTCTTTTTTTCCGCATCTCGCAGAAACCTTGTTTCCTATATCATCACGGCGAAAAAGCTTCCCCTATCATACCAGAACGCAACTGAAGTTTCATCGCGCATTCACCCGGAAAGCAGGAAGAAGTACTATTTCGAAAATGGAAAGTCTGCTTTTCCAATCTTTGCAACATTTTCCATGTCTTTCTCGTCAATTGTGTATGAAGCGAAAACGAAGACTCACTTTCCGCGTCTAAGAAAGGATGAGAATAAAGATGAGAGCGACAACGGGAACGAAAAGAATAAATAGAAGAACAGTCGCGGCAGGCATGCTCCTGTGCCTCTGCGCAACATTCTTCAGTGGATGCCTCAGCGGGCAGGAGCGCAAGGATCAGGAGAAATGGGTCAAAGAGCTCAACAAGACTTTCGAGGACGATCAATTCGAATACACCGGAGCCGGTTCGGGCACACCGTTCGGCGCCAATTCGAATGTAGCTATCGCCAGATCAAAAGAGTTCCCGGATGAAAAGATCATCGTACGAAACAACGACGGAGAACTGCAGACGAACTACAACTACATCCGCTATCAGAAAGAAGCGGAAGATTATTTGACGGAGTATTTTGACGGCATTTTCGAGTGTGACGATTACGAAGTCGAGTACAAACCGGTGAATGCATACACACCGGTCGAGGATATTTCCGAAAGAGAATTTGTCGAAGAGTATGTGCATCTCAATCAAACCCGAGTGACCCTTTATAAAGAAGACGGCAGTTTCCCTTCTGAAGAAGAAATGGCGGAGATCTTAGTCAGTATCGTAAAAGACCGTGACGAAGTCTGCTCCATCACGATCTACTGCTGTACAGAGGAAACCGCGACGGAAGACCGCTCGAAGGACTGCGTATGCTTCTATACTCTGGCCATGAATAAGAAAGACACGATCAGTTCCATAAGTGTCGCAAGTAACGGCGGCAAAGAAAGACACAACATCCGTGAGCAAGTCCAGCTTCAGGATACTGTCTGAAGCCGGAGTGCCCTTTCACACTTCACTTCTTCCCCGTAATGTAATACACAGCCAGCGCCGTTCTATGCGACAATCCTTCTTTTGCGAGGATCGAGGTAATGTAGTTCTTCACAGTCCCCTCAGAGATGAAGAGCTTACTCGCGATCTCTTTATTCGAAAGGCCGTCGGCGACAGCGCGCACGATCTCGAGTTCACGCTCCGTATACCCGCTCTCGTCGAAACCTTTTCCCGCGGTCGCAGTCGCCGCCGATTTACTGATCGATTCGAGGAGGCTCTCTTCCATGACACCGGTCCCGTTATAGACGGACTTGATCATCTGCTTGAGATGTTCCGGAGTATGGTTCTTGATGAGATAGCCCTTCGCCCCGTTTCCCAGTGCTTTTCGAACGAGATCGTCGTCATCGAAGGTCGTCAGGATCAGGACTTTGCCGAGATCCTTCTTCACGATCTCCGCCGTCGCCTCGATCCCGTCCATCTCCGGCATCTGAATATCCATGAGAAATACATCCGGCTTATTCTTCTCGGCGATCTCGATGGCTTCCCTGCCGTTTCGGGCACAGCCCAGGACCTCGAATTCGTCATCGACATCGAGGATGATCTTCATGCCGTCTCTTACAAAATCACTGTCGTCTGCGATGATGACCTTTATCTTCTCCATCTTCGTTCCTCCTGTCTCCTTCGCGCACGCGCTTCAGATCGGCAGCAGCATCGTCACGGTAAAGCCGGCCGCACTCTCGAAAGAGATGGTGCCGTTCACTTCCCGGACCCGCTGGCGCATACCGGATATGCCCATGCCGTCCTTCACTTCCGTACAACCGACCCCGTCGTCGCTGATACTGACGCGGACCCGCTGCGCCATCACCACGAGCCGGATATCGATACGGCTGCATTTACTGTATTTCATAGAATTGGATACCGCTTCAAAAGCATTATCCAGGATCACTTCCCATATCTTATCCGGGATCTGCGCCGTCTCTCCCTCTGTCGTAAGATCCGTCTGCACACCCTTCCCGTTACAGTCTTCACAGAGTTTATACAGCTGCAGCATCGCCAGCTGCCGCTTCTCCGGACGCTCTTTCCGAAGGATCACACGTATCTCATCCATCCCACCGCGCAGCTGGTCGATCACGGCCTGGATCATCGTCTCCGACTTTTCCGGATCCTTCTTCAGAAGGACTTTCGCCGCCTCCAGCTGATACACCGAACCGTTGATGTTATGCCCGAGCTTATCGTGGAGCGTCTGTGACAGTGAAGCACGCTGCTCGAGGATCTGGTTCTCCGCCAAGATCATACTTCTTCTCTGCTCCATCTTCGCCGCATATTCCTGCTGCTGCATATCCCGCTTGAGGTTCTGCTCGTTGATGGTATCTTCCATCATCTGCTTCCTGTAGGAACGGATGACGTAATTGTGCTGAAGATAGACGATGGCCGTAAGGGATACCGCGATCAGACGCGTCACGATATTGACCTGCCCCGGCAGAACGAATCCCACGACCGGGAGCAGATAGATCCTCGCATCCAGCCTCTCAAAGAGCGACAGAAAATCGTAGACGACGATGAATCCCAGGAGCATAAATCCCGTCTCGTGAAGCACCATCAGCGCTGCGAAGAATCCGGCAGAAACAGCTATGCATACGAACTTATACTTCTTCGGAACGATCTCGAAGAGCGCCATCGACGCAAGGTACATCGCCGCCAGAAGAAGCGTCCACGCCGTTATCGGCCCGTCCTTAGGTCTCTCGACAAACCCATACGCGCCGAAGGCAACTATCAGAAAGATTCTCACCAGCACGAAATAATGATTCTTCAACCGTTCCAAAAGATTCTCCCCGTCATTTCATCTTTACATCACCATGATAGCACATATTCTTATACATTCCGCTTCGAATCGATTATAATAAAAGAGTAAAAAAACGCGTGTTTAGATAAGCTACAAAGTAGCCATACGAGGTGTCACATGAAATCGAAACAATTCTTTGCAGGTATACTTATCTCCTCCTTTCTTCTTACGGCCGCATCCGGCTGCATGGAGAAATCGAAACCGATAACTGATATCGCGACGATCGAGCAGAAATCAAGCGGAACCGCCATATACGAACTTGCTTCCGGCAACAGTTCTAAAACAGACGAAGAGGAACGAAAGAGAGCCTACTCCGAGTTTTCTGTCGGTCTGATCCGGCACTGTGCAGAAAATGCCGGGGACAAAAACTTCCTGGTCTCTTCCGACTCCGTGCTTCTCGCGCTGGAGATGACGGCGGCCGGAGCGGACGGAGAAACACTCGACCAGATGCTCGGCACGCTTGTTCCCGGCGTGGCGAAAGAAGATGCCTTCCTCTTCGCCGTCGACCGGATGGATCAGCTCAAGAGCGATCAACTAAAGATCGCCAACTCCGTCTGGCTCAACGACAATAAGAAAGTCGCCTTTTACAGCAGCTATCTGGACTATGTAAAAGAGCATTTCGATGCACAGATCGAAGCCGTCCCCTTTACGAACAGCGGGATCAACACGATCAATTCCTGGGTGCATGACAAGACGGACGGCATGATCGACAAATTAGTAAAAGAACTGTCACCCGACAGCGTGATGGTCCTGGTCAATGCACTCGCATTTGACGCGAAGTGGAAGAAGCCCTTCGAAGAGGAAAACATCGAAGATATGACTTTCCATTGCTTAGACGGAAGCAAAGAGGATTGCCGGTTCCTCTGCGGGGAGAAAGATGTTGTCTATCTTCATAACGAGAAATCCACCGGTTTCTATAAGCTTTACGAAGGCGGGAAATACGCCTTCATGGTGATGCTCCCGGGTGCACCCGAGCCAGATATCCTAACTAGTCTCGATGACTTGTCCGAACCCTCCCCGAAGGACAGCGAAGACGACTATTTCACATACGATATCAACGCTTTCGTGGCCGATATGACGGCGAAAGACTATTGGCAGTTCTGGAACAGCGCCAACCAGGATAATGTGGAATACGCCTTTCCCGAGTTTACGAGTGAGTACGATACTTCCCTGAGGGACATTCTTATCGACATGGGCATGGCGGATGCCTTCGATCCGGCGAAAGCAAACTTCAGCAACATGAGTAACCTCACACCTCTTAACATCGCGGATGTGATCCACAAGACAAGGATCGAAGTGACGGCCGAGGGTACGAAGGCCGCGGCCGCCACCGGCGTAGTCATGGAGCATAACGCAGTCATCATGAACAGAGAAGTGATCTGCGACCGTCCTTTCGCGTATGCGATCGTCGACGTGGAGACCGGCCTTCCGATCTTCTTCGGAACCGTCACACATGTCAAGTAACCAGTCCGAAGAAGACTCACTCCTCACCATTCCGGACCTTGATCCCCACCCCGCCCAGGCTCAGCGCCAGAACGAGGTATGCGAGCGTCACACATAACAGCACGAGGTACGCTTTGTTGTCGCCGACGAAGATCATCTCCGTCGCGTCCAGGAACCACTTCTGCGGCATCAGCGAGGACAGGGCCTTAATGAGGCGGGACGTCGCATCCATCGGGAAGAAGGTTCCTGCCAGAAGCGAGGACATCGAGAACAGCGCAAAGGCCGCAATATTGGCATTCATCACATCGCCGAGGATGACACCGATCACGAGGCTGATGGCACTGAAGATCAGACCCAGAAGGAACATCATCAGGAGGAACTTCACTCTTCCGATACCGAACTTATCGGTGTCGATCACGAACGAGCAAGCTCCGAGAACGACGGTCATCAGGAAGGTCGCGATCGCGCTGATGATGAACTTCGATGCAAAGTATGTAAACGAAGACATGCCCGTCAGGCGAAGCCGCATAAGAACTTTGTCATGCTCGTCTTTGATCACCGTGTGGGCGATGAAGATCCCGCAGAATACATATCCCAGCGTCATGAATGCGATCGCGTATCCGATCGCGGTCTTTCTATTCTCCTGCTCCAGCGTAAGCTTTCTGGAAGAGCCTTCCGAAAGCTCGACGATTTCTTTCTCCGGCATACTTTGAAGCTTCTGGTTAAGAAGGCGGACCGCCTCCGGGACCGTCCCGTCCGAGACTGTCTCTGTGATCAGGGCCAGTTCTTTGCGCAAGGAATATTCGAACATCTCGATACGTCCGTCTTCGGAAAGAACATAGAGGGTCAGCGCCTCGTCTTCTTTCCCTTCCGAGAGAAGCGCGTCGAAGTTACTGTTGATATAGAGCGCCGCGCCCATGCGGTCGAATTCGCCGTCGGACTTGATCTTCTCATCCGCTTCGGCCTGATCCATATCCGGCACCTTCGCCCTCACGATGGAGAAAGCTCCTGTCCGAGCAAGTTTATTCAGCATGTATTCGGAAAGCTCACTTCCGCAGGCGTCATAGACCTTCACGACAAACTGGCCCCCGCTGCTGTAGTACGCTGCTTTCTCATCTGCGTCATCCAGTTCGGAGATTCTATGCTCCGCCAGCCTGGATAGAGAGATCGAGTTCATCTGATGAGCGTTCAGAACGAACGTGGCAAGAATCGGAACGATCAGCATGAAGAACCAGAAGCTCTTATTCCGGAACAGTAATTTAAGACTCGATGTGATCAGTGTTCTCATGCTCTTCCCCTCCTTCTGATCGTGTCTGCGGCAACCGAGATCAACGAACATACGACGATGATGCCGGCGCAGTACAGGATCGCACTTGGAAAATAATCCGTCCTTCCGGACGCGGCCTGCTCGACCATCGCACGGTTACAGTGATAGATCGGCGAGAGCAGCTTCATATACTCCGGATGAGACGAGAACATGTAGGTCTCGAAACTTCCGCCGAAGAACCCCGCGATCCAGACCAGCGAGAAGGTCAGGATGACCGTGATGATCATGTTGTCCGTGATGCTCTGGAACATCAGTCCCAGCGCAGAGGACGCCGCGGTCATAACGAGGAACAGCACTCCTGCATAGAGAAGATTGCCCCAATTGGCGCCGAAACAGATCGAGTTGAGGAGTGCCGCGATGGCTGTTCCGAAGAAGACGACGATCGCAAGGGGCACGAATCTTCCCAGGTAAAGCTGTAGATCGTTCAGTGCCGATACAGTATATCTTCTGCGGATACCGTATTTCTTCTCACTCGTCAGAATACCCGATGCGCAGATGATCGCGCACCAAGCGTAGTAGAGGACGAATACGATCCCGTAGTAATCCGTGGAATCCACAGCCTTCAGGAAGGACGGGTGCTCGATATGGAGCTTGATGTTCTCAACAGAACCCATCCCGGCATAGGTCATCTCGTCGCAGAAGACAGACATGAAGTATTCGAGGGCGGCTCCCTGCGTCGGCTTCTCCGACACGCGGTAGATCTTGTAGCCTCCGCTTTCAAACTTCACAAATCCCGACAGTTCATTCTTCGAGATCATCTCTTCCGGCTCCTCGGTGTCAAACCGGGTGAAGGTGATCTCCGCCTGTTCACCCGAGATCTTCAGCGCCTCTTCGGCAGATTCCCAGATGCTGCCTGCTTCGATCGAATATCCGCAGTGCATCTCCCCACGCTCTTTATAGTTTTCCATCAGATCGGAAAAAGCACTGATCAGCACAGCGGATACGATTACCGGGCAGATCGTAAACAGAAGTACATTGACCCAGCTCCTGCCCATGAGCTTGGCATTATTCTTAATTAAATACCGTATCATGATCAGATATCCCTCAGTTTCTTTCCAGTAAGTGTCAGGAAGACTTCCTCCAGCGTGATGGAAGATGTGTCCTCGACGACAAGTTTCTTCAGTTCTTCAGACGTTCCGGTGGCGATGATCTTCCCGTTGTCCATGATGGCGATCCTTGTGCAGATCGCTTCGACTTCCTCCATGTAATGGGAAGTGTAGATGACCGTCGCACCGTTTCTGTTCGACTTCTTGATCCGCTCCAGAATGAAGTTTCTCGACTGCGGATCGATACCGACCGTCGGCTCGTCGAAGATCAGAAGATCCGGGTGATGCCCGATCGCACAGGCGATATTGAGTCTGCGCTTCATACCGCCGCTGAAGGTCTTCGCATAATCGTTTCTCCGATCGAGGAGCCCGACATACTCGAGAGACTCATCGATCCTCTCCTTCAGTTCTTTTCCCTTAATACCATAAAGAGAAGTAAACAGCTCGACATTCTCCCAGGCCTTCAGCCTTCCGTGGATCGCGAGATCCTGCGGGATATAGCCGAGATGCCGGCTCAGTTCCTTCTTGTTTTTCCGGAAATCCTTTCCCAGAAATTCCACCGAACCCAGTGTCGGGCGCACGATGTTGCAGATCATGTTCATCGTGGTGGATTTTCCTGCGCCATTCGGTCCGAGAAGGCCGAAGATCTCGCCCTTTTGGATCTCGATATTGAGATTGTCCACGACTACTTTGTTTCCATACTTCTTCGTCAGATCCGTAAGTTTCAGAATCGTTTCCATAAGAATCACTCCGTTAGAAATTGATGTGTTTTTCCGTGGAGGCAGGAGGAGAGTACGGCGGAGGAACTTATGGTCTTGCCGTATCCCGCCTTCCACTGTTAACAGAATATCAATTGTGAATCTATGACTGAAGTGAAAAAAGCCACGATTTCCAACATGACGAAAGTCACATTCTCACTTCACGTGAAAAAAGCGCCCTCGCCGGGCGCTTCCTTCTTACACTTTCTTCAGAACGATCTCCACGACGAATCCTCCGCCGTCCCTGTTCCTCACCTCAAGTCCGCCGCCCATGCGCTCCATGAACACCGACGCCAGATAAAGGCCCAGACCGGAGCCATCCTTCCCGGACGCCACCGAGCCCCGGTAGAACTTCGTCGTCAGAAGCGAGATCTCCTCTTCCGGCACACCCGGACCTCTGTCCATAAAGAGGATGTGCATCTCCAGCTCATCCGACACGAACTCGATCTCCAGCGGCGTGCCCGCATACTTGAAGGAATTCCCGGCAATATTATCGATGACCTGCTCGAGCCGGAGCGTATCCACGAGGATCAGACACTCGGGCACTTCATTTCTTGTCTCGACGGTCCCGTAGAAACGCAGTTCGGAGATCATGTCGGCAAGGATCATCGACGATTCCTCCGTCGGCTCCACCTTCAGTTCCTCCAGTTCCTCCAGCGTCGCCTTAAACATATTATCGATCAGCTTATCGACCGAGTTCGCCTTCGCCTTAATGACCTCCACCTTCTCCAGCACATCCGGATCCTTATACTTGATCTCCATTACTTCGCAGGTCGCCTTAATGGTCGCCACCGGCGTCTTAATGTCGTGGGACAGTTCCGCCACCAGCTCCTTCTTACTCCGGTTCGCCTCGTTCTCTCGGTCGGAGGCCTTCTTCAGCTCCTCACGCATGCGGTCGAAGGACTCGGTAAAAGCACCGAAATAATTGTGTTTCTGCATCTTAAGCGGCACATTGAGATTGCCCTTCGACACATGCTCGGCAAACACCTTCAGTTCCGAGAACGGCCGCACGTACAGATACCACACCACGCCTAAGACCGACAATCCCAGCACCAGCGCCAGAAGGGTCATCAGCGCAAGATCCGTCTTCTCCCGATCCTTCCGAAGCTTATATTCGTCCTGCCTCGCCTGAAATGCGATCTTCCCTTCGATTTCTCCATCCACCGCATAGTCGAAGACCGAGTATCCGTTCCGGATATACATATTATTCTCGGATTCATAGCTGTTCTCCGAACGAAGGACGATACGGCAGTCATAGCGCTTCTCCAGCTCCTCCGGTGTCTTCCCGGTCTGAAGGTCCTTCGAGATATCGTACACCTTCTCATTGAGTTCCAGCATATCGATCTCGTACACCTCCGTGCTGTCGATCCGCCTGAGGAAGACAAATGCACTTAGGAACACGATCAGAATATAGAATACAGCGATCACACGTAACTTCATGACGGGATCTCCAGCTTATAGCCCGTTCCCCAGATCGTCTTGATCCACTTCGGGTGGTTCGGGTCCTCTTCGATCTTCTCGCGAAGCCTGCGGATATGGACATTCAGCGTGCCGTCGCTGTAGAACGCATCGCCCCACACTTGAAGGAAGAGCTGCTCTTTCGTCACGATGGTATTCTTATGAGCGTAAAGGCAGGAAAGCAGCGCGAACTCCTTGGCCTTCAGCGCGATCTCTTTCCCTTCCACGCGGCAGCTCATGGTCGGTTCGTCGATGGCAAAAGCACTGTTGCCGTCTGTTTCTTCGCCCTTCCTGGCCTTGTCTCGTACCGCGGCGAGCCGCTTAAGCTGCACTTTCACCTTCGCCAGGAGTACCGATAAAGTATAGGGTTTCTTCACATAATCATCCCCGCCGATATTCAGCGCCACCAGCACGTCATCGTCACTTTGGCGCGCACTGATAAACAGGATCGGTGTATCGTATTTCTCGCGAAGCGTCTTACACAGCGCAAATCCGCTCTCATTTCCTAAGTTAATGTCGAGAAGAAAGACATCCGCTGTATTCTCCTCAAGGAAACGAAGGCAGTCCTTCGCCGTCTCCACACATGCACAGGATACTTCGAACATCTCGAAGTATTCCTGCGTCATCTTCGACAGCTCCACCTCATCATCGATGATCAGACAGTTATAGTGCATCTTACCACTTGACTCCTTTACTCTTCTTCACATCCTGAAGGAACCTAAGAAGCCCCGGCACCTTCTCCAGAGAAGGATCACCCGGCATCTCAGACAGGATCCGTTCAAGACCTGTATCTCCCAGTTTCACCGTTTTATTCCCTCCGTGATAATCGCTTCCGGCGGTCACATACAGATCCATCTCTTCCGCGACCTCCAGGGCATACCGTATCATGTCCCCGTCGAAGCCGGAGTAGAAACCCTCGATACCCGAAAGCCCGTAAGACTTCAGTCTTCCGACCCGGTCCCGTATATCCGTAAAGGGGATGGTCTGGCTGCCGCTTCCGAAGAAAGGATGGGCCAGCACCGGGATCCCTCCGGCTCCCAGGATCCCCTCGATGGCATCTTTCGGATCAACATAGGCCTCTTTTCTCGGCATCTTATTGATATACTCCAGGATCGCCTCTTCCTTCGTCTTCGCATATCCGTACTTCACCATGAGATTTCCGATATGCGGTTTCCCCGGATTATCCAGGGAAAGAAGGGCATCCGTTTCTTCCTTCGGGAACGTAAATCCGAAGGCATCCGAAAGAAACGCGAGCCTTCTTCTTACCGTGTCCATGCGGAAAGCATGCCCCTGTTCCACGACGCGCCGGATCGATTCCCCTTCCGGATCATACCCGTATCCCAGGATATGGTATTTTCCTTCTTCATCCTTACAGGAGAACTCCACGCCCGAGATAAACACCGGATCCTCATCCAGAAGAAGTGTCGGGATGACCGATGCACAGTCGATGGAATCATGGTCCGACACCGAGAACACTTCGATCCCGGCCGCCCGAACATTCCTGACGATCTCCTCCGGCCGGTCCGTCCCGTCCGAAACAGTCGTATGCATATGAAGATCTATTCTTACCATCTCTACTTATCCTCTATTCTTCCCGGACCGGATCTACTCCCGGCATCAGAATTTCTTCTTCATGGTGAAGACGTTCTTTCCATCCTTATATTCATAGGATACTTCATCCATCGTCTTTTTCGTGATAAATATCCCGAGTCCGCCGATTTCCCGATCTTCCGCCGCCAGCGAAACATCCGGATCCTCCCGTGAAAGCGGGTCATAGGGTTTCCCCTGATCGAGGAACGTGATCACCGCACACTTCGGATCCTGCTCCACACGCACCCGGACCGTTGCTTCTCCTGTATCGGGCGCATAGGCATAGCTTGCAATATTGACGAAGATCTCTTCCACCGCGACCCCGATCTGCATCATCTCTTTCGGCGGACAGTCCGCTGCTTCGAGATACTGCTCGATGAACGACTGCACCTTCGGAAGATTCCCGGCTTCCGCCTCCACGGTCAGTTCCTCCCCGCCCGTTATTTCCGCATCCTTGGAGATCTCTTCCGTTTTCATCTTCGCCTCCATCTCCGGTTCCTTCCCGGCAAGTTCCTGCGGACCGTCATACCTAAGACACAGCATCGTGATATCGTCGAACTGCGCGGCCCCGTTGGCAAACTCATCGATCTTTCCCCGTACAAAAGCATCGATTTTGGATGGGTCTTCCGTATCCGACTGATTGAGGATCTTCACCATCTGTTCTGTTCCGAGTAGATGCTGCTCGAGATCGGAAGCCTCCGGCACACCGTCCGTATAGACATAGAGAATGTCCCCCTTCTGAAGGGTCACTTCCCCTTTCCGGAACGGGATCCCCTCGATGGCACCAAGCGGCGGCGAATGCTTCTCTTTACGAAGTGCGAATGCCTCCCCCTTGTGTTTCAGGGCCGGGTACTCATGGCCCGCATTGGCATAGACCAGTTTCCCGGACGAGATCGTCAGGATACCGAGCCACACCGTCACGAACATCTCGAGGTTATTATTCTCACAGATCTGCGTATTGACACGCTCCAGGATCTCCGACGGATCCATATCCATCTTCGCGATGGTCTGCGTCTTAATGAGCGTCTTACTGACCATCATGAAGAGCGAAGCCGGGATGCCCTTGCCGGACACATCCGCGATCACCATCGCCAGATGGTCGTCATCGATCAGGAAGAAGTCGTAGAAGTCGCCGCCCACTTCTTTCGCCGGATCCATCAGCGCATGAATATCGAATTCTTTTCTATCCGGATAAGGCGGGAACTTTCTCGGCAGCATGGCCTCCTGGATCGCACTGGCCAGATGAAGCTCATTCTCCGCCACATTCTGTTCGCGGGACTGCACGACGTTCAGCACGCAGTACATCAGCATCAGCACCATCATGATCACCGCCGAAGACAGCGAGATCCCGTAGGTCAGGACCGTAACCACGCCCATCGCCATCGGTACCACCGCATACGAAAAGAGTGCGATGATCTGGAATCTCTGGAACCGCTTTCTCGCGATGATCACCAGAAGGAGCGTCATCCCGAGCATCAGGTACGCGTAGATCAGCGGGATCGAGAACAATTCCGCGCGCTGGTAATTCCCTGCTTCATCAACAGAGAAATAGTAGCCGAACCAGACATTTCCGACGATCGACAGGACTGTCACGACAAGCCCGGTCAGAAAGATCTTATTCCACTTATCCACCCGCTCCTTACGTGTATTCAGGAAGGTAACGACATATCTCCAGAAGGAGTAGGCCATCAGCGGCGTGGTCCCGTAATAGACCGTGTTGGTGATCAGATTCGGGATCCGCAGGTAATTCTTCCCGTCCACGAGCCAGGCATATTCATCGGCGAAAGCGGCGACGAAGCACGTCCCGATCAGCATCAGGAATGCCTTCAGGTTCTCCTCATCCCACTGGGTGTCACTTCCGCAGCACAGATACAGCACCAGGCCCAGACACATACCGAAGATGTCGGCCGTAATGCTGATCACACGGTTACTCGGAAGGGACGCCGGATCGCTGATGATGAACGACACCACGGCAAGGACCACCGTGAGTACGAGAAACATCGCCAGCAGCAAGGCGTGCACCCGGAACTGCCTCGAATGAATAAGCACTTTCATATTTATTCGATCGTAAGGATATCCGAGAACCCGGTCACCTCGAAGATCTCCATCAGGGAAGATCCGACGTGGATCAGTTTCATGGATCCTTTCTTGCTCATATTCTTATGTGCCGACAGAAGGACTCGAAGCCCGGCAGAAGAGATATAGTCGAGTTTCTCCAGGTCGAGGACCAGTTCTTCGGTCTCTTCCGCAGACGATGTAAGATCCTTCTCCAGGTCCGGCGCAGTAATGGTATCGAGCCGTCCGGACAGGAAATAGGTAAGCTTCTTCCCGTCCTTCTTCTTATTCATATCAAGCATGTTTTCCCCTCCTCAAATGATGCGGTAATTACGTCAATCATTACTATTATACTCGAAAATGAACTACGTATTAAGAGAATAATAGCAATTGCCCACGTGTAAGAAACAGTTAAGGATTGCACAAGATTTGCGTAAAGCATTCCTTCGGAAAGAGTTCTACACTAACATTGTAAGATTCGAAAAAACACACAAGACATAAAACGAAGGAGATAATCGAAAATGCAGACTAAAATCCACGTCAAAGATACGACAGCACAGCAAAAGGATGTAAGATCTCTTCCCACACAGGAGACCATCCTCACCGCCAGAGATCTCTGCAAGACTTTCAGTAACGAATCGGTTCAGCAGCATGTTCTGAAGAACCTGAACCTCCAGATCAGGAAAGGCGATTTCACCGTAATCATGGGCGATTCCGGCGCCGGCAAATCCACGCTTCTTTACGCTCTTTCCGGCATGGACCGTCCGAGCCTCGGCTCCATCTCCTATGGTACCGAAGAGATCTCCAAGTACAATAACGACAAGCTGGCCCGTTTCAGAAGAGAACACTGCGGATTCGTTTTCCAGCAGAACTACCTGAACGACACCATGAGCGTTCTCGATAACATCATGGTCAGCGGCCTTCTCAAGCACAAGGATCGCAGAGCACTGGCCGAGAAAGCGAAGAAGCTTCTTTCTCAGGTGGGCATCGCGGAAGTCAGCTTCAGCAAGTTCCCGAACCAGCTAAGCGGCGGTGAGCAGCAGCGCGTCGCCCTCGTCAGATCCGTCATCAACGACCCGGAAGTGCTCTTCGCAGATGAGCCGACGGGCGCCCTGAACTCGCAGAACACCCAGGCCGTTCTCGACGTCCTCACGGAAATGAACGACCGCGGTCAGAGCATCGTCATGGTCACCCACACCATCGCCGCCGCCGAGCGCGGCAACCGCATCCTCTATCTCCGTGACGGTGTGATCTGCGATGAGATCGAACTTCAGCCGTACAATGGTCCGGACAAAGAGCGTCACAGCGCCATTCGCGCATTCCTTTCGAACATGGGGTGGTAAGAAATGTATTCGTTATTCTTTATTGCTAAAAATAATCTCAAGAAGCACAAGGGCGAAGTGGTGATCCTTTTTACACTGATTTTCCTGGCCGCGACCCTTCTCTTCTCCAGCCTTTCGCTTCTTCTGTCCGGCCAGAACATCATCAACGAGTGTAAGGATACCTATCACACATCCGATATTCTGATCTTTCAGAACGCACCTATGAATATAGTTTCAGACACTCCTGAAGACATCATGGATTATTCAAAAGAGTTTCAAGAAACGATCGCCGCTCTTCCCGGCACGAAACTCTGCGAATCCGTTCCAATCGTGGAATGGCCGGCAGATTACTATTATGGAAGCCAGACCGAAGAAGACAGTCGTTCCTACGAATTCTTTATTCAAGATAGTTCCAAACCGACGTATCTCAATTCCTATCCGGAAGAGTATATTGATCTCAAAGACAACGAGATCGTGCTTCCGTACCATTTGTCCTCTTCTGTCAAGAAAGGAGATGCATTCCATATCTCCGCCAACGGCATGAGTTTTGATTTCATCGTCAAGGGTTATATGGAGAATCTGTATTTTGCCACGACCATGAACATTTCCGGCTTCCCCGCTCTCGTCAGCCCGAACATTTTTCAGGAAATTTCTGAAAATGTAGATCCGAGCATGTGTGGTTCCTTCGTGTACTGCACGGTCGAAGACGGTGTTGACCTCACGGATTACGAGCTGTCTGTGAAGCGTGCCTTCCCGGAAGCGGCTCCGACTTCAATCAAGGTCGACATCATGGAAATGGGCACGATGGTCTTATCCGGTATGGCTTCGGCAATCATTCTCCTCTTCACCATCGTTTTAGTGGGACTGGCTATCATCATCATGCACTTCTCCATTAAGAATTTTATCGAGATGAACATCCAGAATATCGGTCTTCTTCAGGCAAACGGCTATACAGCCCGGGCACTGCGCTGGTCCTGTATCATGGAAGAAATGCTGATCTGCGGACTTGCCACCATTCTTGCCATCGTTGTCGGCCTCTTCTTAAGCCCGGTTCTGAGTTCTCTTCAGGGCATGCTCATGGGCCTTACCGGTTTCTCCGGCGTATGTATTCCGGCTCTTCTTTCCACACTGATCGGCATCCCGCTTCTGGTCTTTCTCGGCACTCTTCTGGCTTCCAGAAGCTACAAGAAGCTCACCGTTCTGGAAGCACTCCGTTCCGGAATGTCCAACCACAACTTCAAGAAGAACCACTTCGCGCTGGACAAATCTTCCATGCCGCTGGATCTGGCGCTGTCCGGCAAGAACATCTTCGGCCGCCCGAAGAAGAGCCTCTTCATCATCCTGATCATTGCTCTTCTGACATTCTCCAGCTGCCTGGGCTTCACGCTCTTCGAGAATTTCGCCATGGATCAGACCGCCATGCTGAAACTGGTCGGCTTCGAAGTTTCTGAAGTACAGATCACCGCAAATGGCGACGAGGCCCTTCTTTCTGACCTAAAGAATGACCCGAAAGTCGAACGCGTGGTTACAAGCAGTACTCTGAGCAGCATCGAATTCACGCATCTGGAGAATACCCGTTCCATCGGTGTCGACACCTTCGATGATCTCAGTAAACTTGAGTACGAGTACCTTCTGGAAGGACACCTGCCGGAGAACGAAAACGAGATCGTTCTGACATTTATCGAAGCGAAAAATCTTGATGCCAAAATCGGTGATGTGGTGGATGTCAAGACCACCAACAATTCCGGAACCGTTCCCTTTACCATCTGTGGGATCGACCAGAAGATCAACAACATGGGAAACAGGGCTCTGGTCAGCGAAGAAGGTGCGAAGCGGATCAAGCCGGATTATAAGTTCGGTTCCATCATGATCTACCTGAAAGATAAGACACAGGCAAAGGCCTATATGAAGGAACTGGCCGAGAGGTATCCGAAGAATAATATTATGCTGGTCGATGATCTCATCGGGTCCACGATGCGGACCATCACGACCACCATGGTGGCGATCTGTGCCATCTTCGTCAGCCTTACGTGCTTCGTCGTCATCCTGACCGAGATCCTCCTGACCCGCTCCCAGATCATCCGTGAACGTTCCGAACTTGGCGTCAGCAAAGCCCTCGGTTACACGTCCGGCGAACTGGTCAGAAGAATGATCATGAGTAACCTTCCGCTGGTCGTCATCGGTGTACTCGCCGGTATCGTCCTGCATCTCCTTCTTGCAGACCGATTCATGCTTCTGGGACTGGGACTGTTCGGGATCAAGCAGACCAACCTGTCGACGAACCCGCTGTGGTTCCTGCTGACCATGGTGATCATCGTCGCCTGCGCCCTGATCACAAGCTTCCTGAACTCCCGCTCCATCAGTAAGCTCGAGCCGGTACGGATCCTGAAGGACGAGTGATCCCGGCCGCGCAGGAGATCGAAACATAACCTCCTAACACGAAAGGGGCTGCCTCAACACAATGAGGCATCCCCTTTTCGCTTCTTCTTTCGAAGAACGGAAAAGGCGGCCTAACGATTATCCGTAAGACCGCCTTTTCTGGTGGGTAGTAATGGACTCGAACCATCGACCCCTTGCATGTCAAGCAAGTACTCTAACCAGCTGAGCTAACCACCCATTCATGTGACTATAAGAGTTTACAGGAAGTCCGGAAAGAAATCAAGGGGAAACCGGAAACTCATCCCGGATTTTTCTTTTCTTCCCGGAAAGCCCGTCATTTCAAGCCGGGTCTGAGATTTTACGAAAAACGAACAAAAAAATCGTCCCGAACCTATTGCGCTGGTCAGGAAGTAGAGTTATAATTCATCTTACCCTCAGGAGGAAAAGTCCTTCTTATCGGGCTTCACAACTGAATACGGTTTGTATAGAGTGAATCGGAAGTGCCTGTCCAATTTGATCGATACATCGAAGCGCATCGATAGATGTGCACAAGTGTGCGGCGGACAGAACTTCCTATTTTTTTACTAAAGGAGGTGTGAACGACATGAGTAAGACAACTGAATACGGATTCGACACGATCAACAGACATACGTTGAATCTCCCGATCTATGGACTCGTAAGAGCCGTTGGCCCTTATCCTTCCGGGATCTTCATCGTTCACATCCCTATATCAGGACGTTTGCAGTGTTAGCGTATTGACGCGACACCTATATCCGTTTCTCGCAACCGTCCGGATTTCTCGAATAATCGGACGGTTTTTCTATCCTTTTCGGTTATCCGGGATCCCAGATCCACCGAGTCGCGGAACGAAGTGGGAGGCAGGCACTCTCCTTCTTCTTTCCGTCTTGGATAAATGGCCGTCACATCCCAGACGGCTGAATCTCTGAAAGGCGGGTACGGTCCGTACAGGTGTACGGGCCCCGCCTCGTCAGAAGATCTCTTCGCCATCTTCATGGCCGGGAAAGTAAATAGGAGGAAAAGACTTAGCATGATAGAAAATGTGGAATTTTCTTCGGAAGAAGAAATCAAACGTGAGCTTTCGAAAGCCGACGGCACAAGCAGCGGTCCGGTGCTTTTCATGGACTGGGAAACAGGCGAACCCTACGTCAGCGGCTCCGAGTCGAACGCGATCTTTCTCGGGGTGACCGGCTGCGGGAAGACCCGTCGCGGTACGATCCCCATGACCATGTCCATGATCCAGGCTGAAGAGTCTTTCCTGTCTGTGGATCCGAAGGGGGACATCTTCGCCTCCACCTATGGCCTCGCTAAGCAGCGCGGTTACTATATCAAGGTATTCGATTTCCGCGATCTGACCCGAAGCGACGGCTTCGATCTCTTCGGTTATGCGTACGAGAACTACAAAAGCTCGAACCCTTCTGATAAGCAGATGGGGATCGAGACATTAAGAAATATTGCCGACTGCATCTACGGTGACAGCGAGCGTATCCACGCCCAGCGTGACCCCTTCTGGGACAGCTCGGCCAAGTCCTTCTTCACCGCCGTGATGTATATGCTCTTCGAGTACGGTACGCCGGATCACATCCACCCGGACGGACTGATTAAGATCGCGAGTGATCTCTTCGCGCGTCTCGGTCCCATCCGCTACCTGGACAAGATGTGCGAGCTTTTCCCGAATGCGCCTTTTACACGTCTTCTGGGCAACGTGCGCTCTGCCCCGACGGATACGCTGGGCTCCATCAAGAGCTGTTTCTTCGAGCCTCTGAACACCTTCATGACAAGCACGGCCATCACCGAGCTGATGAGCGACGCCTCTTTTAAGATGTCCGAGCTCGACGGCAAGAAGAAGGTCGCCATCTATATCATCCTTCCGGACGAGAACAAGAACTACTCGACTCTGGCGTCGATCATCCTGGCCCAGATCGTCTCCCACCACATCCGTATCGCCCATACGAAGTACGACGGACGTCTCCCGCGCCGCATGAACGTGGTGATCGAGGAACTCGGGAACATCGGAGGCTCTCTTCCGATGCTCGACTGCCTGATGACCGCCGGACGCTCGCGCAACATCCGCACGTTCTTCGTCATCCAGTCCTTCTCCCAGCTGGATACGCTCTATGGAAGAAGCAAAGCCAGTACGATCCTGGCCAATGCGGATACGCTTATCGCCTACCGTACGAATGAGCTGAACACTCTTCGCGAGCTCTCCTCGAAATGCGGTCTGAAGGTGGACAACGATGCGGATACCGTGGAACCTCTGGTCACGCCGACACAGCTGGGGTCTCTGAATAACGGCGAGGTCCTCGTCCTGAAGAGCGGACGGCTGAAATATATCACGCAGCTTCCGGATTTTACCGAGATCATCACCTTGAAGGATCTTCCCAAGGCGGTACATGTCCCCGAACGCGGGGCGATCAAGAAGACGAGACCAGCTCTGCATCCTTTCGTCGCGGAAGTGATGAACAGGAACATGGAAGCTGAGGAAAAAAAGAAGAACGTAAAGGCAGATGAAATAATCAAAGAGATCCAGGACACCATCAACTCTCTCGGCCTGAAGGACGATGAGGAGGAAGAGAAGGCTCCGGCTCCGAAGCACTGGGCATACACGCCTTGGGAGCACGACCCTGACCTGTTTAAACCCATCTACGAGGAACATGTCACTCCATCCGAGCAGATCCGCAAGTATAAGTATGCCCAGATGCTCGCCACAGCGTTAAAGATGGCAGCGGACAAGAGGGCGGAGGAAGAACGCATGCGGAAGGACGTCGCCGGGAAGATCGCCCATGCGATGCATCAGGTCGCGGATGCGAAAGCCGCAGAAGAAGCTTCGGCAGAAAAGCCTCCGGAGAAGAGGAAGCGCGGCCGCCCGAAGAAGGCCGTCACAGCAGAAGCTGCAGCAGAAACTTCGGCATCTGCGCCGCCCGAGAAGAAGAAGCGCGGCCGCCCGAAGAAGGTCGCCACAGCAGAAGCTGCAGCAGAAACTTCGGCATCTGCCCCGCCCGAGAAGAAGAAGCGCGGCCGCCCGAGAAAGACGGCAATCTCTGAAGTACCGAAGGAGACTTCTTCGGGTCCTTCAGACAAGGCCGCCGGATACAGCGTCATCATCGACATCTCGGACACGCCGGAGAAAGAACACTACGATCTGTTCCGGATGTGCATCCGCCACAGCGTCAGATCCAGCGCTTCGCTTCCGAGTCTCCTCGAAAACTCGAAGCTCGTCTCCTTCTTCAAGGATTACGAGAGCGCCAGAGCCTTCTCGAAGCTGATCCGCGCACGATTCACAGGCATCCGCAACGTGACGATCGAGGTGACCAGACGCGCATCTTAATACACATAACACCAGAGGCCACAGACCGGCATAGAGATTCGTTTTGGCGATTAGTCTAGACGAGGGCCGCCGAGTCGGCGTCCATGCATCCAATTCGGGAGTGTGCTCGGAATTCTCGAGCGAATTCCGAGACTCCGAACCCGTCCTATTGAGGAGCTCAATAGAACGTTTCGGACAAACACCATCAGGTATGACCGGTCTGTGGCCTCTATTTCTTTATACTTGGAGAACTACACGTATGAAACCTTCGCTTCCCTATATGGATTCACTCTACAGTTTCACACATCAGTATCACCGCTTCATGCGAAACAGCTTACGAAGCGACGATATCTTCTACACTGCGGGAAGGATCAAGACCATCCTGGACAATGTTGCACCTTACTATAAGAAGCACAGCATTCCCAAGCGCAACAGTAAAGAGAAGCGTATCGTTTTCGAGGTTTCCCCGGATCTGCGTCTTCTCCAGAAATTCATTAAGGTAACGATCCTCGATCCATTGGACCGGGAATACACGGCCGACTATGCTTTTGCCTATCGGAAAGGACGCTCCGCGAGAGACAACGCGCAGGTGCATGCCGGATGCCGCTATATGCTGAAGCTGGACATCCGCCACTTCTTCGAGAGCATCCGCAAGAGCCTGGTCTACTCCATGCTTAAGAAGCACACCCACTATAACCGTGCGATCCTGGGCACGCTGACGCGTCTTCTGTGCTATAACGGTGCGCTCTGCCAGGGAGCCTGCACTTCGCCGCAGATCGCCAATCTGGTCCTTTCCGACTTCGACAACATCATTTCGATCTTCTGCCTGAACTCCGGTATTGCATACTCGCGCTACTGTGACGACATGACGTTCTCCAGTCCCCTTCCCTTCGACGTGGAACTGCTGAAGAACACGGTCGCGCTTCTTCTTTCCTCGTATCATTTCGAACTGAACGTGAAGAAGACACGTTATCTCGGTCCCGGCCAGCGCCGCGAAGTCACAGGCGCCGTGGTCAACGACCGGGTACGTGCGAAGCGTGTCTACCGCCAGAAGCTCCGTCAGGAACTCTACTACGTCTGTAAATACGGCGTGGAAGAACATCTCGAGAAGACACGTCCGGAGTGGTACCGGTCTCCCTGCTCGAATGCGGATATCCGTCACTATCTGTTCTCTCTTCGAGGCCGCATCAGCTATGCGAAGATGCTCTGGCCCGAGGACCCCTTCAACACATGGGCCATCGGGCATTTCAAGGAGGCGGTCCTGCACGAATGCCGTTCTTTCTCTACGACGACGATCCGCGGTCTGATCCCGCTTCTCGACAATGACGACAGAGATCTCTTCTACTCGATGCTCACCGAGATGAACGGCAGGAAACGCGCCTGCCCCAGATCGTCGGGTACGAGGTCCGCTTCGAAAGGGGGGATCACGGAAGGGACCGATCCCCTTCTTCCTTACGGCGTTCCTGTGGAAGACGATACGACACGTCTCCCCTTCGATGTAATGGGGTTCGACGAACCACCGATATCGCTCTTCGAGCTTATGCAAGAAAGAGTTCATGAGATATGTGGTCCGAATCCGGACCCATCCCCGTAAGGTTACTCTTTCGTTCCGAGGTACTTATAGTCCTTGCCTTCGATGGTAGCCTTTACGGTCTGCTCATCCCAGTCGCCCCCATCCGTGATGTCGACCACGCACGTGTTGCTGGTGTGATCCGGTGCCGCACAGGTAATAAACGGCAGAGCCTCCAGTGCTTGCTTCACGGAGGCCTCACAGTGGCCACACATCATGCCTTCGATAATTAGTACTTTCTTCATTTTTGCACTCCCTTTCTCCGTTTCCGGATTTGATACGGTTTCAGATGTCTTTTCGGAATCGGCCTGCGGTGTTTTCATCGCCGTTTCCGAAGCTGCACCGGGCTTCGGAAGCGGGAGGGCCGCAGGTCCTCTTCCTTTTATCGCTTTATCATGCGAGCTGTCCCGCATGGAATAAAGGTTCAGTCTCAGGGCATTCATGCACACGGTAAAACTCGAGATGCTCATGGCTGCCGCGCCGATCATCGGGTTCATCTTCCAGGACAGGATCCCGGCCGCGACCGGGATGCAGATGATGTTATAGAAGAACGCCCAGAAGAGGTTCTCATGGATGTTCCGTAGTGTCTTTCTGCTCAGGCGGATCGCTGCGGCCACATCCGTCAGGCGGCTGTTCATGAGGACCACGTCGGCGCTGTCGATGGCGACATCCGTGCCGGCACCGATGGCGATCCCTATATCGGCAGTCGTCAGCGCAGGCGCATCGTTGATCCCATCGCCGACCATGATTACTTTCCCTTCTTTCTGAAGGTCTTTCACCACGTCGGCTTTCCCGTCCGGGAGGACGCCGGCCACGACATAATCCACGCCGGCTTTCTTCGCGATGGCGTCTGCCGTGCGCGGATTATCTCCGGTCAGCATGACTACCGAAAGTCCCAGATTCCGCATCTGCCGGATGCCCTCTTCTGAGTCCTCCTTCATGCTGTCCGCCACCGTGATGATGCCCAGAAGTTTGCCGTCTTCTTCGAACAGAAGCGGCGTCTGCCCGGCTTCTGTCGCGGCTCTTTCCTTCGCTTCCAGTTCTTCCGGAATGCCGGTGAATGCACGTATGTAACGGCTACTTCCGCCGCGGACGGTTCTTCCGTCTATCCGTGCCGATAGTCCATGACCCGCCTGGATGGAGAAGTCCTCTGCTTCGGGCACCTGCGTTCTTCCGGTCTTTGTCCCGTTCAGTTCTTTTCTCTCGTATTCTTCTACGATGGCGCGTGCCAGCGGATGTTCGCTCTTTATTTCCAATGCATATGCCAGAAGAAGCAGTTCTTCTTCCGTCACGCCTTCGTTCGGCAGGATCCCCGTCACGCGGGGCTGACCGGACGTGATGGTCCCCGTCTTATCCAGCACCGCGATCGATGCTTTTCCCGTCTGTTCCAAGGACTCACTCGTCTTGAACAGCACACCGTTTCTCGCGCCCAGTCCGTTTCCCACCATGATGGCTACCGGGGTCGCCAGCCCCAGTGCGCAGGGGCAGGAGATCACGAGGACGGAGATCCCGCGGGCCAGTGCGAAGCTTGCTTCTTTTCCGGTAAGGAGCCAGATGACGGTCACGAGAAGCGCGATGCCGATGACGGTCGGTACGAAGATCCCCGAGACTCGGTCCGCGATGCGCGCGATCGGGGCTTTCGTCGCCGCGGCGTCGGATACCATGCGGATGATCTGCGACAGTGTCGTGTCTTCGCCCACGCGGGTGGCGCGGCAGCGCAGGTAACCGGAGCGGTTGATCGTGGCGGCGCTGACTTTCTCGCCGGCGCTCTTATCGACCGGGATCGATTCGCCTGTGAGCGCCGACTCATCGACTGCGCTCTGCCCGTCGACGACCACGCCGTCCACCGGGATGCTCTCTCCGGGTTTCACGGCGAAAAGATCGCCGACCTGCACATCTTCGATCGGAACGACGAACTCGGTGAGCGCCGGTTCCGTTGCTGCATCGTTCTGTGCATCTGCTCCGTCGGCATGTGCATGCTCTTCCGAAGTGATGGCGCACGCATCCGTGCCACAGGCTTCTGCCGGACGCAGGACGCGCGCAGTCTTCGGCGAAAGCTTCATCAGCGAACGCAGCGCATCCGTCGTACGGCCCTTACTCTTCGACTCCAGTGCTTTTCCCACCGTAATGAGGGCGGGGATCATGGCCGCCGACTCGAAGTAGAGCTGGCCGTGATACAGGTCGTGCAGCTCGGCATTGGCGGCGCCGTTCGTGATCATGCCGCACATCCGGAAGAACACGACGAGGCTCCAAAGGAACGACACGCCGGAGCCCAGTGCCACGAGGGTGTCCATGTTCGGCGCGCCGTGGAGGAGCGAGCGGATGCCGCTGTCGAAGAATTTCCTGTTGATGATCATGACCGTCAGGGCCAGGAGCATCTGAAGGAGCGTCAGGCCGAGGTGGTTGTGATCGAAGTACGATGGCAGCGGGAATCCCCACATGTTGTGTCCCATGGAAATGTACATCAGGATAAGAAGGAACCCGGCCGACAGGATCAGGCGGCGGATGAGCTTCGGGGTCTCGGTATCTTTCAGCACAGCCTCTTCAGCTTCTGCTTCTGCCGACGAAGCCCGGGCCGGATGCGGTGAAGAAGTGTCCGGACCGGACATGGTCTTCTGTGCCGGTTTTCCGGATTTTCCGGTCTTGAGAGACGCGCCGTACCCGGCCTTCACGACCGCTTCGATCACGGCGCGGCTGTCCGCGTCCCCTTCCACTCCCATGGAGTTGGTAAGAAGGCTCACGGCCACGCCGGTCACACCCGGCACCTTGCTGACCGCCTTCTCCACGCGCGCCTGACACGCCGCGCAACTCATGCCCGTCACTTCATACTGTTTCATTCATTCCTGCTTTCTAACC
>JAEEIT010000128.1 GCA_016281535.1 Clostridia bacterium | reverse complement strand
GAATATGTCCCTTGAGACTCAAACAGCTTGCTTACGCAAAACTCGTCTCTCGGGACATTTCTTTTCACTTCTTTAAGAATCTTCTCCCTACGGAAGTAATGAATTGACAAAGATCTCCGGATCGAAGTCCACGAGGTCTTCGGCCGATTCTCCCAGACCGGCCAGGAAGATCGGCGCCTTGGTCGAATAGGCCACAGCAATGGCCACGCCGCCCTTGGCGCTTCCGTCGAGCTTGGTGATGCCGATACCGGAGATCTTTACCGCCTTACTGAAAACTTCCGCCTGAATAACTGCATTCTGGCCTGTCGTCGCATCGATAATAAGAAGCGCCTGTGTATTGGCGGACGGAGCCTCGCGCTCGATAACGCGGCAGATCTTACTCAGCTCATCCATCAGGTTCTGCTTGTTATGCAGTCTTCCGGCCGTGTCGATGATCAGTACATCTGCACGACGGGCGATAGCCGAGTGTACGGCATCGTAACAAACCGCCGCCGGATCCGATCCCTCTTCATGGGAGATCACATGCGTATCCGTCATATCTCCCCAGGCTGCCAGCTGTTCGATCGCCGCCGCACGGAATGTATCCGCTGCCGCAAGCATGACTTTCTTTCCCTGATTCTTATAACGGAGACAGAGCTTGCCCGCCGTCGTGGTCTTACCGGTACCATTCACGCCCACCATCAGTATAATATTGAGGTTATTCTCCTCGATCTCAAGCGTTTTCTTCTCTCCGAGGATCTCCAGCATCTCATCTCTTACGACACGGACCACGGTCTCTTTACTGTCA
Source organism: Clostridia bacterium (assembly GCA_016281535.1). GTDB lineage: Bacteria > Bacillota > Clostridia > Saccharofermentanales > Saccharofermentanaceae > Scatonaster. The sequence continues at coordinate 21,191 of JAEEIT010000128.1, read as the reverse complement.
TCACCGGTCTTCTTAATGGAGTCACGGACTTGATCCATAATGGCCAGACTCGCGCCCACGCCACAGTCTGCCTGGACAAGCAGCGCTTCGAGGTCATCCAGCATATCCTCATCGAACCTGCCCATGGATGCGGAGATCTTCGTGATCCCCTCCGAAACGAAGTTTCTGGTCTTGGTCAGTCCTCTTTTAAAAATATCAAATAAACCCATCGTCAATGACTCCTTACATCTTTGTCCTTATTGTATCACGTCTCGCTCAGTCTCATCGACAGGATCTTCGAGATACCACGCTCCTGCATGGTCACACCGTACATCCGGTCGCAGGCTTCCATCGTACCCTTACGGTGGGTAACCAGGATGAATTGGGACTTCACGCAGTACCGGCGCACGAAATCCGTGAAGCGGTTCACGTTGGCGTCATCCAGTGCCGCCTCGACCTCGTCAAGTACGCAGAACGGTGACGGACGGAGCTGAAGGATCGCGAACAGCAGGGCAATGGCCGTCAGGCAGCGCTCACCGCCCGACAGAAGAGACAGGCTCTGCAGTTTCTTTCCCGGAGGCTGTGCCTTGATCTCGATCCCGCAGTTCAGCACATCTTCCTCATTCTCAAGGAGGATCTCCGCCGTACCGCCGTTAAAGAGATCCGCGAACACGGTCTTGAAGTTCTCATTGATCTGCGTGAAATGCGCCATAAACTGTTGTTTCATCTCCGTTATAAGGTCTTCGATGACCTTCAGCAGATCTGCCTTCGCCTTCTCGATGTCGTCACGCTGTGCACACATGAATTCGTAGCGTTCGCTCTGCTTCTTATACTCTTCGATCGCATCGATATTAACAGGACCGATCTCCTTGATCTTCGTGCGAAGCTCATTCACACGCTTCTGAAGAGCCGGAAGATTGTCGATCTCCATCCGGAATTCCGTAGCATTATCGTACGTGAGCTCATGATTCTCCCACAGACGGTTCTTCGCATCGTCGACCTCGATCTCATATCTTTCCAGTTTACTTTCAAGCTTAGCCTGTTCCTGCTGGAGTTTACTGAGTTTCTGCGTTGCCGCCGTCACATTATCGATAAAACCATTAAGTCTTCCTTCCAGTTCTTCTTTCTCCTGGAGGATCGTCCGGATCTTCTGCTCGAACTTCTCGTCCTCGATCTTCATGGCTTCCTTCATGGTGGCCTGTTCTTCGAAGTCCTTCTTGATCTGTGCGCAGTCCGCTTTCGCCTGTTCGCACTCTCTCTTCAGACGTTCGATATCATCCGTCGTCTTTTTCTTCTCGTTTTCAAACATGCGGATCTTCTCCGTAAGCGCGGACATCGAACCGTTTATGGTCTCGATCCGTACACGGAGGTCACTGATGCCGGCACGCATCTTCTCCAGATCGATCTGATCCTGCTCTAACGTATCCGAAGAGGACTCCACCTTCTCCTTCAATTCAGCAATCTCTTCTTCCCGTTCCGTGATCACCTGTTTTGCTTCTTCCAGATCCGAAGTCGAGCTTAGCTTCGCTGCGGAGATGGTCTCCAGTTCTTTCTCCACAGAAGAGATCCGTTCCAGGGCTTTCTTATAATCCTCATCCGCCGTGCCGAAAATGCTCTCCACACGGATCTTATCGAGGGACATACTCTGAAGTTTCTCCTCGAGAGCAAGCTGTTCTCGCGCGACTTCCTTCACTTCGAGCTGGAAGTCCTGTTTCTCCGCTTCCATCTTTCCGATCTCACGATCGAGCATCGCGCGCTTCTTCTTGATTTCTTCGAGTTCACGGACACGTCCGAGGAGTCCGGCGCCCTTTCGGTTGATGCTGCCGCCCGTAAGAGAACCGCCCGGATTGACCACGTCACCGGCAAGGGAAACGACACGATATGCATAGCGGGCTGATTTCGCCATGGCGATACCATTGTCAAGCGTATCCACGACAACGATACGGCCCAGGAGGTTCTCGATAATATCCCGGAGTTCCGATCTCGTGTCCACCAGTTCCGATGCCAGGCCGATATACCCGCGGGACCGCTTGGCTTCCCGAAGAAGATTGTCCTCCAGCATACGCGGACGGATCGAATCGATGGGCAGGAACGTCACACGGCCGAGTTTATTCGTCTTGAGATGTTCGATCAGGTCGGAAGCGTCCCGGTCGTTCTGGGTGACTACGTTATGCACGGCATTTCCCAGCGCGATCTCGATCGCCGTCTCGTATTCCTTATCAACTTTAACAAGTTCGCCGAGGATACCGATCACTTTCGACGACAGGCGCGGATCTTTATCCGTACTGGCAAGAAGCCTTCTTACCGACTCCTGATATCCTTCACGGCTCTTCTCCAGATCCTCCAGTGTCTTGATCGTAAAATCAGTATTGGAAAGAAGCCTCTGTTTCTTCTCCAGTTCGGCCGCGGCTTCGTTTTCTTTCCGTCTCATTTCGGCCATCTGGATCTGCTTCTCCGATACAGAAGACGCAAGTTCCGCCGTCTCAGTCAGAACTTTCTTCAGAAGTTCATCGGCCTCGGTTCTTCGCTTCTGTGCCTCATCACGCTCGGAGATCATGAGCATACGGTCTTCCGACAGGGACTTGATACGGGCTTCCTTGACCATCATGTCACCGGAAAGCTGAGATACCATTTCCCTGGCTTCGTAGATCTCCTCCGTCAGAATATCGATCTTCTTTCTCAGTTCAGATTGTTTCGCCTGAGTAGACGAAAGCTTATCCATCAGGGCCTGGTATGCCTTCTCTGTCGCTTCCTGCTCCCCGGTAAGATTACTCTTTTCTATCTCCAGCTTCCCGATCTTCTCCTTCGACTCCTGGATCTCTTCGTCGAGGCGCTCGATCTCGGAAGCATTCGCCTCATCGGAACCTTCTGCCGCACGGATACGGGCAAGAAGCTGATCATGTCTTTCTTTCAGGAGAAGCATCTGGCTGTTGATCTCATGGATCTTCTCCGTCAGATCGGATCTCTCCTGACGTGTGTTCTCGATCTCTTCTTCAAGTGAAGCCGATCTCTCGGTCAGTTCCCGGTTCTCCGAACGGATCTTCAGCACCAGATCCTCCTGCACCTTGATCGCGTCGGCCAGAGACTGTCTCTCATCGGCACTCGCATCCAGGAATACCTTATTCCTGTCGATCATGCTCAGGATAAGGGCAATATCACCCTTCTTCCATTCATCATAAAGAAGGTGGTATTTCTTCGCCTTCTCCGCCTGCTCGGAAAGAGGCCCGATCTGCGCGGAGAGCTCGTTCAGAATGTCGTTAATACGGACCAGATTCTGCTCCGCGGCGTTAAGTTTCCGCTCCGATTCTTCTTTTCTGGTCTTGAACTTCACGATACCGGAGGCTTCTTCGAGTACCTTACGGCGATCTTCCGATTTCGTCGAGAGGATATCATCGACACGTCCCTGACCGATAATCGAGTATCCGTCTTTACCAAGACCGGTATCCATGAACAGCTGCAAGATATCCTTCATACGGCAGTTGACGTGGTTGATCTGGTACTCACTTTCCCCGGACCTGTATAGTCTTCTGGTAATCTGTACCTCATAGTATTCGATCGGAAGGATCCCGTCCGAGTTATCCAGTGTCATACTGACCTCGGCGAAATTCATGGCACGGCGGGACTGTGTACCGTTAAAGATCACATCCTCCATCTTACTGCCACGCAGTGTCTTCACGCTCTGTTCACCCAGCACCCAGCGGATCGCATCCGTAACGTTGCTCTTACCGCTTCCGTTCGGACCTACGATCGCCGTCATTCCCTTGTCGAACTCGATGAGAGTATACTCGGGGAAAGACTTAAAGCCTTGGATTTCCAGTTTCTTAAGATGCATGAACCGTCTCTTCCTTTTAATACTGAAGATACATTATAACACATTCGGCGCCACCGAAGTAGGAAACAGAAGGAAATCGGATCCACGCCGGATCCGTATAACGGCAGGAACTATTTCCAGTTCTCAAGAGCGAGGCGGGACGCCTCCTGCTCTGCCTGCTTCTTACTTCTGCCCTCTGCCCGAACAACCTCGGTGCCGTCGATCAGCACAGCCACCTCGAAGATACGGTCATGAACAGGTCCTATCTCCCGCACGACCTCGAAGAGTACCTGATGCTGCGCATTCTTCATCTGGGCTTTCTCCAGAAGCTTGCTCTTATAGTCAAATACCAGATCTCCCTTCAGAGCCTGATCAATATATGGTGAAAGACAGCTCAGTACGACTTTCTTCGCTGCTTCGAAACCACCATCCAGATAGATCGCGGCAAACAGGGATTCCATCGTATCCGCAAGCGTCGAGATCTTCTCACGGCCACCGGTTCCTTCTTCTCCTTTTCCGAGGAAAAGCAATTCCCCCACGGACAGCTGTTCGGCCACCTTCGCCAGCGTCTTCTCGCACACGACCAGCGCACGATGCTTCGAGAGTTTCCCTTCATCCCAGGAGGATTTGCGCTTGTAGATCTCCTCCCCAACAATAAAATCGAGGATCGCATCGCCCAGGAACTCCAGCCTCTGATTAGAAACGATGCCGAATTTCCGGTGTTCATAGGCGTATGTAGAATGTGTCAGGGCAAGAAGAAGGAATTCCTTATCCGAGAACGAATAAGCGATCTTCTCCTCAAGTATTCCGTGTTTTTCTGTATATGCTCTCTCCATATCACGTTCCCTGACCGAATGAATAACAATAGTATATCAGAAATACGGTTCACCTGAGCACCGTTCCCGAAATTTGATCGGCGCATCATCAAGATACGTAATGAAAAAATGTCTACATATTGAAAAAAGGACTGTCTCTTCATGGAAGAGACAGTCCCCGTTGTCTTTAATGAGAAACCAGATCTTAGATTACGCCTTGCTCTTGATGAACTCGACTGCATCGCCAACTGTCTTGATGCGCTCTGCTTCTTCGTCCGGGATGGAAATGTTGAATTCCTGCTCCATAGCCATAACCAGCTCGACCATGTCGAGGGAATCCGCATTCAGATCATCCACAAAGAGAGAATCCATCTGTACGCTATCTTCAGATATATTCAATTGATCCACAAGAATCGCTTTTACTTTCTCAAATACAGAATCAGATGACATATTGTTTAACCTCCTGTCAAATCGCTCTCTAGCAATCTTCATATATGTTTTTATCCGAAAGATACTTAATTGTCAATACATAAAACTAACAAAATACGTAAATATTTTGAATTTCAAACAATTATTTATTCTCTTTGAAGTATTTCAGGTTATTCAGAACGTAATCCAAGCCCGAAATGACGGTCATTATGACGCAGCAGATGAAGAGGATATTGCCCACGATCTGCACATAATCCGTGATATCCGTAACGGCCGCAGAGGAAAAGATGGCATGGAAGATACGGACAAGAAGCGTCTCGAACATGAGATAGGTAATCGCAACCATCTGTGTCACGGTCTTGATCTTACCGATCATCTTCGCTGCCATGACCACACCCTGTGCACTGGCCAGAAGACGGATTCCCGTTACGGCAAATTCACGAAGGACAATGATACACACCCATACCGAAGAGATCCGGTTCAGATCCACCAGTGCGATAAGAACGGAGATGACCAGCATCTTATCCGCCAGAGAATCCAGGAACTTCCCGAGATTGGTGATCAGATTGTACTTCCTTGCGATCTTACCATCGACCAGATCCGTGATCGAAGCAATCACGAAAAGGATCGCGGCAACGATCATTCCATATTCATTAATAAAATTATTCCACGCTGCCGGTGCCCATGAACCGATATGTATCGGCAGCATGAACAGCAATATAAACGGAACCAGTATAATTCTCGTTAAGGACAGCTTATTCGGCAGATTCATCTTCTGTTACTCCTGTCAGTTCATAAGGCGTACACTCTAGGATCTTCACGTCCACCACATCGCCGATTTCCAGCGGATGCGTCGTAGATGCCACATAGATAGCAGGATCTACTTCCGGTGCCTCACTGTAGGAACGCCCCAAGTAGAATATACCATCATCGGCAACAGAATCAATAGTTACACGCACTTTTTTCCCGATTCTTGCCTGATTATAGGAAAGGGATATTTCCTGCTGAAGCTCCATCACCCGGGCATATCTGCGCTCGGAAACATCCTTTCTTACACGAGGATGCATATTGTAACCGAGCGTATTCTCTTCCGGTGAATAGATAAAGCAGCCCAGACACTGGAAACGCCATACTTTCAGCATCTTTAGAAGGTTTTCGAAGTTTTCTTTCTTCTCTCCCGGGAACCCTACCATCACCGTCGAGCGGATCGCGATATCAGGAATGGCACGGCGGAGTTTCTCAAGTGTCTTCGTTATGGAAGCCGAGGTATCTCTTCTTCTCATCTTCTTCAAAACTTCGTCATCTCCATGCTGAACCGGAATATCCAGATAATGAAGGACCTTCGGATTCTTCGCCATCTCGGAGATCAGTTCATCGGTGATCCCGTCAATATAGGCATACATAATACGGATCGAACGAATCCCCTCGATCCGGCTTAATTCAGAAAGGAGCTCGGCTAGTCTCCTCTTTCCATACAGATCACGTCCGTATCCGGTCGTATCCTGCGCCGCCAGGATGATCTCCCCGCAGCCTTTGCCTGCAAGGAATCTGGCTTCTTCCAATATATCTTCCATGGGTCTTGATGTATATTTCCCGCGGATACCCGGAATCGCACAGAATGCACATCCGTTCGAACATCCCTCGGCGATCTTCAGCCAGGCATAGGGACGGGTGGAGATCTCCCGATCGACCATCATATGATTAAGGCTTCCCGCCCTTCCGATATACGCATTCCAGTCAAACCGATCTTTTCTGAAAAGCTTGCCTACTACTTCGGATATATCCTGATAATGGGAGGTACCAAGAACCGCATCCACTTCCGGAAGGCTCTTACGGATCTCTTCCGGATATCGCTGAGACAGGCATCCCGTCACGACGATATATTTCAGTTTCTTTCCCGGTTTCTTAAGTGAGGCGACCTCAAGGATCGTATCGATCGCTTCTTTCTTCGCGCTCTCGATAAATCCGCAGGTATTGATGACCACAGCTTCCGCCAAGGAAATATCATCGACCATGGTATACCCGTCTTTCTTAAGGATCGCGGTCATACACTCGGCATCCACAAGATTCTTAGAACACCCGAGAGAAATCATCGAAACAGTATGCTGCATCGTTTATCCGTACCTGCCGTTTCTAAAGTATACAGGTTATTCTACATCATTTAGAAGTTTTCTGAAAGACGAGAGTGCTAACGAAGACGAATACCCACGGCTCTCGAGATAACGGATGGCTTTCGCCAGTTGCCGTTTCGTTTCTGATGGCACCGTAGAGAAAGAATCCGCCGGGAAGCGATCCCGGATCACATCCATGATCGTATTCTCATCGGCATACGCTGAATCGGACAGCACATCCGAGATCACATCTGATGCGACCCCCGCCGCCAGGAGCCGGGACGCGAGCTTCAATCGTCCCTCGGCTTTTGCACCGGAACGGGCGCGCAGGATCTTCCCGGCATAGCGGACATCATCTATGTATTTCTCTTCCGAAAGTTGTTCGATCACCTCTTCGATGACATCCGCATCATACCCTTTATCAGAAAGGAAATCACGGATCTTCCCGGAAGAAGAAACAGCGATGCCTATGTGGGCGATCGCTTTGTTTCTTGCATCACTATATTGCAGATCTCTGTCCATGAACAGATCTTCCTTAACGGGATCAGACATCGATACCGAGGAATTCCTCGTCGTCATCCGAAGAAGTCTCTTCAGAAACTTCTTCCGGAGCCGCGTTACCCGAAATCAGGGCACGGATCTTCTCCTCGATTTCATCCCTTACTTCCGGATGCTCCTTCAGATATGTCTTTGCATTGTCCTTACCCTGACCGATCTTCTGGCCGTTATATGCGAACCAGGAACCGGACTTCTCCATGATGTCCTTATCGACTGCCAGATCAATGATACAGCCTTCCTTCGAGATACCCTCACCGTACATAATATCAAACTCCGCTTCACGGAACGGCGGAGCCACCTTATTCTTTACGACTTTCACGCGGGTATGGTTACCAATCACCTCACCACCGTTACGGAGAGATTCGACACGACGGACATCCAGACGGACGGATGAATAGAACTTCAGCGCACGGCCGCCGGGAGTGGTCTCCGGGTTTCCGAACATCACGCCGACTTTCTCACGGAGCTGGTTAATGAAGATACATACTGTACTGGACTTGCTGATGATACCTGCCAGCTTACGGAGTGCCTGGGACATAAGACGGGCCTGAAGGCCTACATGGGAATCCCCCATCTCGCCATCGATCTCCGCCTTCGGAACCAGGGCCGCAACCGAGTCGATAACGACAACATCCACCGCACCGCTGCGGACAAGAGCTTCCGTGATCTCGAGGGCCTGCTCACCGGTATCCGGCTGGGAAACGATCAGTTCATCGATATTGACTCCGATCTTCGCTGCATATTCCGGATCAAGCGCATGCTCGGCATCGATAAAGGCAGCCGTACCGCCCTGCTTCTGGGATTCTGCTACGACATGGAGCGCTACAGTCGTCTTACCGGAAGATTCAGGTCCATAGATCTCGATGATCCTGCCCTTCGGGACACCGCCGACGCCAAGTGCAATATCAAGTGTCAGCGCACCGGTCGGGATCACATCGACGACCATACCGGCCTGCTCACCAAGACGCATGACCGCGCCCTTACCAAACTGTTTCTCTATCTGCATCAAGGCCGCATCCAGCGCCTTCGCTCTCTCGCTATCTACCTTCTTCGATACATCCTGTGTAGACTTATTAGAATCTTTCTTAGCCATGTGAACCTCCCTGTCGAACATTCGTTCTACTGTCATTAATCTTAACAATACAATACCACAACGTCAAGTGCTTTTCGGGAAGAATTTTCGACATTTTCCGTCATTTGAAGCCGCTTTGTCGAAACTGTGTTCTAATAAAGAAAACCGCGGATCCATTGACCCGCAAGGATCAACGTCCGGTGTTCCCTGCCGGGGCTTTCTTCCTGCGGAAGAAACGTGCAAGATAGCGGTCATAGGCCATCTGAAGTTCTTCCATATGAAGCAGAAATGCCGTAACGAAGTACAGGATAAATCCGGCCAGTGCCTGGGCGCAGAACCATGCCAGATGGAAGATCTTGCGTGACGGAGCAAACGGCACCAGGCTCAGAAGATACAGACCTCCCATCATGACCAGAAGGCATACCGCAGACTTCATGATAAACACCCGGATATTCTTCGGCGCCATACGCTTATAGCGATTGAAGACTACTGCGAGAAGAACCAGTCTTACCGCGCAGGAGATCGAATAGGCGATCGTGATCGACATCGGCCCCATACCGATGGAAACAAACAGGAAACATAGTCCGAAGTTGACGATCATGGAAACAATTCCGGCAAAGAGCGGGAATCTCGTGTTCTCGATCGCGTAGTAAGCCTGATTCAGAATAAATATCACAGATTGAAGCACGATCGAAGCACAGTAGCCGATCAGGAACATCGCTGCCATCTTCGCATTCTCGTCCGTGTAACTGGAAGACCACTGATACACGGCTTTTACCAGATCGAAACGAAGGATCAGGAAAATACCGGCACATGGAACCGCGAGGAACAGGGCATTCTTAATGCTTCGGGACAGCAGGTCACTTACATCTTTATATTTCTTAGTGGAATAATACCCGGCCAGCGACGGAAGCATGACATTTCCGATTCCGACAGCGAAGATGCCGTAGGGCAACTGCCAGAGTGTCGAAGCGTTATTCAGTGCGTAGATGGATCCCTCATCGAAGCGGGATGCAAAAGAATTGAGAAGCAGGATATTGATCTGTACGATCGATGCGGAGATCAGGATCGGTACAGCCAGTTTAAGCAGTCTTCGGAATTCGGGATTATGGGTATCCAGCGAAGGTTTATAGTGGATCACTTCTCTTCTTCCCATATAAAGCTGAAAGATGAAGAACACCATCGCCGCAGCCATGATGCCGACACCGGTCATATACAGAGAATCCGGACGCGACGCACCAAGTGCTATGATCGCGATCAGAACGCCGATGTTATAGATCGTCGGCCCGAAGGCGGTCGATCCGAATTTCTTATAGGCATTCAGCACACCGATACATAGTGCGGCCAGCATCATGAAGAAGATCTGGGGATAGAGGGCGCGTGCCATATTTCCGGCCAGGCGGACCACTTCCGGGTTCTCGCCCTGATAGAATATCTTATACAGCTGATTCGAGAATATCTCGCCGAAAAGGATCACGGATGCAAGAATGACGCTCATCCAGGTGACGAAAACACTGACCCCTTTCCATGTCTTCTTTAATGTCTTCTGTTCAATGGCCCGGGAAAGAGTAGGCGTAATGGCCGACTGGATCGAGCCGCCGACGAGTAAAGCGAAGAAGAAATCAGGGATCAGAAATGCCGCGATAAAAGCATCGCGGTAAGTCGTGTCGAAGACATGTGCCACCAGGATATTACGCAGAAAACTGGACCCCTTTGAGAAAAAGAGTCCAACGATCATGATCACCGTGGAGAAAGCAATGCTCCTCGTTCGGGTATTACCGGAAGTCCTGGTCTCTGTCCGAACTTCGCCCCGGGATGCTCCTTCTTCATGTTTTACAGGTCTGCCTTTCGTTTCACTCATGAAGTAGTCTCATCCGGATCATATTAAATGCGTGAAGCACCGCCACATGACGTACACGGCTTCTATTACCACTTAAGTGTACTTCCTTTACCTCAGTTCCCTTCTCATCCGAGAGAGCAAGATAAACAAGACCTACCGGCTTGGCCGCGCTTTCTCCCGTCGGACCGGCGATACCCGTGATGGATACGGCGATATCGGTACCGAGGAGTTTTCTTGCACCCTCGGCCATTTCCTGCGCGCATTCGCGGCTAACGGCACCGAGGTTGTCGAGAACATCGTCTGACACACCGAGAAGATTGGTCTTCACTTTATTACCGTAGGATACGACCGATCCCATAAATACCTGGGAGGCACCCGGGATATCTACGAATTCGGAAGAAACCATGCCGGCCGTACAGCTCTCTGCGAAGCTTACCGTCTTATTCTTCTCAAGAAGCAGATCGTAAGCGACCTGCTTGAGCGGACGGGTACCGATCTCGTAGATGCACTGTCCGAAGCGTTCCTTCATAACGTTAATGATCGGTGTGATGAGGTCTTTCTCCTCTTCCTCTTTGCCGATACGCTGTGTAATACGGAACATGCACTCGCCTTCCGAAGCATATGGTGCAATGGTCGGATTCGTCTGTGCATCGATAAGATCCGAGATACGCTCGGCGGCATCGGACTCACCGATTCCAAACAGATGTACGAACTGTGTGACGAACTTATACTCGCTCATCTTCTCGAGGACAGGTCTGGCCTGTTCGGTAAACATCAATGTCATTTCAGACGGCGGACCCGGGAGAAGCACGAAGTGTACGACACGGTCAGGATCCTGCTCACTCGGGCAGGCATACTCGAAGATCGCACCCGGAGCGGTACCGTTATTATTCTTCAGAATGGTCGCACCTTCCGGAAGCATCGCCTGCTTTCTGTTATTCTTCGGCATATTCCGGCACAGGCGGCGGAAATACTCGCTCATATTCTGGAAGCTCTCCTCGTCGAAGACCAGCTCTTTACCCGCGACAGAAGCAGCAACGCCCATCGTAATATCGTCTGTCGTCGGGCCCAGGCCACCTGTCAGGATTACCAGATCCGCTCGGGAGGCACTCTCCTTGATCTGCTCGGCAAGTCTTTCATGGTTATCTCCGACCACGATCTGGCGGTAGGACGAAATCCCCAGCGATACCAGTTCTTTCGCCAGGAAAGCGGAATTCGTATTCAGGGTATGGCCCATCAGTAATTCAGTACCGACACAAATGATCTCAGCAGATTGAATGCTCATATTATGCACGTCCTTTCTCAATACGGGTAAATGCTTCCAGTGTATTCTGCAGGAGCATCGTAATCGTCATCGGACCGACTCCTCCCGGCACCGGTGTAATGGCCGAAACGATATCCACGACATCATCGAAATCCACGTCTCCTCTGACCTTGCCGTCCTCACAGCGGTTGATGCCTACATCGATCACGACGGCTCCTTCCTTCACGAAATCCTTCGTGACGAAGCCCTGTTTGCCGATGGCGACGATCAGGATGTCTGCAGCCTTACAGATCTCCTTGATATTCTTCGTTTTCGAGTGAACCACAGTCACCGTCGCATTCTCCTGAAGCATCAGGGAAGCTACCGGCTTTCCGACGATATTACTTCTTCCGATCACCACACAGTTCTTACCGGAAATCTCCACATTCGCGTATTTCAGGAGCTCCACACAGCCCTTCGGTGTGCAGGAAACGAGACATTCGCGGCCGATCGTAAGAAGTCCCTTATTCACAGGATGGAAACCATCCACATCCTTCTTCGGGTCAATGGCACAGATCACCGAGAATTCATCCATATGCTTCGGAAGCGGCAGCTGGCAAAGAATACCGTGCACACGGTCATCCTTATTGAGTGTATCGATCAGATCGAGCAGTTCCTGTTCAGAGGCACTTTCCGGAAGGGCATAGCCGAAAGACTGGAATCCCACCTGTTCACAGGCTTTCTTCTTATTGTTGACGTAGATCGTCGATGCAGGATTCTCACCTACCTGGATTACAGCAAGGCCCGGCTTCTTACCATACTTTGCCGTCAGTTCCTCTGTTTCCTTCGAGATCCGTTCACGGATCAGGGACGATAATTCTTTACCCGAAATGATTGTTGCGCTCATACATTATCCTTTCTTTGCTTTGATCTCCAGCCACTGGGCAGGATCGATCAATACTTTACGTGGTTTACTTCCTTCGAAGGGACCGATGTAGCCCTTCTCCGACATACGGTCAATAAGGCGTGATGCACGAGGATATCCCAGGCTCATCTTTCTCTGCAGAAGCGATACAGACGCATATCCTGCCTGAATGACTACATCCACGGCATCGTCGAAGAGTTCGTCTTCTCCATCCGAGTCGGAGGACCCGGAACCGCCGACGGTGCCGCCTGCTTTACTGGAATTAACGATGGCATTGGCCGTATCCTCATCATATTGTACAACATTATTCTTCTTTATATAACCGATGATTTCCTCTACTTCTTTATCCGAGACGAAAGCACCCTGACCACGCTGTGGTTTCGCGGCACTCTGCGGATAATAGAGCATATCGCCCTTACCGAGGAGTTTCTCGGCACCGACCATATCAAGGATCGTACGGCTGTCTACCTGGCTCGATACGGCAAAAGCGATACGGGACGGGATATTGGCCTTAATAACACCGGTAATGACGTCAACAGAAGGTCTCTGGGTAGCGATCAGAAGATGGATACCGGCCGCACGCGCCATAGCCGTCAGTCTGGAGATCGATTCCTCAACTTCCTTCGCCGCGACCTGCATAAGATCGGCAAGCTCATCGATGACGACCAGGATCAGCGGAAGCTCCGGTTCATTCTGCAGCCGCTGATACTCATTAAATCCACGGAAGTCACGCACGGAAGCTTCCGCAAACTTCGCATAACGGTCTGTCATCTCGCGCACGGCCCAGTTCAGGGCATTGGCTGCCTTCTTGGCGTCGGTCACGACCGGACACAGAAGGTGCGGAATGCCATTATATACAGCAAGTTCAACCACCTTCGGGTCCACCATGATCATACGCACCTGCTGCGGTGTGGCATGACAGAGGATACTCATCAGGATCGAGTTGATACATACGGATTTACCGGATCCCGTGGAACCGGCGATCAGAAGATGGGGCATCTTCGCCAGATCACAGAGGATCGGTCTTCCGGGAATATCTTTACCCAGTGCAACAGTCAGAGGCGATTCCGCCTTTCTGAATTCAGGCGAATCAAGAAGGTCTCCCAAGTTGACCGGCGTGACCTCTTTATTCGGGACTTCGATGCCGACAGCAGACTTACCCGGGATCGGCGCTTCGATTCGGATCGACTTCGCCGCCAGCGCAAGCGCGATATCATCAGACAGATTCGTAATACGGCTGACCTTGATCCCCGGAGCCGGTGTGATCTCAAATCTTGTAATTGCCGGACCTCTGGTCACTTCGCCGAGTGTGGTTTCGATACCGAAACTCTTCAGTGCCGCGATCAGCTTCATGCCTTCCACGTCCTGGCCATTCTGCGTCGCTCTTCCCTTCTGCGGTTTATCGTGCGAAAGAAGATTCGTCGGAGCCTTCGCAAATTTTCTGGACGCAGCACGTCCTGCCTGAGTCTGCGCCGGGGCCGGTGGGGGATTCGAAGCCTGGACGGCTGCCTGCTGAGGAGCCGTTACCGACTTCGGTGTCAGAGCCTGTGCGACCTGCGCAGACGCGACTTCAGAAGGTCCTGTGATGTCAAAAGGCACATTCTCAGTAACCGCGGGCATATCCGGGACCGGATAGGATGTCTGCGGCTGTATTTCTGTGTGGCTTACATCCGGTACCGTTCCGCTCTCACGCAGATCCGGGACACGGATCTGTGTTCCGCCTGATTCGTGCACACGCACTTCCACCGTCTGATTCGGATTGACCTTTGGCGGCGGGAGGATCGTACCCGGGCGAGGCTGTTCTCCGGGAAGCGGAGGAAGATCGATCCACTGCGGTTCATCCGGAGACGGCTTCACTTCCGTCTGCGGCTTCTTCGGATCGATAAAACTGATATCCACTCTCGGTTCCTTAGGCACCTCGACTTTACGTGCTTCCGGTGCCGTATCTTCATCATGGAGAAGATCGAAATCGAAGCTCTTCTCCCGTTCTTCCCACGTCGGCTGGTTCATCTTGACCTCGGTTCCATCCAGGTCGATAAAGCCCTGCGGGCCCGTGTATTCTTCGAACGGAGACACAACAGGATTCTTCACATAAGACGGACGGACAGGTCTTCCCTGCGGGCGACCGGATTGCGCTGCCTGTGCCGCCGCACGCTCACGAGCGTAGCGTTCACGTTCACGCAGGGCCTTATCCTGACGGAGTGCCTCAGACGCCCGATGACTCGTGGTGCGGATCGCCTCTGCTGTTCTCACCGCTGTTTTCGTGATACTGATATTAAAGATCCACACGATCTGTGAAAGAGTAAATGCAATCAGGATCAGCAGAGCACCTGCCTTGGCGGCTACGGCACGAAGTCCTAAAGCGATCGAGCCGCCGATCACGCCACCGGAAAGAACAATATCACCGGAAGGCGCACCGAGAAGCGACGGCTCCATACCCATTCTCCAAAGAAGCGAAATCGTCTTCGAGGCCGTCGCGTCACCGGACGGCGGTACCGCACAGGCCGCTTTTACATAAGTCGGGCTAACGGTACATACAGCAAGAATAGACGAAAAACAAATAAGAAGGAGCAGAACAGATCGCACACGCATCGGCGCCACGTCCGGTCTTTTCTCCAGGAAGAAGTCGATCGAAGCGTAAAGAAGGATCACCGGGATCAGGTAGGAGGATACACCTATCAGGCCTGTACCGGTCCCGCGAAGGATCCTGCCGAGCGAGCCGGTCACTTCTAAGGGCAGGTAGAAAGAAAGCCCCAGAAGAACGGCAAACGCGAAGAGGAAAACTCCCCCTATATCATGTCTTTGCTCTTTCTTTCCATCCATCAGATGCCAACCTTCCTTGCCGTCTTCAGCAAGGCTACCATTGTTTTCGCGTCAGATATCTCGTTATTGTCGATCATCGATACCGCCTCAGAAAGCGGGATCTTAATGACCTGCAGGAATTCCCCGTCATCCGGGCATCCTTCTCCGCGGGAAAGGCCTGTCGCAAGATACAGGTGAATGATTTCCGAGCAATAGCCCGGAGTGGCATACATTTCGCCGAGGCTGATTACAGAAGACGCCTCCATACCGGTCTCTTCTTTCAGTTCACGGATCGCACATTCCTTCGGATCTTCGTCCTTCTCCAGTTTCCCGGCCGGAATTTCGAAGAGCACTTTCTCATACGGGGAACGGAACTGTCTGACCATATAGACGTTCTTCTCCTCATCCAGTGCAACGATCGTAGCACCACCGTGGTGAAGGACGACTTCACGCTGGCTGATAGAGCCGTCATAGAGCTCCACGTCCTTGACCTCGACACGGAATACTTTTCCTTCGAAAACGGTCTTACGCGCAACGGTCTTCTCGATCAGCTGTTCGTCTCTTGCTTCAATATTTCCCTTCGGTTTCATTTACTTCATATCCCCATATTTCTTCGACTGCGCGACAGCGAGTGCGTCGCAGCGGTTGTTATACGCATTATCCGCATGTCCCTTGACCTTGATCCAGGTGATCTGGTGCACACCTGAAAGACGGTCCAGTTCCTGCCATAACTCTATATTACTTACGGTTTGTTTCGAACTGTTTTTCCATCCGTTACGTTTCCAAGACATGATCCAGCCGGCATTAAACCCGTTGATCAGGTAGGCACTGTCGCTATATAGCTTCACCTTACAGGGACGGTTCAGGCACTTCAGGGCCTGGATCGCCGCCGACAGCTCCATACGGTTATTGGTTGTCAGCTTCTCCCCGCCGGAGATCTCCTTCTCTACCCCACGGCAGATCAGGATCGCTCCCCAGCCACCGGGACCCGGATTTCCGGAACAGGCACCGTCTGTATAGATATCGACCGCCATTAATTCCGCCACGGATCACTTGCCTCCTGCAAGAGCCTTCGTCTTCTCATCTGCAGCGATCACTGCATCTTCGACCGCAGCACGAAGACCGCCCTTCTCCAGAGCCAGAACTCCTTCAATCGTCGTTCCGCCGGGCGAGCAGACCTGATCTTTCAGGATCGCCGGGTGCGTCCCGGTCTCCACCATCAGCTTACCGGAACCATATACCGTCATTGCAGCGATATCGAGCGCCGTCTTTCTCGGAATGCCGAGCTTGACTGCTGCATCCGCAAGCGATTCGATAAAGAGCATAACATATGCCGGGCCCGTGCCGGAGACACAGCCGATGGCATCCAGTGTCTTCTCGTCACAGGGCACGACAATACCACATGTTCCGAGAAGCTTATGCACAAACGCTTCCTTCTCTTCATTCACGTTCCTGGTGCACACTGCGCAGACGCTTGCACCCACAAGTGCCGGAGTATTCGGCATCACGCGTACGATAGAAGAGCCTTCTTTAAGAAGTTTCGCGATACGGTCCAGTGTCACGGAAGCGGCGATGGAGATCACCACCGCATCCTCTTTCAGGTTCCCTGCCAAAGAGGAGACCGTCTTATCAAATACCTGTGGCTTCACCGCAAGAAGCACATAATCGGCATCCTTTACAGCCAGAGATGCATCCGTATACGGCTGACATCCTGTCTCGCCCGCAAGCTCCGTCACCTTCTTCTCATCGATATCACAGAGTCGGACATCCTTCGGTGTAAGAATCCCGCTCTTTATAAATCCGCCCACCAGGGCACGGCCCATATTGCCGGTACCAATTACTGAAAAAATCATGTGCAACACCTCGATTTTCGTCTTTTTCCTTATTCTATAAAATCATAACATTCTACTTGACATCATGCAAACACTTGAGTAAACTAATGCATGTTGTTTACATCGAGTAAACATCCACATACCTAGGGGAGTGGCTCAATGGTAGAGCAGCGGTCTCCAAAACCGCTGGTTGCATGTTCGAATCGTGTCTCCCCTGCCAAAAGAACTGTTCCGCAGAAGCGGAACAGTTCTTTTTTATCTTACGTTGTATTCTCTTTTCAAACTTTCGGGATTACTGGGGCAATACCGAGTTATTGAATATGAAATCGTCGGCTTCCTTCGCAGGAACGATGTCCAGAACCAGGCACGGGATACCATCTATCTCATTATAGGAGACCGCATAAGCCAGATCCCCGTCCTTGATCATGACGGCCGGTTCCGCCGAAGCGACGGACTGGTCGTAAGCATTCTTGATCTTATCGGCGCACGCCTGACTGTCTTCACCCACGTAGAAAGCCTGCAGGAACGCCGCATAGGCAACCTTGATCGTCTTCATGTTCTCCGGATCCTCACACGGCGCGAAGAAACGGATCCTCTTGAGCATATCGTTGCTTCTGCACTCCACGCCCGTAACAAAGATCGGGAGCGAGAGCGCATTCGTCATGACGCCCTCATAATAACGGTACTTCGACTTCTCCACTGTCGTGACCGCCGTAGGATCGATCTCATAGGCAACCTTAGAAGTGGTCGCCTCAGTACCGGTGGCACTCGGATCCGGCTCCGCATCGCGGTACACCGGCATCGGCATGGCAAAGCCATATCCTACGATGCTCTTATAGATGGCCGTCTCGTAATAATGCAGACGGAATTCCTTCTCCGTCACGCCGAGGTTCGGCTCCTGATAGATCTGGAAGAAGAGATAGATTCCACCGCCGATCAGCGCGAGGATCGCCGCAACGATACCGCAGATCGCAACCGCATCTACATGTGCCTTCTTCTTTTCTTTTCCTTCGCCTTCTTCAGACTTCTTCTCGGGTTTGCCAACTACCGTATCCAGAACGCCCAGTTTCTGCTTCTTGTCGCCATCCGAAGATTCCATCTCCTCGGCCAGCGCCTCGACTTTATCCAGCGTCAGATCCCGCTCGGCAGCTCTTTTCTCATAGAATTCAGCCACTTCCTCCGTCTCGTCCAGATCGATCTCTTCTTTCTGGCCGTCCTCGGCCTCGGCCTCCTCCTCTTCCTCCGAAGAAGCCTCTTCCGAAGCATTCTCTTCTGATTCCGCTTCAGGCGTCTCTTCATCCTTCTCTTCTTCAGAAGACTTCTTATCCTTCTTCCCCGGGATGACATCCTCGATCTCGTCATCCAGTCCCATACCGGCCAGTTTCACCGTCAGGTTCTTCAGATCCACTTCCGGAGATTCATTCTCATTTTTCAAAATCTTTGCCATAATACGACCTCTCTCGTAAAATCACTATAGAGATAATAATCATTATTTCCGAAAATCGCAACCTTTTTCACGGTATGCATACGCTTTTTCCATGGTTCTTCTTGTCACAACCGGATTTCTTCGATACGATGGAAGCAGATTTAACTTTAGCCAGGCAAGAAACGGAGGCGGAACTTATGGAGAATCGCAAGCATTGTCTCATTACGGGAGGCTCCCGCGGCATCGGCGCCGCTACCGCCTACCGTTTCGCACAGGCAGGATATAAGGTCACCTTCTTCTACAGAAGCGACGACGAGTCCGCGCAGTACACGAAGCAGCGTATCCAGAAGATCACTTACGACTGTCTGGCCTATAAGGTCGATGTCCGCGATCTCGACGCCGTAGAAGCTGCGGTAAAGGAAGCCGTAGAGACTTTCGGACCTGTAGATGTGCTGGTGAATAATGCCGGCGTTTCAAGGATCGAGCTCTTCACCAAGACATCCCCGGACGAATGGAATTTCATCATGGACACCAACATAGGCGGGCTCTACAACATGACCCACGTGGTCCTTCCCTCCATGATCTCCCGCCACACCGGCAGTATCGTCACGGTCTCCTCGATGTGGGGCGTGGTCGGTGCCTCCTGCGAAGTATGCTACTCCACCTCTAAGGCCGCCATTATCGGTTTTACAAAAGCACTGGCCCAGGAAGTCGGTCCGTCCGGCATCCGGGTGAACTGCGTTGCCCCAGGCGTAATAGATACGGAGATGAACTCGATCCTGGATGACGCCACCCGGGACGCCTTAAGTGACGAGACCCCTCTCTGCCGGCTCGGGAATGCCGAAGAAGTCGCCGACGCCATCTTCTTCCTGGCAGAAGATACCTCGTCATTCATCACCGGGCAGGTCCTCGGCGTCAACGGCGGATTCATCACCTGATCCCCTTCCGAATACATCCCTATGATAAGGAAGAAGGGCTGTCCCGCCAGGCGGAACAGCCCTTCCAGTATACATCTTAAGTGAGACCCGGATCAGAAGAACAGCTTATTGATCATCCAGGACAGGATCGTCTCCGCCAGTTTCCACGCAGCGATTGAAGTAACTGTGAAGTAGAGCGCGGTCATTTTGCTTCCCTTCTCTGTTCTCTTCGAATAGAAATAGTCATACAGAACAACGGCAAGGAAAACCATCGTTGCCGTATTCAGCGCACCGGAAATCGAGAAAACCTTATAGTCCAGAGCGGATAAGAGCTTGGAATTGAGCCATGTAACAACGATCATCAAGGAATATGGCGCGAGAGCCAGTCCAATCCACGAACAGGTAGAAAGGAAATCGACCTTCTTAACCTTAAAAGCATTATAAAGAAGGAACACGATTCCGAAGAAAGCACCAAAAGCCAGGGCACCCTCGAAGAAGTTAAAAATCGCACTCTTTACTGTTACATAGTCCGCAAGAAGATCAAAGATGAAGTTCATCACAAGATAGAACACAGGGAAAGTCAGTCCCAGCAGGAAATGCTTCGACTGGTCTCTGGACGTGCAGGCTTCGATCGGCTTCTTACCGAAATCACCAACGAAACCTCCGATATCGTAAGTCGTCGAAGACGGAATGACCGCAGATGCAGGAGCATACTGAGCGGCAGGGGCAACAGGTGCTGCGGGAGCAGCATTCTCAACAGGCGCACCGCATACCGGGCAAGTTACGCTGTCGTCAGGGATCTGATTTCCACATTTCATACAGAACATAATACTTTCCTCCTGAATAATATTTTTAAATAATGGTCGGAGTGACCTGACTTGAACAGGCGACCTCTTGCACCCCAAGCAAGCACTCTAGCCAACTGAGCTACACCCCGACGCTAGTTCAATTCTAACACAACAAGGATAGGTGTCAACAAAAAGAACAAAACGATACGCCCGCTTCGGGAATAAAGTGCTTTTCGTTCAGAAATATAAAAAGAGGGCAACTTCGCAGTTACCCTCTTTACCTGTTCGACTTATGTGAATCGTACCGGATCAGAACTCACGGGAACGGGAACCCGGGTGCGGAGCACTTCCTTCGTCACTGTTCTTATCGGAATCTCTTCTCGGACGTCTCTCGAAACGGTCTCCACGGTCACCGTGGCCACGGCGCTCACGGTTCGGGCGGTCTCCGCCTCTTCTCGGAGCGGCCTCTTCTTCAACATAACCTTCCGGCTTCTCCATGCAGTCACGCATCGAGAGGTTGTATCTGCC
The DNA here is from genome assembly GCA_016281535.1 of Clostridia bacterium. Lineage (GTDB taxonomy): Bacteria > Bacillota > Clostridia > Saccharofermentanales > Saccharofermentanaceae > Scatonaster. Next base: position 115 of record JAEEIT010000128.1, on the reverse strand, counting down.
CTGGCTGTCGACTTCGAGAAGTTTTACCTTCACGACATCGCCTTCCTTCACGGCATCCTCAACTGTATCCACACGGTTCCAGGACATCTTGGAGATATGAACAAGACCTTCCTTG
>JAEEIT010000127.1 GCA_016281535.1 Clostridia bacterium | reverse complement strand
GCGGATCAGCTGAATCACGCGGGACATAGCGTGACGGTATTCGAGAGAGCGGACCGTCCCGGCGGACTTCTGATGTATGGTATCCCGAACATGAAACTGGATAAGCAGGTGATCCTCCGAAGGGTGAAACTCATGGAGGAAGAAGGAGTAAGCTTCCGCTGCGGAGTGGAGGTCGGTCACGATATCACGGTCGAAGAGATCCGCAGCAGCTTCGATGCCGTCGTGCTATGCTGCGGTGCGACGAAACCGAGGAACCTCGTAGTAGAAGGAAGAGAACTGAAGGGGATCCACTTCGCTGTGGATTATCTTCGCACGAATACAAAAGCACTGTTTTCGAAGGATCATTTCGATAAAGAAGGACCAGCACCGGAACTTCCCATCTCAGCGAAAGGAAAACATGTCGTGATCATCGGCGGCGGAGATACCGGCACCGACTGCTCGGCCACGGCGGTCCGTCAGGGCGCGAAGAGTGTCGTGCAGCTCGAGATCATGGGACCGCTTCCGGACGTGCGTGCAGCGAATAACCCGTGGCCGGAGTATCCGTTCGTCAAGAAGACGGACTACGGCCAGGAAGAGGTGGCGTATGCCTATGGTGAGGATCCGAGACAGTACTTCATGTCGACGGAGAAATTCATAGGCGACAGCAAAGGAAACGTCAAGAAACTGCAGGTGGTGAAGGTCTCCTGGGAGAAGGATCCCGCCAGCGGAAGAATGATTCCTGTACCGATCGATTCGGAGAGACGAACGATCGATGCGGATCTGGTGATCCTGGCGATGGGATTCTTGGGACCGGAAGATACGATCCCGTCCGCACTGGGCCTTTCCCGCGATGCAAGAAGTAATGTCTCGGCAGAATTCGGGAAGTTCCGTACAAGCGTCGACGGCGTCTTCGCCGCAGGTGACATGCGCCGTGGACAGTCCCTCGTCGTATGGGCCCTGACCGAAGGACGCGGCGCCGCGAGAGAATGCGACAAATACCTCATGAACGGCAAAGGCGTCCTTGCATAAACCATTTTCGGCCACCCTCCGAAGCTTCCTCTTCGCGCAGAACAGAAAGGAGTTCTGCCGAATGAGATGCCCGTCTTTCCCCATAGTTTCCAGCCGGAAGCCGTTATCTGTTATAATGGCAGATAGGGAAGGACGGATGGACCATGCATTACTACAAGGATAACGTCACGTGGAAGTTCAGCGAAGAGCAGATACTGAGCGAGGAAGGATCTTCCGAGCTCCTTTCTGAATACTATGATCTGCCCAGGAAATATATGTCCATGGATGTCCGCGATCTGAACCGGAACTTCTATGGAATCAAGGAACCGGAACTGTCCCCCGAGAAAGAGGCGGCCAAGAGAAAACGTGCCATGATCGGTATCGTTCTTGGCATGCTGGTCTTCGCCTCGCTGATCGTAGCCCTGATCATCAAGGAGATCCTGATATTCGGTTTCATCTTCTCCGCCGTGTTCTTATTCGCCGGTGTTTCCATGATCTTTACAGGAAAGGGCAGTATCGTCGAATCGGCCAGCAGAGCCTACATAAACAGGATCTTAGGAGTATTCATTTCTCTGGGCGCGGCCGCCATTATCCTCCTTCTTCTCTTCCGATCGCACTTCTCGGGAGCCGAAGTGTTCATTCTCATGGTCACTATCCTGTTCGGACTCTCCGGAATCGCTCTGCCGTTGGTATTCATCTTAAAGGCTTTTTCCGGAAAGTTTATCTATACGGAAGAAGTGCACGCAGTCTGCAAAGGATATGTAAGATGTGTGGACAGATCGGAAGGGTCGAATCACATGATGCATACTTTCATCCAGACGTCGCCGCTGTTCTCCTACACATATAACGGTGTTTCCTATGAAGCCGTGTATGACGAGTTCGAAACGAAGAAGAATTCGGATATCGCTCTGGGTCAGACGGTGCCGATCCGGATCGATCCCAGACATCCCGAGGGCGTCCAATCTCCGGTCGTGACACATCCGGGTGTGATCATCTTCGCCTGCGTCATGGGCCTTCTGTTTCTCGGCGCGACAGTATTCATGGGTACGTATCTTGCAAAAGGATCGGCGAAGAATATGACCGTTGAGACGAAGTGGAATCCGGAAATCTACGGAGAGAGCGACGAAAGTGAAAGTGTCAGTACGAAGCTTCAGATCACAGATGCGATGATGGAGGAGGCTTTCGCCGAGGACATAAAGGGAGCGGACGGCTGGTACTGTGAACTGGTTACGGTTTCCGGTCACGAAGAAGCACAGAATGGCATACGGGAGTCGTACACGGACGCGGCATTCTGCAGCGTGATATGTCCCAAGGGGAAAGAACATGAGGTAGGAAAGCAGGTGCTGGTATTCTATACCGTTGATCAAGATCTGCTTTCGGAAGGTGGTGCCGGGTACAAGAGGATCTTTACATTCGGCGATCCGGACGAGGTAGACTATATCGGAAGTCACGGAGCCTATCCGGGCTGATCATACCATCGAAGTTTTTCTCTTCGGAAGATTGTTATACAATTCGGAAGGATAGTCGGAGTAAACCGGTTTCGGAAGTGGTAATCTATCCATGTTGTGATCGTCAAAGAATGGGTTTGTTGTAATCGATCAAAATCTCAATAACAGAAACAAAGGAAGTAATTGTATGGAAAAATCAAAGTGTAAGGCGAAAGCCGCTGCACTTCTGATGGCTTTGGTGATCCTTTTCATCCCATTCGGAAGTGCTTTTGCAGCCGGCCGGTCGTATGTCAGTAACCTCGCTGTAGATGATGGTTTTACAAACTGGCTCGGCCATCCCGCTTATAGAGAGTATACGAACCACAATGGTACATATTATATCAGACAGGGATACGCGAATGCGTTCCTAGAGGGTGACTTCGTGAACGTCGGAACCAGTTTCACTCTGTATCTGGAGGTGATCGATTACGATAGTGAACGCACCATCCGCAAAGTGACCTCAACGGTCAATATTCCTTCGGCTTATGGGACGCCGACTCTTGCGCACCTCTGTAATCCCGGCAACAGAAATGAAGGTTCCATTTTTTGCAGTAAAGAAATGACCCGGGCGCTTGATCTGAGAACTCTTCCGGCAGGAAGATACAATTTTTCATTCTTCGTCAATCAGAAAGAAATGGGTACATCCATAAGTGTCCGTGTGTATCCGGGAGCTGTTGAGGATTTCGTAATGAATGCGAATTATGAATTCGGACTGAAACGGACTGTCCAAAGCTTTGATCAGGTTATGTATAAGCTCAGCAGGCAGGAGATCAAGGGTACGGATTTCCTCTGGGATCTGTATGTCCAAAACCAGGCAAAAGGTGCTTTTAAGAGCGCCACATCCAGACAGGCTATCCGTATCGCCTGCCAGGCTGCATTTGGCCGCAACCCGACAGCTGCGGAAGAAAAAGCATTGATGACGTATTGTGGTGTGATGGGCGTTCCGCTTACGATCAAGCGGATCATATACAGCGGCACGTGCCAGAGACATCTGATGGATCTGGGCATCAAGCCCTGATCCTTGAACGGGTTTACATCTGGTCCGAAAAAAAGAAGCGGTGCGCAGGCACCGCTTCTTCCTTTCGTCTTTCTTGATGTTTCTCATTGCAATTCATCTGCAATCAGATTTCTGATCGAAACGATCAGTTCACCTTCATAACCATAGTAGGTGATCCCGCAAGGAACGTCGTCGATATCCACATAGACATACCGGTAGTTCGCATCGGCATCGCCATCCGGATAAGAGATGTTGTAATTATTCTGCTGGAACACTTCGTCGATTGCCTGGCAGCTCTCTTCTTCACTCTGATTGATCAGTGTGGCGCGGATGGTGACAGAAGTTGCATCTACAGCATCTATTACGATCGTTGCTTCCGGGTTTTCACAAGGAAGTGTCGGAAGTCCGCTTCCGCTCCAGGTATACTCATCCGGCCAGATTCCCTGTTCATAGCATCCGTAG
>JAEEIT010000126.1 GCA_016281535.1 Clostridia bacterium | reverse complement strand
TCGGAGATGATTCCTTCTCATTTTGTTAACAAATGCGCCATAGTGCCTCCATTTTTGTTCTATAGAATAAAGCCATAGAAAGAACAAAGGAGGACAGACCGATGCAGGATGAACACACAACTCAGGCAACCGGAACAGCTGAATCCTCCCGTTGCTTGAGTGAAGATAATAGAAGAGTTCACTTCTAAAGTTTTTTGAGTTTGTACAGTTGAATAACTAAAGAATACGCCTCCGATGTGAAGAACCTCGGGGGTTTTCTTTATGCCCCGTTCTCGCCGCTCGTGCCCGCCACACGCTCCCGCCGTTCTGCCGCCTGAGGGCAGTGCGAGAAGCGCCCGCGCCATGCCCCGCCGCCCGCGACAAAGGGAAGCCCTCGTGCCCCGCCGCCCGCGCGTGACTATCCCGGGAAGAATGGTCAAGTCTTGTTCAGAAAGTCGCGGGGCGTTATACTGTAATAAAGGAAAATTGACACCCTCGACTGGATTTCGGGGAACACCCTCGACAGTGCTTGAAGAAGCATAAAGAAACGATCAGGAGGCGCATATGCAGGCAGTGATTTTGGCGGCCGGAATGGGCAAAAGGTTAAAAGAACTCACTCAGAACAATACCAAATGCATGGTGAAAGTTAACGGAGTGACGCTTATCGATCGCATGCTTCACCAGATCGAGAAACAGCATATGTCCAGGATCATCATCGTCGTCGGATACGAAGGACAGAAACTGATCGACTATATCGGCACCCTCGACATCAAGACCCCGATCGTCTTTATCGAGAACCCGATCTATGACAAGACCAACAATATCTATTCTCTGGCACTCGCGCGGGACTGGCTCTGCAAGGAAGACACGATCCTCTTCGAATCCGACCTGATCTTCGAAGACTCCGTACTGGAGGTCCTGCTTAAGGATCCCCGAGACACACTGGCACTCGTGGACAAGTACGAGTCCTGGATGGACGGCACATGCGTAAAGATCCGGGACGACGACACCATCGATGCCTTTGTTCCCGGCAAGAAATTCGTATTTAAAGAAATCAAGGACTACTACAAGACCGTCAACCTCTATAAGTTCTCGAAACACTTCTCGCAGGCCTATTACGTGCCTTTCCTCGAGGCCTATCAGACCGCACTGGGCGAGAACGAATATTACGAGCAGGTCCTTCGCGTGATCACGATGCTCGACGATGCGGAGATCCGCGCGAAACGCTTGGACGGGCAGCGCTGGTACGAGATCGACGACATACAGGATCTGGACATCGCCGAGTCGATCTTCGCTCCGGACGAGGACGAGCGGGTGCACCTCCTGCAGAAGCGCTACGGCGGATACTGGCGTTATCCGAAACTCCTCGACTTCTGCTATCTCGTCAATCCCTATTTCCCGCCGATGCGGATGAAAGAAGAGATCCGTGCGAACTTCGACACGCTCCTGACCCAATACCCGTCCGGCCTTGCCGTCAACAGCCTCCTCGCCGCGAAGAATTTCAGCGTGCATCAGGAGAACATCGTCGTTGGAAACGGCGCCGCAGAGCTGATCAAGAGCCTGATGAGTTTCCTTCAGGGACGTGTGGGCTTCGTACGCCCGACCTTCGACGAATACCCGAACCGCTATGCGCGGGAAAACTCCGTGGACTTTACCCCGGACAACAAGGACTACTCCTACACGGCCGATGACCTGATGACGTTCTTCGACGACAAGGACATCGCCAATCTGGTCGTGGTCAATCCCGATAACCCCAGCGGCAACTATATCCCGAAGAAGGATCTTCTCCGCATGATCGACTGGGCCGGGAAGAAAGGCATCAAGCTCGTCATCGACGAATCTTTCGTGGATTTTGCCGACGAGGAAGATCCTACGCTGATCGACCAGAAGATCCTTACGGACCACCCGTTCCTATACGTGATGAAAAGTATCTCTAAGTCTTACGGTGTGCCGGGTCTTCGCCTGGGGGTGCTGGCCTCGGGTGATGAGGAGATGATCGCTTCCATGAAGAAAGACATCGCGATCTGGAACATCAACTCCTTTGCCGAGTTCTACATGCAGATCGAGGAGAAATATAAGAGCGACTATGCGGCCGCACTGGTGAGGATCCGTGCCGAGAGAGCCCGCTTCGCGGAAGAATTGAAGAAGATCGGCGGCATCCGCGTGATTCCGTCCCAGGCGAACTACATCATGGTGGAACTGAATCAAGGCATCGATGCTAAAGAACTGTTGAAGGTCCTTCTGGTGCGCCATAATATTCTGATCAAGGAACTCACGACCAAGACGAACGGGAGAAATTACCTGCGCCTTGCCGTACGGAACGAAGAAGATAACGATGCGCTTCTGTCCGCATTGAGAAAGGTACTGGGCGATACATGAAGTTTACGATCGTCGGAGGCGGGAACATAGGCACTCTGATCGCCGTGCACTGCGCCGAGAAGGGGCACGAAGTCACGATCGTCACATCCTCGCCTGAAGTATTTCAGAAAGACCTGAAGATCGTGGATGAGAAGGGCGAAGTCCTGCGTCAGGGCAGGATCTTTCGCGCGACGAATGACCCTCGCGAGGGGTATAAAGATGCAGACTGCATTCTCGTCACGCTCCCGGCAAATCTCATCGGCCCGTGTGCGGAGGCCATCTATACCTATGCGAGTAAAGACGCCTGGATCGGTGTGGTGCCGGGAAACGGCGGAAGTGAATGCATGTTCCGCCCGTGTATCGAGAGAGGAAACACCTTCTTCCTGATCCAGCGTGTGCCCTCGATCGCAAGACTGGTTACGAGAGGAAGCGTCGTGAAGTCGACCGGCTACAAGAGCCGGCTGTATGTCTCGTCCCTTCCGAATTCCATGAATGAGGAGTGTGGACGCCTCCTCGAGGATCTGTTCGAGATCCCGTGCGAACCCGTGGACGGCATACTGAATCTGACACTCACCCCGTCGAATCCGATACTCCACACGACCCGGATCCGGGCGCTTTTTGAGACGTATAGCGAAGGCGTGGTCTACGAGAGGATCCCGCTTTTCTACGAAGAATGGGACGATGCGTCATCCCGTCTCCTCCTTGCCTGTGACAGGGAGCTACAGGAGATCTGCCGGGCGCTTCCTGAACTGAAGCTCGATCACGTCGTTCCGCTCTCCGAATACTACGAATCTCCGGACGCAGCATCCATGACCAGAAAGCTCAGCAGTATCGCGGCGTTTAAAGGGATCGGCACACCTTCTGTCCGTGTCGATGGCGGATATATCCCGGACCTGCACTCGAGGTATTTCACGGCAGACTTTTCCTACGGGCTGCGCATCATCCAGCAGATCGGCGAATTTGCCAAGGTGGATATACCGAATATCAATGAGACCATGGAATGGTACGAGCGGATCGCCGTTGAGAAAGCAAGCTTTGACTACGCGGACTACGGCATCACGGACAGGGACAGCCTGGTAAAGTATTACAGCATGTAGAAAGAACTCAGGTCCTGTGCTTCTTCGTTTTCTTCTCGATGTACATGATCTTATCGGCCTTACTCATGCACTCCATGAGCGTTTCGAAATCAGTGACTTCGCAGGTGCCCACACTGGCGCCGAGCGTGAAGTCCATCCCATTCTCCGCGTTGGTCTTCTTGATCGCCGAGCGGAAAGCACGGATAAACTGTCCGATGCGGGCGGAGTTATTGAGGATCAGGACCGCGGCAAATTCATCGCCGCCCATTCTGGCCGCGACCTCGCCTTCGTGAAGAGAGACGCTCAGACAATGCGCGATCTCCTTCAGCGCCTCATCTCCGGCGGTGTGCCCGTAGGTATCGTTGATCTCCTTGAGGCAGTCCATATCGATACTGGCCACCGCGATCTTCTGGTCGAGCGTCTTTCCGTCACTGAAGAACTCCGCGATCTTCTTCTCATACCCGCGACGGTTGTATAGCCCGGTCAGCGCGTCCTTGATGTACAGATCCATGACGTTCTTCGCCTCGAAGAGTTTCTCATAAAGACGCAGACGGTTCAGGGTCTGGCCCAGGAGCACCATCGTGAACTCCAGCTTCTCGTCGAGGATATAGCGCACATCGTCCTTCAGCACGAAGCAGGTGTAACCGTACACCTCACTCTTATAGAAGACAGGAAGGAAGATGCGAAGCCCCGAGGCAACCGTATCAAACTGCTCCGGAAGCGTCCTGGAATTCGGGAAAGAAATCTCGGAACGGGTGCTGACGCCATCGATACAATAGCCCACCACCTGGCGGTCAGTCTCGCAGTATTTACAGAGGAAGATCTGATTGAAAAGCCCATGCCCGTTGAGGTTGTCGAGGGTATGGTACACGCAGTCATCGTAAGTGAGCACATCCTCGTAGTCGGAACTTAAGAGAACGAAGGCGCGTGTCTTATCGTAGTAATTCCGCTGCAGCGCATCCAGACGGCGGTGCAGCTCACTATAGTCTTTCTCCTTCAAAGAATCCCCGGTGCTTTCACGGAGGATCAGGCGGCCGGAAACAGAAGTACACAGGTCCACATCTTCGCCGGCAATGATCCGCTCCAGGCAGTCGACCGCCGTCCGGCCGAGTGTCTCCTCGGGGATGTCGGAGGTCGTCAGTGACGGCACATGCACGGCTGAAGCGTCCATGTTGTCCACGCCCGTGACCAGCGTATCCTGCGGAATCTTATACCCACGTTCCATCAGCTCGTCGATGAGCGCGATCGCCATATAGTCATTCGAGCAGATGATGGCCTTCGGAAGAGAGCCGTCTTTCCGTATGAAAAAGTCCGCGGTTTCGGGACCCTGGTTGGTCCAGTAATTGCCGTGGAAGATCAGGTCCGCGGACGTCTTATAGCCCGCTTCGATCATCGCATCCTCAAATCCTGCGAGGCGCTCGTGCGAATCCTGCAGATCCTCCCGGCCCGTGACGAATCCGATATCGCCGCATCCGACTTTGCCGATGACGTATTTCGCGATCTCGTACATGATCTGGCGGTTGTCCGGCACGACACAATAGAAGCCCGACTCCTCCGCGCGGACACTTACCACCGGCGGCAGATCCGAAGCGGTAGTCAGGTGCTCGAGAAGTTCATAGTTCAGGCCCGCGTGATGAAGCGTATCCGAGCAGAGGATAATGCCGTCATAGTCGGAATAGTTCGGAAGAGAAAGAATCTTCTTCAGGCCCTCGGCGTGCAGAGGGTTCTCACTCGGCACCGAGCAGTTGCCGAAGACGTCCACGCGGTGTCCGCGCTCGGTCGCATACTTCTGAATCGTCAGAATGATCTCCGACGAATAATCCCGATACATATCTCCGATAAAAGCACAGATCTTCATTAATGCACCTCGAGAAGCAGACTGCGCGGGCTTTTGCGGCTACATCCGAAACCATCCCATCGCCTGCTTGTTTATAAACCTATATAAGGAAATAGTATCACGCCGCTCCCGTTTCCTCAATAGCTCACCCAATCTTCCACCTGAAGCCCGTTTACCCGCGAGAACTCTCCTGTGTTATGCGTCACCACAGTCAGCTTCCTTGACAGTCCCTGCGCCGCGATCTGAAGATCGTAGGGGCCGATCGGTGTGCCGTTTGCGGCCATATCCGCACGGATCCGCCCCGCAGCAAACGCATCGTCGGCGTCGAAAGGAAGAACCGTAAAGGCCGAGAGAAACATCATCAGCTGGAACCGCATCCGCTCGCTCTGCCGGCTCTTCGAGGCCCCATATTCCAGCTCGAACACTGTTACAGAAGAGATAAGCAGAAGGGAAGGATCCATCGAGAGGACCTTCGCCGTCAGCGCCGGGTACTGATCCTTCATCAGGGAAATGCAGACGTTCGTATCAAGAAGGTACATCACAGTTCCTCCCGTTTCTCCACCTCGTCCCAGGACGGCTGTTCCCTCTTCTTCATGTAGTCTTCGGCAAAAGCACCGATCGCCATCCGTGTTGCGGTCCATGGGTCGTCCGCCGGATAGGCGATGAAGACCTTGCCGACTTTCGTGATGTAGTAATCCTGCGTATCCGTCCGCATCTCCTGAGGGATCCGGATCGCCTGGCTATTTCCGTTCTTAAAAACCCGTGTCGGTACCATAAAACTCATCCTTTCGTAAGGGCATATGCTGATCTAGCAAGTTAGCAAGCATTCACAAAGATGTACACACATATTGTACACACATTCTATCGCAGAAGTGGTGAAATCGCAAGAGGGGAGAACGCCGATTACGCTCCCTGTTCACAGAACATCTACTTGTCATAATTAACAATTATAGTAAAGATTGTTGCGCTTGTTATGTACACGTTGTATAATCAAAGCATATTTACTTTTTAGCTATGGAGGGTATTTGTTATGGCGAATATGGCAGCAAAGGTTACAGCAGCTTACTTCGATTCGGAAGAGTTGAAGTACGATCTCACCGGCGACAATCAGGAAGTGATCCTCGCGGGTTTCACCATGAAGAACCGTCCGGGTTCCCAGCGTCTGGTTATCCACTTCGATAACAATGAGAAGGGCGTGGCGATCCGTGCATTTGAAGTTGCGAAGTTCCCGGAAGAGAAGCTGGACAAGATGTTTAAGCTCGTAAACGATCTGAATGATAAGTACCGCTGGATCAAGTTCACAGTCGATGAGAAGGACTGCACGATCACGGCTGCCGATGACGCGGTCATTCAGCTCGACAGCTGCGGACCGGAAGTACAGCAGTGCTGCTTCCAGATGCTCGGCATCATCGACGAAGCCTATCCGGACATCATGAAGGGTATCTTCTCCTGATCAATATTCAGGAATGTAAACGGGTAAGTAGAAAACCATAGATGAGGCGGGGCCCGGGAGCGTTCTTGGGCTCCGCAATCACATTTTATAACGAATAACGAAGGGACGGTTCGTTTCTCATGATAGATAACAATGTCTTCAAGTATGTAGAGAAGCTGACCGCAGATACTTTCGGCAAAGACCAGAAGAGGTCTGTGCTGGAAGTTCTTTGCGGTTATGCGAAACTGGCGTCGATGGACGAGAAGATTCTGGATTCCATTTTCTCCGATGAGAAGGAGCGCGATGAACTAAAGCAGATCGTGCAGATCTTTAAAGACAAGAAGATCGATATCCAGCTCCTGAAGGCGGCCGCGCCCTTTATCAAGGGGAAAGAGATCCCTGCTTCCGATCCGGAGAGGATCGAGAAGACCATGGCCAAATATGAGACTTCGGATGCCTCTTCCGCGGCTTCAAAGATCCTGAAGGAGCTTCTTTCTGAAGACGTGCCCGGACTTTCTTCGGTAAAAGAAGGAAACGAGCTCGACGATGTGCTCGACTACCTGGAGACTGTCCCGAAGCGCGAGGACCCGCAGAACGATAACAATCTGGGAGATAGACAGCCGAAGCCGAAGACCATAGACGAAAAGCCCGACGAGGACGAGGAGAAGACCGACGACGAGGCTTCGAAGGAAGAAAAAGCTTCTAAGAAGAAGTCTGAGGAGAAGTCCGAAGAGAAGAAAACCACCGACATCAGCGAACCCGTCTCCCTCGATGAGCTGACGCTTGAAGTGAATCGTTTGTATGAACGTCTGAAGGTGAAGATCTATGGTCAGGACGATGCGATCCGACTCTTCGCCCAGGGGTACTTCCAGAGCCGCCTTTTCCGTCGGGATGACGAAGATAAGAAGGGACCGAAATCCACATTCTTCTTCGCAGGCCCGTCCGGAGTCGGTAAGACCTATCTGGCGAAGACCGCAGCGGAGATCCTGGATGTCCCGTTCCTGACCCTCGACATGGGCCAGTATTCCCAGCAGGATTCCCTCAATATTCTGATCGGTACCCCGAAGAGCTATCAGGGTGCCCACGAGGGAGCCATGACTTCGTTTGTCAAGAAGAACCCCGGCTCGATCATCCTTTTCGATGAGATCGAGAAGACGCATAAAGACATTATCACCATGCTCCTTCAGATGCTCGATGGAGGAGAGGTCGAAGATAAGTACACAGGAAAATCCGTATCCTTCAAGGACACGATCATTATCTTCACCAGTAACGCAGGAAAAAAACTGTACGAAGAATCCGAGCAGGATAATCTTTCGTCTCTGCACCGCTCCGTGATCCAGAAAGAGATCATCGCAGAAGAAGAGCTCTCGCCCGCATTCTGTTCCCGGGTATTCGCCGGAAACGTCATCATGTTCAATAAGCTCTCCGTGCATGTTCTGGTCAACATCATCAACGAGAAACTCAAGCAGAGCGCAGCGCTTTTTAAAGAGACGTATGGAAGCGAGATGA
>JAEEIT010000125.1 GCA_016281535.1 Clostridia bacterium | reverse complement strand
GTAGATTCAGGATTTTTCTTGTAACCTATATAGAAACATGATAGGTTTTTTGAGAAAGTCTCCTCATGTGTCATGGAGGTAGGGTTATGAGAAAGTGATCCATTCAATGCCGTAATCAGGACAAAGGAAAAAAGAAATTTGAAATTACCTATTGACACAGTAGGTGAGTTGTTGTATTCTTTCAATAACCTACTCAGCCAGTAGGTAAATGCTGACTATATCTTTCAGATTTTAAGGAAGGAAATCGTAGTATGACGAGATTACTGCTTCTTGTAAAACTGAATAGAGAGAACTACCGCTTCGGACGAATGTGTCGATGTTTCTGATGTGTGAAGAGAAGACGTGCATGCGCGTCGGATGTTCTTCATGCTTTATGTCCATCTTAATTTACCAAACTAAATAAATGCGATCTGTCTAAGATACGGCCATTGAGGATAGCCGTGTGAAAGAAGACGGGGGATCCTCCTGTTTTCTTGTTGTCTTGGAAGAAGCATAAAACTACACATTTGATTTCGAAAGGAAGTATTTACTATGTCTAACTATAAATTTGAAACATTACAGCTCCACGTTGGTCAGGAACAGCCGGATCCGGGTACGGATGCCCGTGCGGTACCGATCTATGCCACCACTTCTTATGTATTTAAGGATGCTGCCACGGCAGCCGGCCGTTTCGCTCTTACCGAAGGCGGTAACATCTATACGAGACTGATGAACCCTACATCGGATGTATTCGAGCAGAGAATCGCAGCGCTTGAGGGCGGTGTCGCTGCACTGGCAGTGGCTTCCGGTGCTGCGGCGATCACATACTCGATCCAGAACATCGCATCTGCCGGTGATCACGTCGTAGCCAGTAAGAACATCTATGGTGGTTCTTTCAACCTTCTGGCACATACACTCCGTGAGCAGGGGATCGAGACGACATTCGTCGATCCGGATGATCCGGAGAATTTCAGAAAGGCCGTAAAGCCGAATACGAAACTCTTCTTCGCGGAAACACTCGGAAACCCGAATTCCGATGTCCTGGATCTCGAAGCGGTATCGAAGATTGCACATGAGAATGGTGTACCGCTTATCGTAGATAACACATTTGCTACACCTTATAATCTCCGCCCGATCGAGCATGGTGCCGATATTGTCGTGCACTCTGCTACGAAGTTCATCGGCGGTCATGGTACTGTAATGGGTGGTGTGATCGTAGACGGCGGTAAGTTCGACTGGGCACAGAACGATAAGTTCCCGGGACTCAGCCAGCCGAATCCGTCTTATCACGGTGTTGTATTTACGCAGGCTGTCGGGAATATTGCTTACATCATTAAGATCAGAACGACACTTCTCCGTGACCAGGGTGCGGCAATCTCTCCGTTCAACTCCTTCCTGCTCCTGCAGGGCCTTGAGACTCTGTCTCTCCGTGTTGAGCGTCATGTTCAGAATGCCCTTAAGGTCGTGGAATTCCTCGAGAATCATCCGCAGGTAGAGAAGGTCAACCATCCGTCTGTGTCGACTCCGTCGCAGAAGGCACTCTATGACCGCTATTTCCCGAATGGTGCCGGTTCGATCTTCACATTCGAGCTGAAGGGTGACGCCGAGCAGGCCAAGAAGTTCACAGAGAGCCTCAAGCTCTTCTCCCTGCTGGCGAATGTCGCAGACGTGAAGTCTCTCGTTATCCATCCGGCATCGACCACACACTCCCAGCTGTCTGAAGAAGAACTTCTGGAAGCAGGGATCAAGCCGACCACGATCCGTCTGTCCATCGGCACCGAGCATATCGATGATATTCTTGCTGACCTGGAAGAAGGCTTCGCTAAGGTTAAATAATCGTATAGAAATTGTATTTCACCGGATGACTCTGCGACGGTCCCACAGGTCGCAGAGGTCCGGGAAGATACGGAACCGGATCCTCCGTATTTGAGATAAAAATAGAATAAAGAGTGAGAAAGTAGGTACACGTTATGTCAGATTTTGTAACTTCTGCAGATCAGTTGATCGGAAAGACTCCGCTTCTTGAACTGACACACATTGAGAAATCCGAGGGTGTTTCGGCGAAGGTATTCGCGAAGCTTGAGTACTTCAACCCGGCCGGATCCGTGAAGGACCGTATCGCGAAGGCGATGCTGGACGACGCGGAGGCAAAGGGTGTCCTGAAGCCGACAACGACCATCATTGAGCCGACATCCGGTAATACCGGTATCGGACTTGCATCCGTAGCGGCGGCACGTGGATACCGGATCATCATCGTGATGCCGGAGACCATGTCCGTCGAGAGAAGAAAGCTCATGAAAGCCTATGGTGCCGAGCTTGTTCTGACCGAGGGAAGTAAAGGCATGAAGGGCGCGATCGCCAAGGCACAGGAACTGCATGAGCAGATCGCGGACAGCTTCATCCCGTCCCAGTTCACGAACCCGGCGAATCCGGCGATCCATAAGGTCACAACAGGTCCCGAGATCTGGGAGCAGCTCGACGGAAAAGTCGATGTATTCGTTGCCGGTGTCGGTACTGGTGGAACCGTAACCGGTGTAGGTGCTTATCTTAAGTCCCAGAACCCGGATGTGAAGGTCATCGCCGTGGAACCGCAGGATTCTCCTGTTCTTTCGGAAGGCCGTTCCGGTGCGCATAAGATCCAGGGGATCGGCGCAGGTTTCGTACCGGAAGTACTGGATACTTCTGTATACGACGAAGTGATCCCGGTAAGTAACGACGATGCTTTTGCCACGGGAAGACGGATCGGTAAGGAAGAGGGTGTCCTGGTAGGAATCTCTTCCGGTGCGGCGGCATTCGCTGCGCTGAAGGTGGCTGCCCGTCCAGAGTTCTCTGGAAAGAATGTTGTCGTTCTTCTTCCGGATTCCGGTGACAGATATCTCTCGACCGCTCTTTACGAAGAATAATCGAAAAAAATATATATACATATGCCAGCAGATCTATCACGGTAGCGGGAGTACGCTTCTTGTGATAGATCTGTTTTTTCTTGGGAAGAAATGCGTATGAATTCTCGATGTTTGGTATTGATATGCCTCCTCGGTTGGCGTAAACTTTTAGTATAGTTTCCGTAATTTACGGAGGTGAGGGGGAGAATCCGGTTCTCACTTCTTTTGCCGGAGGATCCTCAAAAAAGAGGAGGTAATAGGTATGGAAAAGCTGTTTCAACTGAAGAAAAACGGCACCACGGTCCGCACGGAAGTCATTGCGGGCTTGACGACTTTCATGACGATGGCGTATATCATCGCCTTGAACCCGAATCTTCTCACGGGATTCGGCGCGGAGGGACACGCGCTCTGGAATGGTGTATTCCTGGCGACCTGTATTGCTTCTGCAGTGGGTACGATCTGCATGGCGTTCCTCGCAAACAAGCCGTTCGTTATGGCGCCGGGCATGGGCCTGAACAGTTTCTTTGCTGTGGTAACGGCCAACATCGTGGCACTTACGGGAATGACGTATCTGCAGTCCTTCCAGAGTGCACTGGTCATCATCTTCATCGAAGGTCTGGTCTTCGTCGTTCTCTCGATCCTGAATGTCAGAGAGAAGATCGTTGAGGCGATCCCGCTGGGTGTACGTCTCGGTATCGGACCGGCGATCGGTCTTATGCTCATGAACATCGGCTTCGGATCGAATGTTCAGGTGTTCTCTGAACAAGGTGGGCCTTTCTTCGCGATGCGTGATTTCTTCGGTTCTCTGACAGCAAAATTTGCTCAGGATACGATGGGCACTGACGGATATAAGTGGATGGTACTCTCGGTCGTGACCATGTTTATCGGCCTTTTCGTTATCGTTGGTCTGGATCACAAGAAAGTGAAGGGCGCTGTTCTCTACGGTATGCTGGTTGCTTCTGCTGTGTACTGGGCAGGTGAAGCGATCATCTTCGAGGCAAATCCTTTCGCAAGCCTGGAGAATGCTTCATTCGTTCCGCCGTTCCAGGATATGGCCGATACGACGCTCTTTAAGCTTAACTTCAAAGGTTTTGCCGAGATCGGCTGGTTCACGATCATTACTTTGATCATTACATTCTGCATTATCGACATGTTCGATACTATCGGTACTCTCGTCGGTACGGCTTCCCGTGCCAAGATGCTCGATGAGAAGGGCTCTATGCCGAAGATGAAGGAAGCACTCCTTTCTGACGCAATCGGTACGGTCTGCGGTTCTGTAACCGGTACTTCCACAGTTACCACATTCGTAGAGTCGGCTTCCGGTGTTGAGGCAGGCGGACGTACAGGTCTTACGGCACTCGTTTCGGCAGTGCTTTTCCTGCTGTGCATCTTCATTGCTCCGATCGCGGCGCTGATTCCTGCGGCGGCAACTTCTTCGGCACTGATCTATGTCGGTATCCTGATGCTCGGTAACCTCAAGCAGATCGATTTCTCTGATCAGTCCCAGCTCCTGCCGGTAGCCATCATGCTCCTGGCGATGCCGATCTCCGGTTCCATCGGACATGGTATCGGCCTGGCTCTCATCAGCTACACGGTCATCAAGCTCTGCACGGGTAAGGCCAAGGATGTATCGATTCTGACATACGTACTGTCGATCATCTTCCTGCTGAAGTTCTTCGTTCCGGTCTGATCACTTCCAAGAGACAAGGGAAGTAAGCATATATGACTCCGGTCATGTTACCGAAAACATGACCGGAGTCACTTTTTTGTCCGGGGAAGGTTTAGTAAAGTGAGACTGTAGTAAAAATTGCAGGAGAAATGGACAGCTATGAGTAAATCAAGATCCAAGCTTTCGCCATGGCCATATATCCGGAACAACCGTGTGCGTACGACTGTGCTGATCATCAGTCTTTCTGTCTTTATGCTGATGATCTATTGCGTGAACTATGTAATCGGTGGGATCGGTGAGCCGTTCTATCAAAGTGACGTGGCTCCCTATGACCGGATGCAGCTTGTTGCTTCGCAATTCGATATGAACGGAGCGGATTATGAAACAGATGAAGAATATCTGATGGAGGCATGGAATCGGGCGAGAAGTGCCTGCGCGAGTATTCCGCGGCAGGATGGGGTCGTCGATGCAAAAGCTTTCGCATGGCAGTATGTGCCGCTGAATTCGGTAATCGGATCGACGTCCGTTGATTGTTTTCTGTTTGAAGAAGCGAAGGATTGTGAAGAGTATCTTTCTCACATGGATGCGAAACTTGTCTCCGGAAGAATGCCGGAAAAAGCGGGCGAGATCGTCCTGGAGAAAAGACTGATCAATAATCATAAAAACGATAATGATCTGATGAAGTATATGGGAGACAGTTATGAAGTCGTCGGCACGGTAAAGTCGGATTACTATCTGGCATTTGGTATTGCGCAGCCGGGTGAGAACGATATCAACGAGCTGCTCCTCATAGAACCGGGAAGTCAGATCAACCCTAAGGAGGCTTTTGAACAATCCGGTTACGAGACGTCATGGTTCCGGGATAAGGCGAAGGCGCTGAAAAACCACGAAGAATCGATAGGTGCGATGGGGACGGTACAAACTCTTCTGACTGCGGTTTCCGGTGCGCTTCTTCTGATCTGTGTTTCCGTGGTGCTTTCCCTTCACATCATGGACAGACATGGCGAGTGGTGCCTGCTGCACTCGATCGGTTTCTCCACGGGAGAGATCTATGTCATGGCCTTAAAAGAGATATTGATCTGTGTGGCTATTTCTGTAGTGACCGGCGCTGTGCTCTCCGCATTAACCGTTATCGGACTTCATACTTTCCTGTATGAACCTATCGGCGTCGCGATCAAACTGTGGAGAGGTGATGCGATCCCGAGGATCCTGGTTGTGTTTCTGGCGCTGATCGGAGTTGCCCAGATACCGATCTTTACCGGTATGAGAAAGATACAGACGATCGATGCGATTGAATCCTGATGATGATAAGCAAGTGGAAAAAGGAGAAAAAAGATGTTTGAACTGAAAGATGCCACCATGATCTACGATATGGATAAAGAAGAGAAGGTCTATGCCATGAAGAGCATAAACATAACCTTTCCGGATAAAGGCCTGGTGGGCATTATCGGACCTTCCGGTTCCGGTAAATCCACGCTGATGTACACCATGTCCACACTGAAGAAACTGACTTCCGGTGATGTGATCTATAACGGGAAATCTCTGTCGGCTATCGCTGAGGGAGATAAGCAGCATTTGAGAAGATATGAGTTCGGGTTCGTATTCCAAAGGCATTATCTCATCAACTATATGACTGCACTGGATAACGCGACGATCGCATCGACGATTCCTGTTGCCGAGGCCAGGAAGAAAGCGCAGGAACTTCTTCTGGAGATCGGGCTGAAGAAGAGCGAACTGAATCACCGCCCGACCAAGCTCTCCGGCGGACAGAGACAGAGAGTCGCCATCGCCAGAGCGATGATGAACGACCCGAAAGTGCTTTTCGCAGATGAGCCGACGGCCTCTCTTGATCATGAGAATGCTTTCCTTGTGATGGAAAGACTGAAGGAATATGCGAAGGACAGGCTGGTACTGGTGATCACGCATGATACGAGTATCATATCGGATGCGGACATGATCGTGAAGATCTGGGATGGAAGCATCTCGGAAGTCTCGGTGAAGGGAGCATGATAGACATGAGTATCAGACCTTTTTCTGCCTGGACTTATATCCGGAATAACAGGAGCAGATCACTGGTGCTTCTTCTGATGATGTCTTTCATCACGATCTGCTTCATCGGCGGCATGTATGTGGATAATCCGCTCGAGACCTTCCGTGTATCTAAATCTGAATCCGACAGGTATTTGCATATCTACGTGAACGGATCCAGTAATGATGCGATCGATGAATATCATCGGATGCAGACGGAACTTGCCGAGCAGCTTCCGGAGGAAGCAAGAGAGATCCTATACATCAACACCAGATATTTCAATTTCGAGAGTATCATGCTCTTTGACTGCCAGGTCAATGGGTTTATTTTTCAGACGCCGGAGGATTTCGAGATCTTTAAGCAAAGAACGCATCTGGTGCCGGAGGATGTTGTTCTGAATGATTTCGACGTGGTTATGAGCGAGCAGCTGGCAGAAAGTGAAGACCTTACGATAGGCGATCTGATCGGCTCGTCCCAAAAACTAAAGCTCGCGCAGACTTTCAAGGGAGAGGGTATGCGTGTGTTTGGTGTGGCAAATGTCGGTGGGACGAACGATATGCTTGTCGTGAGCAATGACGGGGTCTGCGACCAGAAACTGCATGATGATCTTCGCCGATGTGCATCGGAACTCTCAAGAAAATATCCGCATGTGGCTTTTGAGACGGCCAGCACTTATGTTCAGGAAGT
>JAEEIT010000124.1 GCA_016281535.1 Clostridia bacterium | reverse complement strand
GATGCGGCGTCCTGGGTATAAAGAAGCGCCGGATCCCGACAGTCCTCCTGTCAGGAACCGGCGCATCGCTTCCAAATTATTCCGGCTTAAAAGGGCTCGGTCCATCCGGATCGAAGTCCGGAAGTCCGCGGATCGCCCGCTCGGCTTCCTTCTCTGCCTCGGCCACTTCTTCCTCGATCATATCCGGGGTTCTGGCCAATGCCGGGATGCTGCTGTCTTTCGCCAGGTGATGGATCTGCTCCTCTTCCAGCGGTTCCGGCAGCATGTCGAGAGAAGCCACGACCGACGGCTTATCTTCGAACTGGGAAGATTCGAAAGTCTTATTCACCGTCTCCGGCTCTTCTTCCTCTTCCGGCTGCGGCTTAAAGGAACTCTGGATCTGGCGTCTTCTCTCTTCTTCTTCCATCTGACGGCGCTGTGCGAATGTACGTCTCGGCGCAGTCTTCGGCTCGATCTCACGTGCCTTCGGGACTACGACTTCACGGGCACCGCCGCCCAGTTCACGCTCACGTTCACGCTCGCGCGCTTCGATTGCTTCTTCTTCGTTATGGTGAAGTCCGGTCGGCAGGATCTCTTTCGCCTCTCCATCCGGTCTCCAAAGTGTCGGTCTTTCTCTCGGCTTCTCGACGTCGATGACCTGATCCTTCGGCTTCATCAGGGAACCACGCGGTCTGTCTTCGGTATACGCAGCAGAGCTGCCCCATGCCGGTACCGGACCATCTGTCTCCGGGACTCTCTCCCAGATCGGTACCTGTCTTCCGGCATTACCGCTATCGGAAGACTGTCTTCCCATACCCGGACGGGAAGCACCCATGCCCGGACGGGTAGCACCCATACCCGGACGTACCGGCGGGCGCGGTGCAGGACGTGTCGCATCCGAAGACGGTGCCGGACGGGCGGCCGGGCGTGTCGCCGGAGAATCCGGACGTACCGGCGGACGCGGTGCCGGACGGAAAGCAGAGGAACGAGCCGGTGCTTCCGGAGCATTCTGTTCTGCATCCATTCTTCTCTTCTCTTCCAGCGTTCTCGGCTTCGGTGCCGGACGGAACGGAGACGGCTGGGAAGGAGCCTGCTCCTCCTCCGCGGATCTCTTCTCCGCCAGCGTTCTGGCACGGGAAGCACCGGAATGTGCTGCGGCACTGGCTCTTCTTGCAGCTTCTTCTTCTGCCGCACGAAGTTCATCTCTGGACATATGGCTTCTGCCCTGGTTTCTGGGCGATACGCCGACACGTTCTTCCTGATCCTGAGAAGGAGCGGGTCGGAATCCCGGTCTGGCAGAAGGTCTGCCTGCCGGTCTTTCGTCTTCTTCCGGTCTGGAAGAAGGTCTTGCCGCGGCAGGTCTTCCTGCCGGTCTCGCCCACGCCGGAGCAGACTTCGCAGTCGGTGCCGCCTCCTGCGGCTTCGCCCAGGAAGGCGTCTCCTTCGCTTCAGGCATCTCGCCCCATCTTCCGCCGCTTCTCTCGATGGAAGGCATCTGATGGACGTTATCATCCAGCGGCTGCTCTCTCATGTACTCCAGCGTCGGGCCCATCTCCTCGGCACGTGCCAGCGGGGCCGGCGGACGCTGCGCCAGCGGACGGTTATTCTCATCGAGCTCCGGATGGGGTTCGACTTCTTCCACATACACATCACCGCGCTTCTGGGCCAGTGGGGCCGGCGGGCGCTGTGCCAGCGGACGGTTCATCTTATCCGGGTTATCGTTCGGATCGACGATCTCGGGCTCTTGCCCGTCAAGGCGTCGTGCCAGCGAAGGTGCCGGGCGGAATGCCAGCGGGCGGTCACTCTCGTCACTGCCCTGGAAATTCGCAGAAGTTCCGCGCTGCGGCTTAAAGAAGATCTCGCGAACGCCATCCTCTTCTTCTCTTGTCTCCAGGTCGGAATCAGAGCTTCTGAGCACACCCGAGTCGTACTCGGAGTTCATGATCGCGATGCCCTGTGCCGCTTCCGGTGCTTTCTCCGGCTGTCTCGGAATCGCAGTCGAAGAAGAGGGCTTCTCCTCTTCCGTGAACGGTGGCTTCTTCTTATTAAACGAGAACGTAATATTGGCGACCATTTCCTCGGCGTCCGCTTCTTCCTCGCTGACCGGTTCTTCCGGCGCCGGCTCTACCGGTGCGGCCGGACGTGCCGGGCGGGACGGACGGACCTTCGGCATCGGTACTTCATAAGCGTCCTCTGCCTGGACTTCCGTTCTCGGCGAAGACGAGATCTGCTCGCGGAATGCCTGCTCGAGGATTCCGGATCTCGATTCTTCTCTGCTCTCTGTTTCTGCGGCAAAAGCATCGGCCTGGGCCTGGGCTTCTGCGAGGATGCCGGAAAGATCGGTATCCGTATCTTCTTCCACCTGCTCCGGCTCCGCCTTCGGCGCTCTTCTGGAAGAGGTGCTGATCGGAGGCATCTTCATGGTAGGAGGCGTGCCGAGATCGAGCTCGTCCTTATCTCCCCTCGCCAGACGGTCAGCCATAGACATCGGCTTATTGGCCGCTCTTTCCATCTCCAGCTCTTCTTCCGTCTTCTCCCACAGCGGCTTATTCGAAGTGGCCGCGGCACTGGATCTGGCCTCAGAAGCCTTCTTCGTACGTGCCGGACGGGCAGCAGGCGCAGACTGGGACGGCGGAGGCGTCACGGCCTTCGCCCAGCTCGGAACACTTGCTGCGGCAGCCATATCGCCTCTCGGCTCTTCTCTGGCGGCCACACGCAGACGGGCGGTCACTTCCCGCTCATGCTGCAGTTCCTCTTCCTTTGTCATCTTCTTATTCGGATCACGCTTCAGCGGCGCACCCATCTCGACATCCAGTGCCGAGAAAGGCTTCTTCTCCTTCTTCTCTGTAGAAGGAGAATATACCGAACCCAGGCTCAGATCGTCCCGCGGTTCCGGTCTCTTCCTTCCGTCTGCCGTGACTCTCGAATCCTTCGGCTTCTCGAAGAAGGAATAGTCCAGGATCTCGATGCTCGGATCGTGGATATTAAACTCGAAGTGTGTATCGGTCAGCGCCGTGCAGCGGGACTTATCCCAGTACTGCTGGTACGTGATGCCCACGTTCTTCGAACCGGCCTTACTCATCGGAATGTTCGCATCCACTTCACCGTTCTGGCCGTTCATGGCGAAGTAGAAATCTCTGCCCATATACTCGCCCTTCATGTACCAAATCGGGAAAAGCACCAGTTCGCCGATGCCCAGCGGGTAATCGGTCTTATCCTGGAAATAGGAGATATCGTAAGAATCGGAGTGGGCGTCCATGATCATCTGGCGTGTCCACTTCTTGATGCGCTCCATGAAGTCCTGCATGCAGGTGACCGGATCTTTCGTGATGGAGAGGATCGGGGTATCCAGAAGGATCTTCTCGTTCACCAGCACCATCTTCGACTGGTCATAGGGCTGGACCATATTCATCACGTTGGCCGGAAGGATACCCGATGCGTCGAAGGGGATCCCCTGCCAGGACAGTACACCGCCGGTGACATGCTCGGACGGCTGGGAAGAAGCATCCTTCGGTGCGCCTTTCCTGTTCGCCTGGAAGCGTGAGAAAGACGAACGCAGTGCCGAGAGCTGCTCGGCAATACCCTCGGTACCGTTGATACCGAAGAGGGTCTTTCCTTCTGCCGCCTTATTCCTGAGCATCGCCGTCACGCGCGCGTGCGCCACGACCTCATAGGTAAAGAGGAAGATCGGAACATAGACCTTATGCAGGAGTTCCTTATTCTCGTCGGTGGCCAGCGTACGGCCGACTGCGGAGTTATTCCGGATATAGTCCAGGAACATTTCCTGGGCCTGCTGTCTCGTATGAGTGAACGGGATGGCGCGGCGCGGCATCGCTCCGACCATACCGCCGTTGTCCTTCACCGTGGCAGAAGAACAGATCGGACACCCCATCTGGGCCGTGGCCGGCTTGGCTATAAAATCACTTCCACACTCTTCGCAGTGGAAGCTGTGATACACTTTATCGTTCCAGGCGTCACCTACATAGTAACCGCCTTCGAGCTCTTTCACCTCGTTCTTACCGGTAAACACCGTATGACAGAAGCAACAGGTATAACTTTTTGACTCGTCGTAGATAAGATCTGCCAGACAATTGGGGCAGTGGAATGCTATCTCCATATGTAAAACCCTCCTACTTCACTCTATAATATAAAATTTGTTTGTCAGATTGTCAATTATTGTTCATTATGCTACACTTTTTAGTATCCATATTTATGTGGGTTTTCCAGCGCTTCTACATCGGTAAAAGCAGGAGGCCCCACCGGAGAGCAGGGAAACTATGAGGAACGTCGCATTTTCACCTGAATATGCGCAGCAGTACGAAGAGCAGAGACAGGCCCTTTTCCGTGACGAGAACCGTCGCACGAAGGAGGAAGGCTGCTTCGCGAACGGCTATTTTCTCCTCTGCGAAAGCTACGAGGGCGTCCTCGGCGACGAGATGCGGCAGGCGGCGAAGTATTCGCTCTTTACGCCGAATCACGAACTGATCTTAAGCTATGACTGCCTGGATAACACACATCCGCTGAGTGAGATGATCACCCACCGGGACGGGCACGTGTACTATGTTTTCCGCCGCGACCGCTTCGGCTTCTCCATCTTTAACCTGCACACACTGAAGGAGCACCGCTATTATTCCGACGCGGCTTTCGAGTCGGGGGCGGATTTCATCTGGTGCGGGGCCGAGTACTACCCGGAAAGAAACAGCCTCTTCGTCGTCGGCCACATGCCGGACGCTCCCTTCGAGGTCTATGAATTCGACTTCTCCGACCCGATGACCTGTATCGCATTCGTCCCGGACGATGCTCTGATCCTGACCCTTCCGACCACGGACTTCGCCGATGAGATGGAGGATTTCCGTGATGAGTATCTCAACTGGGGGGAGGAGAATATCTACGGATCGGCGCTTCTGCAGTCCTTCGACGACATCGCGGAATGGTTCGCCTTCGTCGAGACGCTGGGTTCGAAGAAGACCGCCCCGACATACTACATGCCTTCCACGCCTTTCGTCGCATTCCGTATGGGCGACGGTATTCCGGTGGGCATGATCGAGATCAAGCACGAGCTGAATGACTATATGAGTAAGCACGGCGGACACATCTCCTATTCCGTGCGTCCGTCCGAACGCCGCCGCGGCTACGGCAAGCGGATGCTCGCCATGGCGCTCCCCTACGCCAAGCTCCTCGGGCACAGCAAGGTCCTCGTGGTCTGTCACACGGATAACGAACCGTCGCGCCGGACCATTCTTGCGGACGGCGGCGTCTACGAGCAGACCTATTTCAGTGAGATGGATAACATCTATAACGAGAATTACTGGATCCGCACGACCCCCGGCAGCACATCCGACATCGGTGGCACGGCCGGCATCGTGTCCTGATTCTTCCGATTTAAGACATCTTATCGACGATCGAGGGCATCGCGCCGGTAACCCGAAGCGGATCAGATGAAGAGTTTCTCACACAGTAATACGAAGAGCGGAAGTGTCCCCATGCACAGCAGCATGCTGAGCACGGTGGAGCGCGCGGCGAATTCCGGGGCACAGTCGTACTTCTCCGAGAGGATGACGTTCATGGAGCCGCATGGCAGCGCACACATCAGCACCGACACCGCCGCCGCAACCGGCGCGATCTCAAGTGCTTTTGCCGTGAGATACATAGCCAGCAGCATCGCGCCCGGAAGAAGGACCAGCCGGATCAGGGAGATGAAGTAGGATTTCAGATCGGAGAGGATCTTGCCGAAAGGCATGGCCGCCAGGTTCGATCCGATGATGATCATGCTGAGCGGCACCGTCATCGCCGCGATCAGGTCGACGGGGCCTGCCACATAGGACGGGAATCGGAAGGGCGAGATGAAGATCAGAATCGCGAGGACCGAGGCGATATTCACGGGATTTCTGAGGATACTCAGAAGACTTCCGGTCTTACCGGACAGCAGATGGATCCCGTAAGTGTACATGAAGATGTTATAGGCCAGGTTAAAGACGACCGCCATGAGAAGCCCCGCATTTCCATATAGCGCCGACAGCAGCGGGAAACCCACGAATCCCGTATTGGCGAAGACCGTCATGGTCACGAATACCCGCTGTTCTTTCTCCTCGTAGGGAAGTTTCCTGGACAGAAGCCGCATGGCGATAAGCGACAGGAGATAGTAGCCGAGGGCGGCCACCAGGGTGATCAGCATCCCCTCCGTCACCTCGGGTGTTTTCTCATAGTTCGAAGATGCAAGGATAGAGAAAGGAAGGATCGCCAGAAGAAGCATATCCGACAGGCCTTTCTGCATATGCGCATCGATGACCTTGAGTTTCCGAAGAAGAAACCCCAGCGTCACCGCCACAACAATCTTCACAAACACCAGAACAAGTGCGTCCACGTCCGCTCCCTTTCCATCCGGGCACAAATCCGTCCCATTTCCACCAGGGCGCAGGTCCGCACTCCGGCTTTACTCTTTCTCTTCCCAGTCTCCTGCACGCGAAACAGCCTTCGCCCAGTTTCCGAGAAGTTTCTTTCTTTTGTCTTCACTCATGGAAGGCGTAAAGAGAGTATCACAGTGCCGCAGTGTGCGCAAGACCTCCATGCTGCTCCAGTATCCGCAGTAGAGACCGGCCAGGTACGCCACGCCCTGCGACGTGGTTTCACGTTCTTTCGCCCGGTCCACTTCGCAGGAGAGGATATCGGACTGGAACTGCATCATGAAGCGGCTGACCGAAGCGCCGCCGTCCACCTTAAGTTTCGTAATCTTGCAGTTCGCCTCTTCCTGCATGAGCGAGACCAGATCGTAGACCTGATACGCGATCCCCTCCAGCGCCGCTCTCGCGATATGCGCTTTCGTCGTGCCACGCGTAAGTCCCAGGATCGCGCCTCTCGCGTACATATCCCAGTACGGCGCGCCCAGTCCGGAGAACGCCGGCACCAGCACGACGCCCGCACTGTCCGGCACCGTCTCCGCCAGCACATCGCAGTCGGATGCATGATCGATCAGTTTCAGCTCGTCGCGGAGCCACTGTATCGTCGATCCCCCGTTAAAAACACTCCCCTCGAGGGCGTAGGTGGTCTTGCCGTCCAGCGACCACGCCGCCGAGGTGACCAGGCCCTTCTTCGAGATGATCGGTTCCTCACCGACATTCATCAGCGTGAAGCAGCCGGTGCCGTAGGTGTTCTTGATATCCCCCTTGTCGAAACAGGTCTGCCCGAACAGCGCTGCCGGCTGATCGCCGAGGATGCCGTAGATACCGACACCGTAGATAGCCTCGAGTCCCGGGATCTCCGTACTGACGGAGCCGAAATCCGACGCACCAGGAAGTGCCTGCGGCAGCATGCACTTCGGAATATGGAAATACTGCAGGAGCTCCTCATCCCACGCAAGATCGTGGATATTAAAGAGCATCGTGCGGGAGGCATTCGAGTAGTCGGAGGCGTGGGACCTCCCGCCCGTCAGGCGGTAAAGGATCCAGGTATCCACTGTGCCGAAAAGGATGTCCCCCATACCGGCCCGGGCCTTCAGTCCCGGCACCTCTTCGAGGATCCACTGGATCTTCGTGGCCGAGAAATACGCATCCGGCACCAGACCTGTCTTCTCTCTGACCTTCTCCACGAACTCCGGATCGGAGGACTTGATCTTCTCTACGAGGGCGGCCGTTCTTCTGCACTGCCATACGATGGCGTTATAGACCGGTCTTCCCGTGGACTTCTCCCAGAGGATCGTCGTTTCCCGCTGGTTCGTGATCCCGATCCCCGCGATCTCCCCCGGCTGGATATTCGCCTTCGCCAGCGCCTGGCGGATACAGTCGCACACCGTCCTCCACAGGTCCTCCGGATCGTGCTCGACCCAGCCCGGTTTCGGATAGTGCTGGTCGAAGGTCTCCTGCGCCGAGGCGACGCAGGTGCCGTCCTCACGGAAGATCATGGCACGGGAAGATGTCGTTCCCTGGTCGATCGAAAGCATGTACTTACTCATAGGTTCCTCCCTCCGGCGCAGCCTTGCGCCTTGCTGTCCGTCCGCCTTGCGAAGATTCCCCCGCACGTGGCAGAAACGCCTCCGGGGGAATTGCTTCTCCCGAAGGCGCAGTCACTTAGAATCTCTTATATACCCAGTTCAGCTTGCTGAGCCATTTCGTATCCATCTGGTTGATGGATTCCTCACCGAAGCGGATCCGCCACTGCCCAGTCGGCATGCCCGGCGCATTCATCCTCGTATCGGAACCGAAGCCCATCACGTCCTGTAAGGGCGCGATCGCAAGCTTCGCCGCCGAAGACCACACCGTCGTCAGCATCGCCCGGCACGCCGGCGCATGGACACCGCCATCGCCCCAGTTGCTGCCATGGAACCGGCAGTACTCGAGAGCGAAATTCCTGTCCTCCTCGGACGCCTCCCAGAGCCAGCCAAGAAGCGTATTGTTATCGTGGGTACCGGTATAGGCGATGCAGTTCTCCGGATAGTTATGCGGCATGTGCTTACTGTCGTCGTGCGGCACCATACCGAACTGCAGGACCCGCATGGTCGGAAGCCCGGTCTCCTCGAGAAAAGCGATGAGCTCGTCGTCGGTCTCTCCGAGATCCTCGGCGAAGATCGGCGGCTCTTTCCCGAATTCTTCGAATATCCTGTTCCAGAGCTTCATGCCCGGGCCCGGATACCACTTGCCGTTTCTGGCATTCTCCGCGTCCGCCGGGCAGGCGTAGAACCGCGAGAACCCACGGAAATGGTCGATGCGGATCACGTCGTAGAGCTTGAAATTCTGATGGAGTCTGCTGAGCCACCAGGCGTACCCGTCCTTCTCGTGGGCCGCCCAGTCGTAGACCGGATTTCCCCAGAGCTGGCCGTCCTCGCAGAAATAGTCCGGCGGAACACCGGCC
Source organism: Clostridia bacterium (assembly GCA_016281535.1). Classification (GTDB taxonomy): domain Bacteria; phylum Bacillota; class Clostridia; order Saccharofermentanales; family Saccharofermentanaceae; genus Scatonaster. The sequence goes on along the minus strand of JAEEIT010000124.1, from coordinate 16,550 downwards.
ACACTCTTGAAGGAGCCGTCCTTATTCGTCTGAAAAAGCGACCGGTTCGCCCATACGTCGCAGGAATCGCCGCTCACGTAGATCGGGATGTCGCCGATGACGGAGATGCCGATCTCGTTGATCCGGCTCTTCAGCTTCGCCCACTGGTCGTAGAAGATATACTGGATGAAGAGATAGAAGTCGCACAGATCCCGGTACGTCTTCTCTGCGGCACTGACCGCTTTCGCATCGTGCTTCTGCAGTGCCTTATCGTCCCACTCCCACCATGCCTTCTGACCCTGGGATTCCTTGATGGCCTGGAAAAGGATCACGTCCTTGACCCACGGATTGTCTTTCTCGAATGCCTGCATGCCTGCACGTGTCTTCTCGTCCACTCTGGCAAAAGCACTTCTGAGCATTTCCATGCGGTTCTGGCGGACCCATGCGTAGTCCACGCTGTAGCACGATCCCGGATACTTGCACTTCTCCAGTTCGTCGTGGCTTAAGAGTTTTCTTTCGTAGAGATCCTCCGGGTCGATCAGAAGCGGACTTCCGGCAAAGGCCGAGTCACTCTGGTATGGGGAGTCCCCCGACCCCGGATTGGTAAAAGGAAGGACCTGCCAGTACCCCATCCCGGCTTCCTTCAGTTTCTTCGCGAAGGCTTCCGCCTCTTTCCCGAATCCGCCGATCCCGTATTTGCCGGGAAGCGACGTAATGTGTAACAGTACACCTGCACTTCTTCGCACTTTCAATTATCCTCCTTATTGCGAACATATATGAGTTTCACCTGCGGATTCTTCTCGTTGACCCGCAGCTCGCACTCCAGGAAATCCAGCGACTGCATAAGTTTGCTCATCTTCGAGAACCCGTAGTTACGGGCGTCGAACGAAGGGCTCTTCTTATTGACCAGGTTTCCCACATCCCCGAGGAAAGCCCAGCCGTCTTCGTCGGCCAGATCCGAAACGGAACTGCTTATGAGTTCACAGGTGGCGTCATCGATCTCAAGTATCGTTCTCTCTGTATTTCCGGAATTCTCAGAAGAAGCATCGGCGGCACTTCTGCCATCCGGATTCTCCGATGCACTTCTTCCCTCCGCATCTTTCTTCCCTGTCTTACCGGACTTTGCGGAAGCACTCTTCCCGTCCCCTTCAGAAGAAGAACCCGACGACAGTGCTTTTGCAGAAGGATCGGAAGAAGAAACGGTCTTCGAAGAGGCACGGTTCTTCTTCTCTTTCGGCGCCAGGATCTCGAGGAAGATGAAACGGTCACAGGCCGCAACGAACGGGGTCGGCGTCTTCTTCTCGCCGATGCCGTAGACGATCTTGCCGGCTTCGCGAAGGCGTGTCGCCAATCTGGTAAAATCACTGTCCGACGACACCAGGCAGAATCCGTCTACGCTCTCGGTGTAGAGGATGTCCATGGCGTCGATGATCAGCGACGAGTCCGTCGCATTCTTGCCGGATGTGTAGCCGAACTGCTGGACCGGCGAGATCGCGTGGTCCAGGAGCACCTGCTTCCAGGGGCCGAGCTGGGGCTTGGTCCAGTCGCCGTAGATGCGCTTGATGGTCGGGTTCCCGTAGCGGGCGATCTCGAGCATCATGGGCTTGATATAGGAGGCAGAGATATTATCCGCATCGATAAGCACTGCCAGTCGTACGTCTTTTACAGGCATATACACCTCTTTTCCTTGCCCTTACGGAGCAAGGCTGATATAATGTTGTGGCTTGTTTTCCAAGGAAGTAACCGGATCGCCTTCTTCGGCTGCCGCCTGATGCGGAGCCCGGCTCCTTCTTCTATGGAGAACGATCACCATCATTATATCGTATTTTGTATAAGTAACCAAACCGGCACGGCATATCGGATCACTTTCTCCCGTATTGCGTATGACCGGACCAGAAAGGCAGTATATATGGACCAGAATGTTGTAAACGAGATCAACCGCCGTCGGACTTTCGCGATCATCTCGCACCCGGACGCCGGTAAAACGACGATGACCGAGAAGCTTCTTCTCTACGGTGGTGCCATCCACATGGCCGGTTCCGTTAAGGCGCGTAAGGCGGCGCATCACGCGACCTCCGACTGGATGGAGATCGAGAAGCAGCGTGGTATCTCGGTCACTTCTTCCGTCATGCAGTTTAACTACGACGGCTACTGCATCAATATTCTGGACACCCCCGGTCACCAGGACTTCTCCGAGGATACCTACCGTACCCTCTGTGCGGCGGACGCCGCGGTCATGCTCCTGGACGGCGCGAAGGGTGTCGAGGCCCAGACCATCAAGCTCTTCGCCGTCTGTAGGAAGCGCGGGATCCCGATCTTCACCTTCATTAACAAGATGGACCGTGCCGCGAAGAATCCTTTCGACCTCATTGACGAGCTCGAGAAGGTCCTCGGTATCCGCAGTACGCCGGTCAATTGGCCGATCGGTACCGACGGCGATTTCCAGGGCGTGTATGTCCGTGAGAGTGAGCAGGTGCTGCTCTTCGATAACGAGACGAAGGACCATGGTGCGTCCATGGTCAAGTCCATCAGTGCCGGCATCAACGACGAGGCCGCACTCCGCAGTATCCTGAGTGAGCATCATTATGAGACCTTGAAGAATGACATCGAGCTTCTCGATATGGCCGGCGATCCCTTCGACCTGGAGAAGATCCTCTCGGGCGAACTGACTCCGGTATTCTTCGGATCCGCCATTACGAATTTCGGCGTCGAGCCGTTCCTGAAGAAGTTCCTCGAGATCGCGCCGGGCCCGCAGAGCCACGAGACCTCGGACGGCGTCGTCAGCCCCACCGAGGATTATTTCTCCGGATTTGTCTTTAAGATCCAGGCGAACATGGACCCGAACCACAGAGACAGAATGTCCTTCATGCGTATCTGCTCCGGCAAATTCGAGAAGGGCATGTCCGTTAAGCATATGCGTACCGGCAAGAAGATCACGCTGGCCCAGCCGCAGCAGTTCATGGCTCAGGACCGAACGATCGTCGAGGACGCCTACGCCGGCGACATCATCGGTCTTTTCGATCCGGGCATCTTCCGCATCGGCGACACCGTGACCACTTCTTCGAAGAACTTCAACTTCGCGAACATCCCGGTCTTCCCGCCGGAGCACTGCGCCCGCGTGCAACCGAAGGACTCCATGAAGAGCAAGCAGTGCTTAAAGGGCATCGAGCAGCTCTCCGAGGAAGGCGCCGTCCAGCTCTACAAGCAGCCGGGCATCGGTACCGAGACCTACATCATGGGCGTGGTCGGTGTTCTCCAGTTCGAAGTCCTCGAGCACCGTCTGAAGACCGAGTACGGCGTCGACATCCTTCGCAGCAACCTCAACTACCGCTTCGCCAGATGGTGCAGCAAGCAGGATGAGTCCGCCAATGTCGACTTTTCCAAGCTGACGCTGACCTCCACCTCGATGCTCGTCCTCGACAGAGACGAAATGCCGGTCGTGCTTTTCGAGTCGGAGTGGGCGATCTCCTGGGCCCTCGAGCACAACGAAGGGCTCAAGCTGGACGATATCCATGAGAGATAAAGAAAATCCATTCTTGCCACTTCAGACAGCATTTGCCTTCGGCAAATAACTCGTGGCGCGAATGGATTTTCTTTATTCGCGGACGGAACTCGCCGTGCAGATGCTTTTTCTTTATTCGTGAATGGGGTGCGCGGCGTGGCGTGAATGGGTTTTCTTTATTCGTGGACGGAACTCGCCGTGCAGATGTTTTTTCATGCGCAATTTCGTCTGTGAATACGAGCTTTCGCCCTGTGGAAAGCTAGATTAACAGGTCTTTGGGAAGCCCGTGTGCTTTTTCGATCTCGACCAATGCGGTTCTGATCTCAAGCACACGGGTTTTCAGTTCCCGGTTCTGCTTATTGGCATTTGAGATCACGTCTCTCTCTTTCGGGAACTCTTTCTTAGGAACAGCATACGTCTTGCTCCATGTTTTTCCGCCTCTGGGTTTGTTCACATTACCCCGGGAATCAAGCGTGTACTTTTTTCTCTTTTGATCATGGATCTTCTTCAGAGGCTCGGCGATCTCCTTTTGGATGGCCAACTGCTCTTCGTAGATGTCGACGATCTCGGAGTATTTCTTAAAGTATTCCTTATCCCCGTCAGGCGCCTTACGGATGACCTCATCGACACGCCTCCTGAGATCGGCCAGTTCTTCCGCCGTCTGATTGCATTCCAGTTTTATGTCCGGTGTCTTCGGAACCTTCATTCCGCAGAGCATGTATCCGCGAAGCACGCGGAAATCTTCGGGACGGTTCTCTTCCGCTTTCGCAAAAAACAGTTCCGCTTCGTGATACAGTTTATTCAGAAGTGCTTTTTCCGCCTGATCAAGGACACGGTCATGACGCACGTACTCATAATCGAATGTCAGGCCGCAGAACGGGCACTCATACAGAGCTCTGGACTGGTTATCGATCAGTTCGCCGTCGCAGGACGGGCACGTCACGATCTCCTTCAGGTTCTCTTCATAACTTTGTTTGTCAGAAGGTTCGGACTCCTCCTCTGATTTACTCAGGTCCATTTTTTCAAGACGTTCAATGATCTCAGAAAGTTCCTTCTCTTTCTCGGCCTCCTCTTTTACCGTCTTTTCCAGTTCGGCCGTATTGACTCTGATGTTTTCTTCTCTCGTTTTCTTATCTTTTCTTCTCAGATGTATATTCAGGATCAGGACAGCAATCAGAGGGATCAGGAGCATCGCCACAAATACCCAGACCATGCTGCGGAATGTTTCGTCCGCGTTATCAGCATAAATCTTGGTCACAAAGAGCATTACAACATAAAAGATAAAGAATAACTTGAGCGCGTACAGCTCCGAATCATTCGGCTTGGAAAACAGGCTATGCAGAATATTACCGATGGTACTCAGGATCGATTGCAGAAGCCCGTCACTCTCACTGAATTCCAGAGCATCCTGATCAGCTTTGATCCTGCTTTCCAGTTCACTTCTTGTCTTCTTGATGCCCTCCAGCTCCTCTGCAGCACGGAATGCATCGTGGAGTGTTTCGAAGTATTCCTTATCTTCGGGAAAAGCATTCTCATCGGCATTATTCAGCGCGCGCTCGACATCCGGATAGTCGACTCCGATCAGATCGGGGATCGAGAGCGTCTTTTCCACTCTATCAAGCCTGGCATGGCTTAAGATACGGCCTTGAAGCAGACGAGGGTCGTGCGGCTGTTTTTTCAACGCGAAAAGATATCTCTTCTCCGCGAAAGGGAAATCCCCCGCACGCAGAGAAGATTCTGCCATCTCGAGGATGATTTTCTTCTGGAAATACTCGTATTCGTAGGAGATGCCGCAGAACGGACATTCGTACTTCTGAAGTTCGTCATTTACCTTCAGTACTCCACCGCACTTGGAACAGGTATGGACTTTCACCAGTGTCATAATACAACCCCTTTTACCACCCTTATTTCTCAATCCTATTTCTATTCTACTATAACAAAAGAGCACGCCAAAGTTAAATTTGTCGTGCTCTTCCGGTTTTTTTGGCTTTAATGAAGTTCTTACTTCTTAAGGATGTCGAGAACTGTTGCTCGCATATTCTCCTTCTCGATGATCAGATTATGGAGGACCGGCTTCTTGTTGATGTCCTTCAGGCCCGCCGGGATCGGAAGGCCACTCTCTTCAGAGAGCTCATTCGTCAGGACCTCATTGGAACGGCCGTTGCTGTAGCCGGCGCCGTTCAGCGCATCCATAACTGCCGGCGCGAACTTGAACGGAGACGCCGTCGACACGAACACGGTCTTCGTCTCGTCACCGGAACGCTGATAGTAACGGTTATAGATATTGAAGCCTACCGCCGTATGGGTATCCACCACATGGTCACAGCGGTCGTAGACCTCACGGATCGTCTTACTGATACCGGCCTCATCGGCAAACCCACCGACAAAAACCATCTGCAGAGCTTTTAGCGTGTCGGGATCGACAGAATAGACGCCCTTCGTCTTCAGATCTTCCATCCACTGCGCCGTCTTCTTCGCATCCATACCTGTCACCTCGAAGAGAAGTCTCTCGAGGTTACTGCTGATCAGGATATCCATCGACGGAGAGTTGGTCTTATAGAACTCACGGTTTCTGTCATAGGTACCGCTTCTGAAGAAGTCGGAAAGGACCTTATTCTTATTCGAAGCGCAGATCAGTTTCTTCATGGGGATCCCCATCTTCTTGGCGAACCACGCCGCCAGGATATTTCCGAAGTTTCCTGTCGGAACGACCACGTTCATCTTCTCGCCGAAATTGAATTCCTCGTACTTCAGAAGCTCGACATACGCCGCCACGTAGTACGCGATCTGCGGAACCAGACGGCCCCAGTTGATCGAGTTCGCGGAAGAAAGCACGCAGCCCGCCGCATCGAGTTCCTGCGCCACGGACGCATCCCCGAAGATCGCCTTCACGCCGGACTGGGCATCGTCGAAACAGCCGTTGACCGCCACGACATGAACATTATTGCCTTCGGTCGTGATCATCTGCTGCTTCTGCGCATCCGAAACACCCTCGGACGGATAGAACACGATGACCTCCGTACCCGGAAGATCCTTAAAGCCCTCGAGAGCCGCCTTACCGGTATCACCGGAAGTCGCCGTCAGGATGCAGATCTTTCTGTTCTCCCCGGTCTTCTTCGCAGACGCGGTCATCAGGTGCGGCAGCATCTGCAGCGCCACATCCTTAAAGGCCGCCGTCGGGCCATGCCACAGCTCGAGGATATACTCTCTCGGATTGTACTTATTCAGCTGCACCAGCGGAACCGGCTTCTCGCCGAACTTCTCTTCACTATAGGCCTGCTCGGCGAAATCGAGGAGCTCGTCATAGGTAAAGTCCGTGAGGAACTTACTGAGCACCGTCGCAGAGATCTGCGGGAACGTCATCTCCGTCATGCTCATGATCTCCGACTTACTCAGTGTCGGGATCGTCTCCGGCACGAAAAGGCCGCCATCCGGGGCGATACCCTGCTTGATGGCTTCTGCCGCCGAAAACTTCTTCTCATATCCTCTTGTGCTTATGTACATCATAGTCGTAACAGCTCCTCAATTCCTCAAATCTAACATTATCTCTATCTCATCTCCCGGACCCCTCAGAATCCGGAACAATCATTCATTCCCGTATTTCTCGCTATACTCGGAAAGGATCGCGGACACCTCCGGATCGGCGGATCTCTCCGACAGCTTCTGCTCCAGGAACTCCACCTTCTCGCCACTCTTCGCCCTCTCCGACAGATTCCCCACCGCCGGCACGATCACGAAGCGGATCAGGAAGAAAAGCCCCACCAGCGCGACGATTACGATCAGCGCGATCACCGTCATCCGCATCTTCTCCGCCGGCGTCTTCGGAAACTCCACACGGATCTCCTCATCCGGGATCTCCCCGTTCGACGACGTAGACTGGGCCAGCGCATCACGGATCTCCTTCTCCGTCGCGATCCTTCTCTTCCGAGGCTTCTTCGGCGCCTTGATCAGGATCGGCGCCTGCACATGGATCCTCTCCCGATGCTCACTTTCCGCCACCAGCGGCGACTCCTGCCGCGTAATCGCCGTAGAGAGGGCTTTTAACGGAGAATCTTCCGAAGACTGCTCCACTTCCACCCTCGCCTGCTCGGCCGCCGTCGTCGCCTCCGCCAGACAATACTGCGCCAGCTCCGTCAGCGCCTGCGAATGAAGGCCGCAGGTCAGCGCATACTCGAAGCTCTGCTGCGCCCGGTGGAATTCCCCGCACTGCGCCAGGCAGATCCCGAACAGAAGCGACGCCTCGCCCCATGTCGTATGCTCCGTAATGATCTTCTTCAGGGTAATGATGGCCACATCCGCGCCATCGTTATTCATATTAAAAAGCGCCCGGTTATACTGGTGTTCCAGTTGCTCCGTCTCTTCCGGCGGAAGGCGGAATACCACCAGGTCACGCGTCGTGATTTCCGGTATCGATCGTCCAACGTTCTTCCAGTCCATGTGCTTCCTTTTCTTCGTCAGTTCTCCCCGGACTTGTCGCTTCTCCTAAGCTCCTCCAGGATAACGGACCGGACCTCTCCCAGGAGATACAGCGATCCGATCACATAAATCGGGGCCCGGTTTCTGCGGGCACGGGCGACGGCACTTCGGCACGCCGTCTCGGCATCATCCACATACGCCAGCTTTTCTCTAGCATTATACATACACGACCCCGAATTGTAAAACGCCTTACTTCTCTTCAGCGCATCGTCCCACGCATGGCGCAGCGCCGACGCCTTCATCGCGCGCTTCTGGTCGGGCGTAACCAGCGTGATCCGGTTAAGCGGCACACACCATCTCTCGATAAGGATCTTAAGCATCCCCTCCACGTCCTTATCGGCCATAACACCCATGATGACCTCACATGGAGGCATCTTCTGCAAGACCGTCATTTCTTCTACAAAAGCACTGAACGACATGATCCCCTGCGGATTATGGGCGCCGTCGATGATCACCGCCGGGTCTTTCGACAGCACTTCCAGACGGCCCTTCCACATCACGTGGCCAAGACCCTCCCGCCGTGCCTCCTCCGACACGAACTTACTCATCGCCAGGATCGCAAGAGAAGCATTCTCCAGCTGATACGCCCCGTGCATACGCGTATGGAACTTCATATCATCGAACCAGAACCACTGGCCGTCCAGATCCTGCGTGATCCGCGTCGCCTCGTTCTTCCGGATCCACTTCAGCGGGGCATCCTTCTCCACGGCAATACTTGCCAGCACTGCCGCCGCCTCATCAGCTTCCTCATCCGTGACCGCCGGCTGATGGGTATCCATCACGAACACCGGGCAGCCTTCCTTAATGATGCCGCCCTTTTCGGCCGCGATCTCAGGAAGCGTATTTCCCAGGCGGTCCATATGGTCGTATCCCAGCGCCGTAATGATGCACGCCAGCGGTTTCTCGATCACATTCGTCGAATCCAGGCGGCCGCCGAGCCCCGTCTCCAGAACCACCGCGTCACACTTCTCCTTCGCAAAATACAGGAAAGCCACAGCCGTCACCAGCTCGAACTCGGTCGGATGCTCGTGTCCTTCCGCCACCATCTCCTCGACCTTGCTTCTCACCAGATCCGCAAGAGTATAGAGCGAGTCGTGGTCGATCTCACCGTATGCGTCGTTCTTCTCCCAGGAAAGAAGCCCTTCCCTGCCGTCAAGGATACGGATCCGCTCGGTAAACCGCTCCAGATACGGAGACGTAAACAGGCCTACCTTCTTCCCGTCCCACGCCAGCATCCCGGCGCAGTACGCACTGACCGAACCTTTCCCGTTCGTGCCGGCGATATGGAAAGCCTTTAAGTCCTTGTGGGGATTACCAAGCTTATCCATAAGCGTAAGCATACGCTCAAGCCCCAGCTTGATCCCGAATTTATTCGCTGATTGTAGAAATTCCGGTGCGTGACTGTCGATCATGAAACGACTGATTACGCCTCACTTTCCGGCATCCCGGACTTCGAAGAGTCCGCGGACGGATCCGCATCTTTCGAAGACAGATCCGCCGTGTCGGCCTTCTTGTCTTTCTTAAAGATGAAGATCTTACTGAAGATATAGTTCGCGACGACCACGAAGACCGCGATGAAGAGCTTCACGAGGTACTTGTTGGTCACATCAAAATTCATAAAGGAAAGGAACACATCGTCCTTCGGCATATTCATCGCATTCTCCATCACCATAATGCTCAGGGAGAAAAGTCCCAGTTCAAATGCGAAGAACGTAAACAGACGGGCCACGACGAAGCTGATGAATTCCTTCAGGACATTGCCCTTCGTATGGAACACGAACAGTTTATTCGTCACATAGGCGAACACGATCGCCACGACCCATGCGATGACATTAATGAACAGATCGAAGAAATCGAAGTCCCACTTAAAGACCTTCACCGGCCATTTCGCGCTGATCAGTTTATCCAGAAGCGCGAAGGTAATGAGGTTTACTAAAGTGGTCAGTACACCGAATACGAAATACCAGAACAGCTCCTGGAATTTCTTGTTCTGCATCAATTTCCGAAGTCCGGAAGATTGCCCGTTACTACTCATCAGACTCTCCTTGGGTTGATTTTGCGCCGGAAGGCATGTCTCTTCCGATAGAAGAGCAGCCCGATGATCAGCGTCTCGACCACAGCTATACTAGCACAAACAATAAACAAATACAAAAACACATTCTGCGAAGAGGTGGAACTTCTGTACGGGTACAGATCACCGTTCGCCGAGTCGATCACGTAGAAACGTGCCGATCCGTCTTCCGACTTAAGATACGCGATCTTCGTCCCGCCATCCTTCGACACATATCCGTCGATCTCCGACGAACCATACGTGATCTTCGTCGCCGTAAATCCCTCCGGCACCATCACATTCGCCGGCTTCTCCGCCACGGTCAGGATCAGGGACGATCGCAGCAGCATCCTTCCGGGCTCATATTTTCTCATGGTATTGGTCTGCTGGTTATACACATACAGCGCCGGCTCTTCGGTCTCCGTACGGACATAGATCAGGACGCTGAACACCCCGTCTCTCCGGAAACAGGGCACTTCTTTCCCTTCCACGATGCAGGTCGACTGATAGAAATCCGCCGGGATCACCAGCGATTCCGGGAACGCCACGAAGTTATAGATACTCCCTACTTTGTCCACCAGCTGCACCCCTTCGACCAGCACCATGTCACTACGGTAGATGTGGATCGTATACACATTAACGGCTTCTCCGTCCTCGGCCGTCACCTTGACTTCCACTACGTTATTTCCGATCTGGAGATTCGACTCACCCTCCACCGTCACGGACGACTTCAGATTAAAGGCCACCGCATTGATCGCCACATCCGTGACATTCTTCGACACGGTCGCGTTATACTCGAAGATACCGGGATCGAATTCCGGCTCCAGCTTGACCGCCCCCGCCGACAGAACAGACAGCGTCGCATCCGAGGACACCATGGCCTGCACGACTAAAGAAGCGCCCGTGCCCGCACCGGCGACCACGTTCTCCAGCATACTGTCCCGAAGACCCGAGATCGTACCCAGCCACGCCTTCACATCGCCTCTGGCCTGCTCCTTGACCCGGAACTTCAGCGATGCCACCACCACAGGCGTTTCCGAGGAAAATACCTCATCGCGGGTGTTGGCTTTCATCGTCGGATCATCATTCTCATTCGAGGCACCCTGCAGCATCGCTTCCTCCGCCTCATTGTTAATGGCCGAGAAACGCACCATCGCGCTGTCCTCCGGCTCTTCATGGGTCAGTTCGAAGCCTTCCATATTCGGTCCCAGCTCGATCCTCAGGAACTGAAGGAACTCCCCATCATATCCGATCTCGATCGGTCCGAATCTCGTTATGGATGGAAAAGCACTGAAACTCACGTCCAGTGTAATGACATCACCTGTCTGCGCCGAGGTCTCGCGGAATGCCAGATTGACAGTCACGCCGCCGGCCGCCATTCCTTTCTGGAACGAAGAAAGCAGCACCAATGCTGCGCACAGCACCGGTACCACATAAACGGCACACATCTTTCGAAAGAATTTAGTCATTTACTATCTTCCATCCCCGGCAGAATCATATTATATCCGCATGCATTATAAAAGATTTTACGGCCCTTGACAATCAAATTTACGGGATAATTCCGTACTCTTGGGGCATCTGGTCGTATACGGGGATGATAAACACGAATGTCGAGTCCAGCATATCCTGGGAAGCATACGCCGTATAGTAGCGGACCGCCTCATTACTTGCCATCGCGATATTCTGCGCATACTGGTGCTTATACATGCCGTCCTCGTTATCGATCAGGTCGAATTTCTGGAAATACAGCGTATCCTGACCGATCTCGATATAGCTCTTCGCGATCCACAGCGCACCTCCGCAGATCGCCTTCTCCGGCGTATCCCAGGGAAGAAGGATCGCCGCCTCATCCGGCGTGATCTGCTTCTCTTCCGGCTTCGAGCCGTATTTGGCATACTTCGCGCCATTGATCCGCGCACCGTTCTGCACACTCGGATCCGGCGTCGAACCGATGTTATAGAAGTTGTAGTACCCTTCATATCCGGAGAGCGTCCCGTGGGCCAGTTCCGACTCCCCGTCTCTTCCCATCTCCTGGATGATACGGCTCGTCAGGAAATACGGAGAGATCCCCGCCTCCTGCCCGGCCTTAAGAAGGATGGAAGCATAGTCCGGATCGTCTTCCTCCAGGAAGGAATTCTTCGTCACTGCCTTGATCCCGTCCAGCGTATGCACCGACGCATCGAAGGACAGCTTCTCGAACTGGAAGATCCCCGTCGGTGTCAGGAAGTTTCTCGGATCAAGGAAATAGGAGACGACTTCCCGCTTCGCCGCCTTCCACGAATTCCCGTCGTAGACCGGGCTTCCCGGCTTCACCCACCGCGGGTTATAGGTCGAACTGATGAGGCTTCGGTCCTTATGGTCCTCATTCTCGAGCACTTCCTCGAAGGAAAGTCCCGTCTGGAACGCCTCGAACCGGTAAGACGGATGGAGGCAATGGAGCAGCCACAGCCCGTCCGCGTAAGACGCCGGGAACTGCGACAATGTCCCGCTTCTGAACCCGTCCGGATCCGAACCGTTCAGAAGATGCAGCGTATAGGTCCTGGAAAGCCCGTCCATACTCTTCACTTTGACAGTAAGTGTATTCACACCGTTTTCGATCTTGATCCCGTCGCCCAGGGTCCAGGGCGCCATGGCATCGTTACTTAAGTACACTTCCGCCGCATAGCCCTCCTGGGCGATATAGCGGATATCCACATCGGAGAACGAATCCCCGACGATCGCATAGTCGAACACATCCATCGCGAACTCCGGATAGATCTTCAGATCCTCATTCGTCTCCGTCACGAAAGCAAGTTCCTGCAGATACCCGTTCAGTGGCAGTATCGGAAGGCTCCCGCGTGTGATCTCGACCATGTTCCCGGCCTCGTTTCGGCAGGTGACCACACGGTCCTTCTCATCCTGCGGGACCGCCCCGGTCGGTCTCGGCGTCGGCACAAGGCCCTCGTCCGTCAGGATCGCCAGGTAGCCGTATTCTTCCGTCAGCGCCACATCCCTGGACTGCACCAGCGTGTACTCCACCTCGCCCACCGACGGTGGGGCCGCCTCACTTCTTCTGACCCGGACGAAGAACGCATTCCCCGGTGTTCCGGACTTCTCTTCCGGCCGCAGGTCATCGAAGTCCTGCCTTCTTCCGCGCAGCAGCTCATAGTCCACCTCATGAAGATCGTTCTCCCCGATGAGGTTTCCGTACCGGTCGTAAAGGGACGCCGCCACATCCGAAGTGGCGCCGACCAGATTCACGTAAGCATCTCTGTCCTTCGCATCGAAGGCATACCAGGACTCCTTTTCTCCCGCAGGAATGGAGGCCGACTGCACCGTGTCATTCTCGATATCCGTAAACGCCGGAATATTGACCTGCCCGCCGGTCAGGACCTGCCCTCTTCCGTCCGAAGTGCGAAGCAGTATCACGACCTCATGGCTCCCGGGCACCTCGCCCTTCGTATCCCAGTCCATGGTAAAGGGCACTTCTCCCGAGGTCTTCGGGACCTCGATCGACCCCGGACGCAGCGACTGGTCCACGAAGAAATCCGCGCGCAGCGCATCTCCCTCCACCGTCATGGTCCCGTCGATCCGCCGGATGCCGAAGGCATAGCCTTCCTCATTTTCCAGTGGATCCGTCACCTTTACGCTTCCGCACTGTGTCCCCTTCGGATCGGAGAACCCGTTGATCGGGGCATATTTCGGATCCACTTCACTTACGATCTTCTCGATGGCATACCGTCTAGAGCCGCCGTCCAGAAGCGCCAGGATCTCCTCCGTGTTATAGGCATCGTTATAGGCCACGCACGCCAGGTCCGATGCAAAAGCACTGTCGTCTTTTCCATGAAGCAGGTACGGGTACGACGTGAACTGGCTCTCGACGTAGTCGCTCACGGTAAGATGCCCCTGCTCGACTTCGTTCTCCCAGTATGGAAGTGCCTCCTCGGTTGCGGTCAGGACGGCGGTACGGTACATCATGTCCTTCGCTTCCGAAGACAGCGACACCTCTTTCTCCAGGCTGATCAGGGCTCCGCACACGATCACGAGTACGATGATCCCCAGAACTCCCGAAGCAATCGCCAGTCCGATATAGAGTTTTCGAAATTTCTCTCCCATTACTTACTGATCTCGTCCAGAGTCATTCCATAAGGCGGCACGAAGTGAAGAAGGAAATACTCGGCTTCCTCACACTTCAGCGCATGGATCGACTTCTCGATCGTCTCCTTTGCAGAACGGAATTCATCGTTTCCGGCCTTCTCTTCCATCAGGCACTTCAGGTACGCACTTAAGCGGTCGGCCGCCTTCACCAGACGATGGACCTCCGCTCTCTTCTCATCCGAAAGATCCGGAAGGAGAAGTTCCCTGTAGTCTTCCTTCACCGATTCCGGAAGAAGGCCGAGGATATTGTGCGCCGCCTGGGCTTCGACCTCCTTATAAGCCGTCTTCAGTTCGTCATTCTTATACTTGATCGGAGTCGGCATATCGCCTGTGATGATCTCCGTACAATCGTGATACAGCGCCTCCGCCATCGTCAGAAGCGGATCGACCGGATCCTTCCCCAGGATACGGTTATGCACGAGCGCCAGACTGTGGGCGATCACCGCCACATCGAAGCTGTGCTCCTTGAGGTTCTCCTGGCGGGTATTGCGCATGAGGCCCCAGCGCTGGATATACTGCATACGGTCCAGCATCGCATAGAAATTATAAAGGTCTTCCATTTCTCTTCCTCTTTTCTCAGATCCAGTAGATACTCTCGTAGGACTTCGTCGCATAGGAATCGGTCATTCCCGCGATATAGTCCACGACGATCTGCACGTCGCTTGCCTCTTTATCCGGATAGTCCGAGATAAACTTACAAAGGCCCTCCATCGCCAGATTCGTCGAGCGTGCCATCTTCTCCTTATCCGCCATGGCGGACATCAGGGCCTCGAAAAGACCCTCCAGACTGTTTCTCACCGTCGCCTCATACCGACGCACCTTCTCGGAGCGGTAGATACGGGACACATTCTCTTCCAGAAGCTCCTTCATGGCCTGACCGGCCTCCGAAGAAAGGCAGATCTCATCCTTATCCAGACTGTTATGGATCAGATCCCCGACCAGTGTATTGATGATCTGCGAATTCGTCGAACCCAGCGTCGACTTGATTTCCTCCGGAATATCCTCGAATTCCATAAGTCCCGCCACACGGGCATCCTCGATATCTCTTCCGATATAGGCGATCTTATCCGAGATGCGTACGACACAGCCCTCCAGGGTGGCCGGAAGCGCATGCAGCGCCTGCTTCGGATCAAGGATCATCTCTGTCGGTTTCTCGCGGAAAGGCGACAGCTTATATTCACTATAGGTCTCGCCACAGTGGGAGACGATACCGTCCCGGACCTCGAAGGAGAGATTGATCCCTCCGGGTCTTCCCGGTCCTCTTACTTCCAGAAGATCTACTACACGCAGGCTCTGGAACTCATGACGGAACGAGATCTCCGGATCGTATTTCCTCGCGCACTGCTCCAGGACTTTCTCACCGGTATGGCCGAAGGGCGCATGTCCCAGATCGTGGCCGAGAGCGATGGCCTCCACCAGATCCAGATTCAGGTTCAGCGCCCGCGCGATCGTCGTCGCGATATACTTCACGTAGATCACGTGCTCGATACGGGAGCAGATGTGGTCGTTCTTCGCATTAAAGAACACCTGCGTCTTATGACGGAGCCTTCTGAATGCCTGGGAGTAGATGATCCTTCCCGTATCCCGCTCGAAAGGCGAACGGACCAGACACGGTTCCTCTTCGATCCGTCTTCCGCGGCTGTCCTTCGTACGGAAGGCATATGGCGACATCGACTTCTCCCGCTCGTTACGGAGAATCGTCAGAAGCTCACGGTCTCTCGGATTATCGACACCGTCGTTTCTCTCCTCCACCTGGGGGAAAGCGGACGGAAACTGTTCGAATAAACTCTGTTCTTTCTGATCCATATGCTCGTCCTCCTTACATCTGTCAAATGAAAGTGCACTGTCTCCATTATACCGAAGCTGTGCCGCCCCGGTTCCTTTTTCTTACTTTACACTTCGCCGCCCGGCTCTGTTTTCTTTCTCAACGCTGTAGCGTCCGGTTCAGCCCTTCTTCAGTCCCGACTTATTCAGAAGCATATTCTTCCGAAGTCCGTCGAAATCCACACAGACCAGCGCATCTCCGGCCACCGGTTCGCAGGAGACGATCACACCCTCGCCGAACCTCGGATGGATGACCTTCATGCCCTTGGTGATACTCTCCGGCGTGAAGTCCGATCCTCCTGAAGATGGAGCCTTCGGCGTCTTATACCGGTCCAGATACCCGGTCGAAGACCCGCCTGCTGCTTTCCCGGTTCCGCCCGTCGGACGGCTTCCGGCGCCACCGGTTCCATACGAGGCGCCACCGTAGCTTCCGCCACTATAGCCGCCACCGCCGTACGCTCCCGAGCGGGCTCCGCCGGAAGATCCGTATCCGCCTTCTCTTCCATATCTAGGATTCACGGTCTCCTTCGGCTGCTCCGTCCGCTTATTCGCGATCGCACGCAGATACTGCTGCGGGATCTC
>JAEEIT010000123.1 GCA_016281535.1 Clostridia bacterium | reverse complement strand
GTGGCAGACGGTGCCGGTGGAGCGAAATATACGCATGCCCGCTTCGGAGCGAAATGTGCGGTGGAGACTATTTCGGAACTCCTATGCAGTCATTTCGATGCTTTCTATTTCGAGAACCGTGAAAGCATTTCGAGGAGTATGCTGGTTACGGCCGTGCATTCCTCTATGGCAGAGCTTCTGGTCACCCATGAGCTTGATGGTCTGGAAAGGCTCTCCTGTACGCTTCTGTTCGTAGCAGTGAAGGGAGATCTGGTCCTGGCGGGGCATATCGGTGATGGCTTGATCTGCCGTGTTTCCTCTTCAGGCATTTCCCCTCTGACGCTTCCGTCGAACGGGGAGAACGCCTCGTCGACCTATTTCATTACCTTCCCGAATGCGCAGGAATATCTTCGTTTCATCCGGACAACAACGGACGACACGCATGCTTTCGTTCTGATGACAGATGGCGTCGAGGAGATGGTCTTTGACACCGGATCCCAGCTGATCCGCCCGGTTGTCGCCCGACTGGCCGAGCTTGCGGCGAAAGGAAAAGAAGAGGCTGAGAAAGAACTCGCCTCTACGATCCAGGAGTTTGTCGTGGATGCCGGCAGTAATACGGACGATGCCTCGGTGGGTATCCTATATCTTCCGGAAACACAGGCTCCGGATTTCTCTTCGTTATCTGACAGGAAAGACCGTCTGGAGAGAAATCACGAGGATACGCTCCGTAGCGTACAGATGGAGTGGATCCCGAAGGTCAAGCGTGCCCAGGAGATATTAAACAGCCTTCGCGATGGAAAGCCGATCGAGAATGTGACGGAAGCTTCTCCGTCTGAAGACGAGACGAAGTCTGTCGAGGCTGAAGAGCATCTTGAAGAGAAGAAATCTGACGGGGATAAGGCAGATGAGAAGCCTGCCGGCTCTGAAGATTCGGAGAGGAATAAGACAGAGAATAAGGACGGCAATGATCAGGAAACGCCGGAAGAGAATGGTTCCGAGCTTTCTGTTCCGACGGCAAAAGCAATGAAAACGGTTCCGTTATGGGCTTTCCTGCTGATGAGCGGTGCTTTTATCGTGACGGCTATTGCATTGATCCTGACGTTGATCTGATTTGGGGGAGAGAATCATGAGCGACACACCGAAAGAGAAGAAATACCAGTTTGATTCGAAAGTGAAACTGCCGAATTTGCAGGAGATCCTGGATGCGGCCTCGGATTTTACTCCGCCTTCGGATAAGAAACTTGATGTGGCGAAGGATGTGGCTTCTTCCGGATCGAAGAAACTCGATATCAAGGAACTGACCAAGCAGGTGTCGATGTCTCCGGAGCAGGCGGAATTGCAGAAACTGGGCGATGCCGTAGCGGATGCAGAGATCCGCCGTGCGAAAGAGAAGGAAAGACAGCGTGCGGAAGAACTTCGCCGGCTTTGTAAAGAGCGTGAGGAGGAAGCGCAGAAGAAGGCCAATGAGGAGAGAAAAGTGGCCGAAGAAGAGAGAAGAAAAGCCATCGAGGCGGCACGTGAGAAAGCCAATGCCAGGAAAGAAGCCGAAGCGGCTGCAGCGGCCCGTGAACTGGCTACCCAGCAGGCGAAGGATGACCATGCCGGGATGGAACTGAATCTCGATGATATAGCGATTCCTGAGCAGGTAGAGCTGCCACCGATCTTCGCGGCGAAATTGAAAGAAATGGAAGAGGCCGAATCGGCGAAGAAAGAGGCGGCCGAAGTAAGTGAAGAGACATCGGCATCTCCGGAAGAGAAGGTTTCTTCCGATATTGCCGAGAACCCGTTCGACAGTAAACCGAAGGATTCAAAGCCGAAAGAGAAGACGGAGTTTAAAGAAACGGTTCTTGAAGATGACTATAAGGAAGAGATGGATCTCCGTGAGGATACTTCCGAGTCTGTCGATGACGACTTTCTGGATTTCTGAGTTTCATTAGTAAATCGAGAAATATAGAAGCAGAAGATACGCGCCCTCAATCATTAAATGAATGAGGGTGAATCTTTCTGTAACCATCTGATTCGCCCAGGACCATTCCTTACGGCAGTGGTCATGAAGCGGCGTGCGGATGCCCTTCATGAAATTCTTCTTTTTCGTAACCCGGATGAAGGCAAGCTTAAAGAGGGAAGAACCGCCGTCGAGGACCATCGGCAGGCAGATGATCACATAGGAGAAGGGATTTCCAGATGACATGGCGAAGAAGGCGAGAAATACGCCTATTGCCTGTGATCCGGAGTCGCCCATGAGAAGGGTGCTGGGGTGGCAGTTATACCACAGATAGACGAGAAGAACGACGACCAGATAGAGCATGACGTTGTTCATCATGGAGAACCGCTTGGTGAAGATCGTCATAACGAAGAATGTAACTGTAGAGATCATGGTCAGATTTCCGCACAGTCCGTCTACACCGTCTGAAGCGTTAGCGAAGTTGATCGAAACCCAGACCAGGACCGAAGCCAGAACGATATAGAGGGGCTGAGGGATCGTAAGTGTCATCCGTAAGATGAAGATATCGATCTCGAGAGGGAACAGATATGAGGCCAGAACACCGGAGCCGACTGCGATCAGTATGTCGGTCAGGCCTTTCTTCGTAGCGGACCAGGGATTCTTGTCGTCTAAATATCCGCAGATCATCGCGGCTAAGGCACATAGATACAGAAGCGCGTACTGCCAGGTAACGTGGGAGAAGAGTCCGACGCCAACGAACAGGCAGGAGATAAAGATCACGCCGGCTGAAGTCGGTTTCCCTTTCGCCGAGGCACCGTCCACGGCGAAAGCGCGCCCGCCGTCAGATGGAAGCTTCTTATTCTGGTGACTGATCGAGATAAATGTCAGGATCAAAGTGACAAAAGGCCCGATCAGGTAAATATATCTGGTTGGAAAAAGATAAGCAAACAAGTCTGTGCCCTCCTCCACGATTCTTGTCTTCAAAGTAGCACCTATGATATCACAATTCGTAATTATATAGTATAATATACGGACGAATGTCACTGAAAAGAAAAGAAACGTATAGCGATAGGAGTATTAGCATGGATTTTAAAAATGCCGTGGCAATGAAAGTAGCAGAAGCAACCGGGCTGGATGTGGCGGATGTGAGCCGCCTTGTGGAGATCCCGCCCCAGGAGGATATGGGAGATTTTGCTTTCCCGTGTTTTACACTTGCCAAGACGATGCACAAGGCACCGAACATGATCGCATCCGAACTTTCCGGTTCGGATAAGCTCGCAGCAGACTGGCTCTCCAAGGTCGAGGCGAAAGGGCCGTACCTGAATTTCTTTGTCGATCGTGGTGCGTATGCCAGAGAGATTCTTTCCGAGGTCCTGGAAGCGGGAACCGACTATGGCCGGTCTGAGGAAGGTGCGGGAAAGACTGTCATCGTCGAGTATTCCTCTCCGAATATTGCCAAGCCTTTCCACGTAGGACATGCATTTACAACGATCCTGGGTCATTCTCTGGCCAGGATCTATGAGAAACTGGGTTATAAAGTCGTCCGTATGAACCATCTTGGCGACTACGGGACACAGTTCGGTAAGCTGATCACCGCCTATCGCCTCTGGGGCGACGAGGAAGCACTGGAGAAGGATCCGATCACCGAGCTTCTGCGTATCTACGTGAAGTTCCATGAAGAAGAGAAGAATGATCCGGATCTGACGACATCGGCCCGTGAGAATTTCAAGAAGCTGGAAGAAGGCTGCCCTGAAGAAGTGGCGCTGTGGCAGAAGTTCCGTGATATGTCACTGGTTGTCTTTGAAGCCCTCTATAAGAGAATGGGTGTCACCTTCGATAACTATAATGGAGAATCGTACTATGCCAAGATGGCCGATGAAGTGGTCTCCATGCTGAAGGAGAAGAATCTCCTCGTCGAGAGCGAGGGCGCACAGGTCGTGGATCTCGAAGAATTCGGTGTTCCGCCCTGCATCATCCTGAAGAGCGATGGCACTACGATCTATGGTACCCGTGATATCGCGGCGATCCTGTATCGTGACGAGACATACCACTTTGATAAGAATATCTATGTGGTCGGTATTCCCCAGGCACTTCATTTCAAGCAGGTTTTCTCTGTCCTGAAGAAAGCCGGTTATGCGTGTGCCGATAAGTGCGAGCATGTGGGATTCGGCCTGGTCAAATTCCAGAACATGAAGTTCAGTACCCGTGATGGAAATATCGTTCTTCTCGAGGATCTTCTTAATGAGAGTGTCGCCAAGACATATGAACTCATTAAGGCGAATGCTGAGCAGAGAAATTCGGATATGTCCGATGAGGAACTCCGTGAGATCGCCGAGAAAGTCGGTTTAGGCGCGGTGATCTATACATATGTGAAGGCAGGAAGAGAAAGAGATATCGTATTCTCCTGGGATACGATGCTTGATTTCGAGGGGGATACTGCGCCGTACCTTATCTACACATATGCACGTACCCGTTCGATTCTGAGAAAAGCGGAGCAGCAGGGCTTCCGTCCGGTCGGCGCCAAGGATGACCTTCTCAGAAAACTGAATGGTGATGAAGAGTTCGCGTGTGTGAAGGCTCTTGCCGATCTTCCGGAGGCGATCCGCAAAGCGGCAGCCAGTAATGAACCGTTCATGGTTTCACGTGCCGTAGCCGGTATTGCTCGTGCGTTTAACCGTTTCTATAACAACTGCTCGATCCTCGGTGGGGATGACGCAGAACTGAAAAATGCCAGACTTGCCATGTGCGAAGCGGTATGTGATGCCATCGAGACAGGTACATATCTGCTCGGTATCTCGGTAGTGGAACAGATGTAAGACGAAGGAAGTATTGGATATGCCGGAAGAAATCAGAACCGACGGGATGAAGCAACAGGATAAGAAGCCGGACGATAACATGAAGATGCCGAAGTTCTCGGAGATCGAGTATAAGCGGCCTTCTGTCGAGAAGTTCCGGGAATGTGCGATGAGCACCAGACTGAAACTGATGGCGGCCCGTGACCCGGATGTCGTAGAGACTGCGGTGATGGCTTTCCAGCGGGAGATGAGTGCTTTTGACACGGCATTTACTATCTGCATGATCCGCCACGACCTGGATACCGTGGATCCTTTCTGGAACGATGAGATGGATTTCTTCGATGAGAATTATCCGATCGTTTCCGATCTGTCGGCCGGTGTGTATGCGGCGATGCTTCACTCCGAGATCCGTGAGGAACTCGAGGAAAGATTCGGTACCATGATCTTCAGAAAGGTCCAGAATCAGCGTGAGATCGTGAGTTCAGAAGTCCTGGAGGATCTTGCGAAGGAAAGTTCCCTCGAGAACGATTACAGTCAGATCCTCTCGGAAGCGGATATCGTATTTAAGGGGAAACATCAGACGTTGTCGACCATGACTCCGTATCTGGAGTCGACGGACCGTGAAGTCAGGAAGAAGGCGCATAAGGCGGTTTCCGATTACTATACCGCCCAGAAGGAGAAGTTCGATGAGATCTACGACGAGATGGTGAAGATCCGTACGGAGATCGCACATAAGCTGGGTTTCAAGGATTTTGTGGAACTCGGTTATAAGCGGATGGAGCGCTATGACTACGATCCGGAGAAGGTGAAGGCTTTCCGGGACAGTGTGGTGAAGTATATTGTCCCGATCACATCCGAGATCCGACGTCTGCAGAAGAACCGGCTTGATTTGGATGCACTCAAGTATTACGATCTGCCGTGCCTTTTTGTTCATGGAAATCCGGTTCCGCAGATCCCGAAGGAGAAATACTTCGAGACGGGAAGCAAGATGTTCGGAGCGATGTTCGACAGGGATCCGAGTTTCTTCGAAGTGCTGGGCGAACATGATTTTATGGATCTGTTCTCGCGCCAGAATAAAGCAACCGGTGGGTATTGTGCAAGCCTTCTTGACTACGGGATCCCGTTCATCCTGATGAATGCCAATCACACCGCTGACGACGTAGCGACGATGGTGCACGAGTCCGGTCACGCATATGCCGCGTTACGGAGCATCGATTCGTCCCAGTTTATCGAGTGCCTGTCTCCTACGCTCGAGGCATGTGAGATCCATTCTACTGCGATGGAGTATCTGACGTACCCGTATATGGAGATGTTCTTCGAAAAGTATGCAGATGCATATAGACAGCAGCATATGACGCTCGCGCTTCTTTTCCTGCCGTATGGATGTCTGGTGGATGAGTTCCAGCACGTTGTCTACAGTAATCCTGAGATGACGAAGGAAGAAAGGCACGCAGCCTGGCGTGAACTGGAGAAGAAGTATCAGCCGGATATCGACTATGATGGAGATCCTTTCTATGAAGCAGGCGGCGCCTGGATGAAGAAGGAACATATCTTTACATCTCCGTTCTACTATATCGACTATTGCCTGGCACAGGTCTGTGCGCTTCAGATCTGGGATATCTCCAGAAAGAACAGAAAGAAAGCGATGACGATCTATGAGCACCTTTGTGCGGCCGGAGGGACGAGGACGCTGATCGATCTGGTGGAGTCGGCAGGTCTTGAATCGCCGTTCTCTCTGGACGTGATGAAGAAACTGGCATATCAGGTGTGTGATTATTTGAACTTATGAAACTGCCACAAGCATTTGAAAACCGCATGAATCAGTATTTCGAGGAGAAGGGGCGTACAGAAGAAGCCCCTCTTTTCCGTGCGTCTTATGACGAGGCGCCTTATCACGGAATCCGATGGAACCGTCTGAAAGTGTTGCCGGAATCATATGTTTCCCATATGCAGGCACTTGGACTGAGTAGTGATGACGTGACGTGGTGTCCGGGTGGATACTATACTCCGGATATCTCTTTAGGTAAGGATCCGTACTATCACGCCGGAGCCTACTATATTCAGGAGCCATCGGCCATGCTTCCGGCTTCGGTCCTCGGGACTCTGCCCGGAGAGTTTGTTCTGGATATGTGTGCGGCACCGGGTGGGAAGGCGACGAGAATCGCCGAGGATCTGAAGGGGGAAGGGCTCCTGATCGCAAATGAGATCAACACAGAGAGATCCCGGGCGCTGCTTCGGAATCTTGAACGCTGCGGTGCCGGGAATGTCGTGATATTGAACGAAGATCCGAAGAATATGGTCAGGACTTTCCGTTCTTTCTTCGATAGGATCATTATCGATGCGCCCTGTTCCGGTGAGGGCATGTTCCGAAGAGATCCCTTCGCACCGAAGAGCTGGGAGAGGTTCGGTCCCGACAGTTGTGTCCCGATCCAGAAGTCGATCCTCGGGGCAGCGGACGAGATGCTCGTTCCAGGAGGAACACTTGTATATTCGACCTGTACTTTCGGTGAGGCGGAAAATGAGGAGCAGATCCGGGCATTTCTTCTTGAGCATCCGGACTATGAGATCGTTCCGCATCCCGAACTTTCTGATATATCCCACGATAAGGATGGTATGATGCGGATCTGGCCGCACAAGAGTAAAGGCGAGGGCCATTTCTGTGTTCATCTTCGTAAAGGCGGGGAGATGCGGGTGGAAGACGATCTTCGAAAGACCGGAAAGAACGCGATGTCGAAGAACTTCACTTTCGTAAAGGCCAGAGAATGTTTCGAGGCATTTATGGAAGAGCTTCTGGTTCCGGAGGTTTTCGCTTCCTATCAGGCGAGAATACGAACGGATTTCGTGCTCCATAAAGATAAGGTACATCTGCTTCCTGTGTCCGAGGATCTCTTTAAGGGGTTGAAAGTCGTGAAAATGGGCGATTTTCCGGGAGAGGTCAAGGAGACGGCAAAGGGGAGGACATTCCTTCCGTCTCAGGCACTGGCGCTGGAGCTTCGTAAGGAGCAGATCCGTGATTCCC
Organism: Clostridia bacterium; assembly: GCA_016281535.1. Lineage (GTDB taxonomy): Bacteria > Bacillota > Clostridia > Saccharofermentanales > Saccharofermentanaceae > Scatonaster. The sequence continues at coordinate 34,252 of JAEEIT010000123.1, read as the reverse complement.
GATTCCTTTCGCTTTCGAGGGAGGATGAGAGACTTCTCCGCTACCTACGATGTGAGACGATCATGCTGACCGATGAAGAGACCGGGAAGCTGGAAAGCGGAGGCAATATCGTGGTGGCTTGCGAGGATCTTCCGCTAGGATTTGCGAAAGTGAGCGGAAGTGTTCTGAAAAACATGTACCCTAAGGCCTGGAGACTGGTCTGAACACTATATTCGTGAGACGTAATCGATATTTCGGAAAAGGAGAGATATAGAAAATGGAGAGATTTCTGGTTGCAAGTAAGAATAAGGATAAGATTCATGAGATCAAAGAGATCCTTGACGGGTTTCCTTTCGAGATCGTAGGGATGGAGAGTATCGGTATCCATACCGATATTGTCGAGGATGCAGATTCGTTCGAGGGAAATGCACTCATTAAGGCGAAGACGATCCAGAATCAGGTCGGTGGATATGTTATGGCTGATGATTCCGGCCTGTGCATCGATGCGCTCGATGGTGCGCCCGGTATTTATTCTTCACGTTTCTGCGGAGTCGATTCTACCTATCCCGAGAAATTCCGGATGATCTGGGATATGCTTAAGGATGTGCCGAAGGAGAAGTGGACGGCCCACTTCGTATGTGCGATTGCCGTGGTGCGGCCGGACGGCTCCCACTTCGTGGTAAAAGAGCAGTGCGATGGTGTCCTTCTCAGTGAACCCAGGGGTGAAAACGGTTTCGGCTATGATCCGATCTTCTACGTTCCGGAAATCGGTAAGACCACGGCAGAGATCTCCGATGAGGAAAAGAATGCGATCAGCCACAGGGGAAAAGCCCTCCGTTCGATGCTTGCCATCTTGAAGGAATCGTGATATACTTTCCTGCGTGTACAAGTGTTCGCGCACCGCGGACACATATGCGCAGAAGAACTACTTCAAGATGAGGTCGGATATGTCTGATAACAACGAGTATTTACTAGTCAAGGCAGACGTGCTCCCGGAAGTGTTTGTAAAGGTGATGGATGCCAAGAGGCTCCTTAATTCAGGTAAGGCTGTCTCGGTGAATGAGGCCGTAAAGATGGTGAACCTTTCCAGAAGTGCCTATTACAAGTATAAGGATGCGGTCATGCCTTTCTATGAGACCAGTGCAGGTAAGATCGTAACCTTGATCGTAGCAGTGGAGAATTTCCCGGGTATCCTTGCCGGAATCATCCAGTGCATCGCTTTCGCCAAGGGAAATATCCTGACGATCAACCAGAACATCCCCATTAACGGACTGGCGGATGTTTCTGTATCGCTGGAGACCGACAGAATGACGGATTCTATCGATATGCTGATCCGTGAAGTGGAGAAAATACCGGGAGTAAGATCCTGCAGAATAATGGCTAGGGAGTGATTCAAATGAAATATATAGCAATTCTGGGTTTTGGCGTCGTTGGATGCGGTGTGGCCGAGGTGATCGCCATGAATGAAGACCGCATCGCCAAACGCCTCGGTGAGGATCTGAAAGTGAAGAAAATACTGGATATCCGCGAATTTCCGGATAGTCCTTTTGCCGATCTTGTAACCACGAAGCAGGAAGAGGTCTTCGAGGACCCGGAGATCTCGATCGTCGTCGAGACGATCGGTGGAGCACGGGTCGCCTATGAATATACGAAGAAGGCATTGTCTGCCGGTAAGACAGTCGTTACCTCGAATAAAGAGCTGGTTTCGACTCATGGTGTGGAACTGATGCAGCTGGCACATGCTCATGACTGCAACTATATCTTCGAGGCTTCTGTCGGAGGTGGTATCCCGATCATCCGTCCGCTGCACCGCTGCCTGGCGGCGAATAAGATCGAGAGGATCGTCGGTATCGTGAATGGTACAACCAACTATATCCTGACACAGATGGGCGAGAATGGTTCGGATTTCGATGCTGCACTTAAGGAAGCGCAGACCAAGGGATATGCCGAACAGAATCCGTCTGCGGATATCGATGGGATCGATGCCCAGAGAAAGATCGCGATCTTAAGTACGATCGCGATGGATGGCGCGTATGTCGATCCGACCAGGCTCTTTACCGTCGGCATCTCTGCGATTACGACTAAGGATATGGAATATGCCCGGGAGATGAATGCATACATTAAGCTTCTCGCTGTTTTTGAGAATGGTGAAGACGGAACGTATGCCTATGTAGCACCGCATCTTGTTTCGAAGGACCATCCGCTCGCCTGCGCTAACGGGGTCTTTAACGCCATCATGGTAACTGGTAATGCGCTGGGCGATGCAATGTTCTACGGGCAGGGAGCCGGAAAGATGGCGACTGCCTCTGCCGTGGTAGGAGATATTATGGATGCGGCGGAGCACCAGAGCCGTAATGCGCATGTGTACGAATGGTTCGAATCGGATAAGCCGGTACTTGATCCTATTGAAGAGCATCGGATCAGCGTTCTGCTCCGTTTCCCGGATTCTGTAACGGATGATGCGATCTCAGAGGCGTTCCCGGAGATCTCCTGCCAGCCCTGCGTCTATGAGGCAGAGGGAGAAAAGGCTGTTATTCTGGGTAAAGACGGGGATCTGAATGAGGCGAAACTGGCAGTAGGTCTGGAGAACTTCGAGAATGTGATCAGCGTGATCAGAATATTCTGATGCAGTATCAAGAAGGTATATGATATACTGGATCTATCTTTTGCAAGGAGGAAAGTTGTCATGAACCTTCAAGAAGTATTCGCTAGTTATCCAGCCATCGCATCTAAAGCCGGGGAGACCGGAAAGATCAAGCCGAGCCTGCTTACGAAGAAACTGTTTGCCAGGGCAGACGAACAGTGGAATCAGCTATTCCCGGAAGAATTATCTAAGCTTAATGAGGAGATCGCGAATGCGGAGCTTCACTTTAAGAAAGCGTACTGCACGCCTACGGCGATCTGCTATAACAGCCTTGGTTGCTTCTACGTGATTCCGGTAAAGAACGTTATTTGGGTATATGTGCGTGTTGTTAAGGAGAGCACGAACTTTATTCCTACAGGCAAGGCACATCAGGTATGGGTCGTTACGAGAGAAGGCGAAAGATACCTGGTCTGTGATAAAAACACAGGACCTTTCAAGAAAGAGAGCCCTGCTGATGAGGTGATTCAGAAGATGAAGAGTGTGATGGATACCGTCCGTCCGGGTATCTTCTATGGATATTCCAAGGAAATCGAGACGCTGGTGAACGCGAATCTTCCCGGCGCAGTGGAGAGAGTCGATAACGCTACTTCCGCACAATAAGAGATAGTTTATTAGAAGTATAATAAATCCACCTTCCGTACAATTTATGGAAGGTGGATTTTTCATTCTGTTTATTTGTGAACGTAAGAGCAGGATTCGGTATCAGATCTGGTTGGCGCCGTAATCCGCGTACAGCCTGTTCATCTCGTTCATGAGCGAATTCATCTTCTGCTGGAGCTTGCTGAGTTCCTTAAGATTCTTCGCATCGATGGCCAGACGGATCTCCTTGAAGATCGAGACGTATTCGGAAGTGTCTTTGGCCAGGTGGTTGCGGATGGAGTCGATCTCCTTCCAGAGTGCCACGTCGTAGTTATTGGACGGGTCATGGAAAGGGACGATGTTTCTGATCAGCGAAAGATTCGTAGGGATGATCCTCTCGGACAGTTCCATCTGCCAGCGGTCAAGCATGGCGTGAGCATACGAGGAGATGAGCTGATCTGAGAAGACGTCACCCGCACAGAGGATCGGAATCATGTCGTCCGCATGCAGCAGGCATCGGAGAGAGTCATAGACTGTCGCCGGCGGTGTTCCGAAGAGCTTATCTCTTTCTTCGATCGAGTAGTGGATGAAGATGTCTTCCTCGCAGCGATACATACGGTCTTTCTCCATATAGTCGGCATCTTCACCGTAGTTCTTGCAGAATTCTTTCTCGAGTTCCTGTGTCGTATGGCCGGAAGTAACGGCGTACTCAATTCCATCGAGCATGCACTGGTAAGCGGCAGACAGACACAGGTAGGTGTTAGTGTGCGGGTTAGGGGAACGGATCTCGAAACGGGTCTGTACGGCACTGTCGGAATTGCGGATCAATCCGAGAAGAACAGAGCGGTTACGGGATGGTGTATGAATATCTTTACCTAAAGAAGCGACGGCATGAGTCGGCGCTTCGTATCCGGGCTGCAGACGAAGGAATGCATCGGTCGTTACGGAAATGAACGGGTTGATCAGCTCGTAGTGCTTCATGAAGCCCATGAGTGCACCCCAGCCGATGGTGCCGAGGAAATCCTTAGTCATATCCTTCGGGCTGAAGAGGTTGACTTTGTGTCCGTCTTTCAGGAAAGCCACCGCATTGACATGGGTATGTTCGCCGGAACCGGCAACACCCGGAAGCGGCTTCGCACAGAAGCTGACCTCGAGACCGTGCATACGGAAGATCTCTTTAATGAAAATGCGGGCGAGAAGCTCGTAGTCCGCGGCCTGCAGGGCATTCGAGTAATGCCAGTCGATCTCGAGCTGTTCCATGATGTTATGGAAATCACCGGCATCCGAAAGATGGGCTTTCACGCCGCCGACTTCTTTATGACCCATTTCCGGCTCAAAACCATAGAGGTCAAGAAGCATCACTGCCTGCTCAAGAGCAGTACGGACGACGCCTTTCGTTCTTTTCCAATATTGTTCCTTCAGGCTCTGGGAAGTGGAAAGAACACGGGTGTTGATCTTTTCTTCCGGAGAACTGACCCAGAATTCCAGCTCGGTTGCCGTGGTAAGCTCGATCCGGTCGAGATCTTCAAGGGAGAATCCAAGCTCATCACAGAGGGAAGGATACTCGCGGAGATACCGCTCTAGTTCGGAAGCGAAACGGTCAGCGCAGCGCTTCAGGATCGAACGGGAGCAGACCTTATCTCCGTTATGAATCAAGAAAGAGGGGATCCTCAGAGTACCGATCGGAAGGCCGTTCTCCGGATCGAGGTGTTCATAGTTATAGTCGATGAACCACATTACGTTCAGGTCCGGTTCGAAATCAACACGGCCGTCATTCAGTGTGGCGATGCCGGGAAGTTCAACCGATGAACCGTCGGTCTGGACGACGCAGCCGCTCAGATAGCCCTGAAGGTTGTCGATGAAGTTCCCGATCGGGATCTTCTCGTCTGTATCGTTACCGGCCAGATCAATGCCGACGAAAGAAACGAACTTGATCTCGGGGTGTTCTCCGAGGGTGCGCTCGAGGTCGGTGATGTTATGAGTCTTGGGCGGTAAAAGGTAGAGGAGATTCGGATAAATGTGAAAATTGGTCATAGTAGTTGGCCCTTTCATCTAAAATCAGCGTTATTATACCATTATTTCCGAATATGACCTAAGCCGTGTTATAGAGAATTTCCACGAAATTCTGTGGCGTAATTGTCTATATAATAATATAATTAACATAACAGTTCGTAAGATGCGCATCCGTCATGACACGTATGAGACGTGGTTAAGTGGCTGATAGCGCATGTTTTAGGAGGTCTTTATATGAAAGTTTGTGATTGTGCAGAACTTCTGAACGCCGAGATCCTGGTTAAGACAGACGGTTTTGAGGAAGATCTGAAGATCGCGTGTGGATCCGATCTTATGAGTGATGTCATGGCATTTAGTTCGGATGACAGCCAGATCATGATTACAGGTCTTGTGAATCCTCAGACGATCCGCACTGCTGAAATGCTGGACGTAAGAGTAATCATCTTCGTAAGGGGAAAAGTTCCGGACGAGACGATGCAGAAACTTGCTGAAGAGAAGGGAATCGGTCTGATGACGTCGCCTCTTTCCATGTTTACCTGCTGCGGACTTCTTTATGAAGCCGGTCTCCGCGGGAAGGAGGCTGCCTTATAGAACCGTTAGTACGCCAATATGAGATAAGAGATAACGACTTTACCCATGCGGGGGAAGCGAGCAGCTCGATGAAGAAGTCTCTTTCCCGCCTCGGCGTGAAGGCAGAAGACATTAAGCGTGCTTCGATCGCTATGTATGAGGCAGAGATCAATGCCGTGATCCATGGTCATGGAGGAATGGCAGAGGTGACTGTCCACCCGGATAAAGTCGTGATCGTGATCGAGGACCACGGTCCCGGTATTCCCGATCTGGATCAGGCGATGACGGCAGGCTGGTCGACAGCTCCGGATATTGCCCGTGAGATGGGTTTCGGCGCCGGTATGGGTCTTCCGAATATTAAGAAGAACTGCGATGACCTTAGGATCGACACGAAGGTGGGAGAAGGCACCAAGGTCACGATGATAGTAAACTTTACATGAGAGGAATAACGTGAAAAAGCTACACAGTGTTTCATTGATAGGAGATCTGTGTGTCGGATGTACCACCTGCAGTAAGGGCTGTCCGACGCAGGCGATCCGTGTGCGCGGCGGTAAGGCTACGATCTATGATATCCGCTGTATCGACTGTGCACAATGTATCCGAATCTGCCCGTATCACGCGAAGATCGCTGTGACCGACACGCTCGAAGAACGGCTTGCGGCAGCGAGCGGTAAGGTGAAGGTCGCGATCGTAAGCCCTGCCATCTTCTCTCAGTTTGAGAACAGTGCGACCCGTATCGATGTCATGAAATGTGTCCGTGAGATGGGTTTTGATTATGTTTTCGACGAATCGATCGGTTATTCAGGATATGTGTCGGCGGCAAGACAGATGTTACGTGAGAAACATGATGCGGCTGAGGAAATGACGGAAGATGAACGAAGCGAGATCTTTCCGATGATCAGCACCACCTGTCCGGTTGTGGTGCGTCTGATACAGATGAAGTATCGTGCGCTGATCTCACACCTTGTGACACTGGATTCACCGATGGAACTTACTGCACAGTATGCCATCGATTATCTCTGTCAGAAGCTTCAGATCCGTAAATCACTCATTTATCTGTGCTACATTTCTCCGTGCCCGGCGAAGGTTACCTCGGTGATCAACCCGCTATGGAAGAAACAATCCCTGATCTCGACATGTGTGGGTACCCACGATGTGTACCCGCAGCTTCGTAAGCTCCTTGACAAGATCAAGCATCACGATACGCTGACGCATGAAGAGGAACGCGCGATTCGTATCTCGGATCCGGATGGACTCCGCTGTGCCGCGATCGGAGGGGAGACGACCGGTATGAGGATCGAGAATTTCCTTTCTGTGGACGGTATCGAGAATGTTATCGACATTCTTGAGGAACTGGATCGCGACAATATCAAGAAGATCGATTATGTTGAGGCGACATGCTGCTTCGGAGGATGTATAGGTGGTCCTCTTACGGTAATGAACCGTTTCGCGGCGCATGCGAAACTGCGTGAGCATGTCCACGATTTCTATCTGGAGAAGCAGCTTTTCCCGCAGCTGATCGTACATGAAGAGGATATCATCCCGCAGGTCTGGGAACTCCCGCTTCCGGAGAACCATGCGATGCGGCTTTCTGAGAACATCGGTGAGGCGATGACGAAATATGAGCAGATCGATGAGATCCTTGCGACACTTCCGCAGCTTGACTGTGGTGCCTGCGGGGCGCCTTCCTGCGCCGCCATGGCCGAGGACATCGTGCAGGGAAGAGCGAGTATCAATAATTGTATTATCCGCCAGAAAAGAATCAGTAAGGAATGAAGGATATGAAGACAGTTTCTGAGATAATTGAAGCAATGGGACTTAGCGTGCTGACTGAAGTGTTTCAGCCGGATGCCGTGATTTCGAAGGGATATGCAGGTGATATGTTAAGTCATGTCATGGCCCATCTTCAGAATAATGAATGCTGGTTTACGATCCTGAACAGCGTAAACGTTATTGCGGTTGCGTCATTAAACGAGTGCCCTCTCGTCATCCTGACGGAAGGCGTGTCGCTGCAGGAATCGGTCCTTGAGAGAGCAAAGTCCGAAGAGATCTGCGTGTGCAGCACCGAACTGGATACATACGCTGCCTGTGCTGTGCTTAGCGGGATCCTGGAAACGATGGAGGCCTGATCGAACCGGATATGTCCATTTTCGTATGTGATCTGCATATGCATTCTGCCGTATCGCCCTGTGCCGAGAACGATATGACGCCGGGTAATATGGTTTCGATGGCGCTTCTGAATGGTCTGGATGTGATCGCAATCACGGATCACTGTTCGGCGAGGAATTGTGGCGCTGCGATGAAATGTGCCGAATTCCTTAAGAAAGAACATGGGAAGGCTCCGCTCGTTATTCCCGGTATGGAGGTCGAAGTGGCCGAAGGTTTCCATGTACTCGGTCTTTTTCCCTCTTTGGAAAAAGCACTGGAATTCGAGGAGTTCTGGACAGCTCACCGCCCGAAGATCAAGAACCGTGTGGAGATCTTCGGAAATCAGTATGTCATGAATGACGATGATGAGGTTGTGGAGGAATTGGAATATCTGCTTTCTACGGGCTCGGATGTGTCTATGATCGAACTGTTCGAGAAACTCGACAGTATGGGGGCGGCGGCGATCCCTGCACATATCGATAAGGATTCATACAGCATGGTGGCATCTCTTGGCACTGTTCCCCCGGAGTGGAAGGGTAGGCTTCTTGAAGTGAGCCGCAGATGCAATCTCCCGGATTTCTGGGATAAGCATCCGGAGCTTTCTTCCTATCATTATATCGTTGACTCGGATGCCCATCAGCTTCCGGATATCGCTGATCCGGGTTACTCACTGAAGCTTCCTTTGGAAAAAAGTCCGGATCTTGATGCGGAGTGCTTCGTAAATGCATTGCGGGATCTGATGAGAAAGTGATATAATATACGAGTTGACAATAACAAATAGAGATCTGAAGTGCTTTTCCGGCCGTATGTGACCGGAGAATGGGGAGTTGCTTGAGAGAATTATCACTTCATATTCTGGATATCCTGACGAACTCGACGAGAGCCGGAGCATCACTGGTTACTCTTCGGATCAACATGATATCGAAAGAAGACCGGCTGATTATCGAGTTTATCGATAACGGATGCGGGATGAGTGAGGAATTCGTTTCACGGGTGACAGATCCCTTCGCAACGACAAGAAGTACCCGCAAGGTCGGACTGGGTCTTCCGCTTCTGAAGGAGCTTTGTGAATTGACAGGCGGCAGCCTGGAGATCCAGAGTAAACTCGGTGAAGGGACGAAGGTCATTGCAGAGCTGGTGCCTTCATCAATCGATTGTCTTCCGTTGGGAGACGTCGGAGAATCACTGGCAGCACTTGTCGGCTCTTGTGAGAAGACCTGCGATTTCGTGGTGATCTTCGAGCACGATGTGAAGGGAAAGGCTGTGATCGATACCAGAGAGATCAAGGAGAAGCTCGATGGCATGTCACTACAGGAACCGGAGATCTATCTGTTCTTGTGCGACTATTATCGCGAACAACAAGAATTAATACTTGGAGGTTTATAAGTATGAAATCATTAGCAGAACTCGAAGCAATCAAGAACAAGGCAAAGTCCGACATGTCCGCAAGATCCGAAGCCGGTAAGCGTATCGTAGTCGGTATGGCTACCTGCGGTATCGCAGCCGGTGCACGTCCGGTCATGACTGCGATCGTTGAAGAACTGAAGACCCGCGGTATCGAGGATGTTGCTGTTACGATGACAGGCTGCATCGGCCTTTGCAAGTATGAGCCGATCGTAGAAGTAATCGATGCGGATGGCTCCAAGGTAACATATATTAAGATGGATCCGAATAAGGCGAAGCGTATGGTTGCCGAGCACATCGTCAATGGTCAGGTTTGCGAAGATCTGACGATCGCTACAGCGAATCTTTAATATCGGGTCGCAGAGGTAATCATGATCCTCTCGAAACCATTTCAATCGTTTCAAATTGACTCTCTCAGCAAAAGGTGGGCAGCCGTGCTGCTCCTCCTTTTTGCATGGGGAGTTTCTTTTTGGTTCCTGAAGTATCCTCCCGGAGATCCTGACTTCTCACAGTTCATGTACTGGTATGAGGATATGATGGAGGCTGAGGATTATATTTCGTTCGTTGAGGCAAATCCTTTCGAGAAGGCCTTCACGATCGATAATATGGTCTATATGCTTTCTGTTGGCGTATATATTTCGGTCATGTACCTGATCGGCCTGTTTTATTTTACGATGTATGGCTGTGATCTCCGAAATGTATCAATTTCTAAGGCTCCCGGGATCTTCTTCACCAGGATCTGGTGGCTGGTCCTGTATTCAGCGTCGATATGTATTCCGGCCCTGCTGTTGATCGGCTTCCTGCCCTTCGCATTTCTGTTCTTTATCCCGTCTTTCTACTTACGCCCGGGTCTTGTCTTTTTCGAGAAGAAGGATGCCTATACATCGACTCTGCTGAGTTCTCTTCGGACCCGAGGACACCGCTTATCCATTTTCGTGGAATTGTCCGGAATACTCCTGATCTATGTCCTTCTGCATCTTCTGGTTATGTTCGTATTAAGCGAAGGGTCAGTCGGGCTGTATCTGGTGGAAGGTTTCCTACGCGCATATTTCGTTCTGGTTGCTTTCCGTAATATGGGCGCCCGCTATCATATGGTTACGGTTCTTGAGAACGAATAATTTTCATTTTCCGCCTTCATTTGGCAATATGCATTCATTCTGATTTATTTAATAGGTATCTTTGGTTATTTCATGAATTGAAATTTCCCATCGGTTTGCCTATTATTGTTATGTTTAATTATTAAAACATACTGTGGAGGATTGAACTTATGGATATTAAAGAAGAAGCCATTCTTAAGCATACCGAATGGCAGGGTAAAATCGAAGTCATCACACGTGCTCCTGTAGCTTCCAAGCACGATCTTTCTGTTGCATATACACCGGGTGTTGCTGAGCCGTGTCTCGAGATCTCCAAAGATGTCGATCTCTCCTACAAATATACACGTCGTCATAACCTCGTAGCTGTTGTCACAGACGGGACGGCTGTTCTTGGTCTGGGTGATATCGGACCGGAAGCAGGTATGCCGGTTATGGAAGGTAAGTGCGCGCTGTTTAAGGCTTTCGGCGATGTAGATGCTTTCCCGCTGTGCATCCGTTCCAAGGAAGTGGATGACATCGTGAACACCGTCGCACTCCTGGCCGGTTCCTTTGGCGGCGTAAACCTGGAGGATATCTCCGCTCCGAGATGTTTCGAAATCGAGAAGAAGTTGAAGGAAAGATGTGATATCCCGATTTTCCACGATGACCAGCACGGTACAGCTGTTATCACTCTGGCTGGTCTTACCAACGCTCTGAAGATCGTTGGCAAGAAGATCGAAGAGATCTCTGTTGTTGTTAACGGTGCCGGTGCTGCAGCTACGGCTATCACGAAGCTCCTTATTTCCCGTGGTCTGAAGGACGTAGTCCTCTGCGACAGAACAGGTGCGATCTACCAGGGACGTGAGAAGCTCAACTCTGCTAAGGAAGAGATCGCTGCCATCACCAACCAGAAGATGAAGAAGGGTTCCCTCAAGGATGTCATCGTTGGCGCAGACGTATTCATCGGTGTTTCTGCTCCGGGCGTACTGACTGCTGAGATGGTAGCTACCATGGCGAAGGATCCGATCGTATTTGCTTGCGCGAACCCTGTACCGGAGATCCTGCCGGATGAGGCAAAGAAGGCCGGCGTTGCGGTTATGGCTACAGGCCGTTCCGACTTCCCGAACCAGGTAAACAACGTACTTGCTTTCCCGGGTATCTTCCGTGGTGCCCTTGATGTACGTGCTTCCGATATCAACGATGAGATGAAGATCGCTGCGGCGAACGCTATCGCAGGTGTTGTTTCTGACGAAGAACTCAATCCTGAGTACATTCTCCCGGATGCATTTGATCCGCGCGTTGGTAAGGCTGTTGCTGCTGCAGTTGCTGAGGCTGCAAGAAAGAGCGGCGTAGCTCGTATCTGAATACGAAATTAAAGATCCAAAGATGGGCCATCTTTCTTAAGGTGACCCATCTTCTGTATTTTCTAATGCCGTTGGCACAGACTGTACACACATTCATAGCTGTTATGGTAGAATAGCATAAGTGATTTTGCTCGGAGGGCGGAAATATGGTGAACCGAATCGAATTATTAAAACTGGTGGAACATAATGCAAGGGTCAAGGTTGAAGATCTGGCCGTGATGCTGAACACCTCAGCGGAGGAGATCGTTGCTGAACTCGAAGCTTGTAAGAAAGAGAATGTGATCCTTGGGTATAACACCATGATCAACTGGGAGAAAACGGATCGGGAAGAAGTAACGGCATTGATCGAAGTCCGTATCACCCCCCAGAGAAATCAGGGTTTTGATAAGATAGCCAGTCAGTTCTACCGCTATCCGCAGGTTTCTTCCTGTTACCTTATGTCCGGTGGGTTCGATCTGATGCTGATCATTGAAGACTCCACGCTGAGAGAAGTCGCTAACTTCGTATCAGAGAAGATCGCACCGCTGGAGGGTGTGCTCTCGACCTCTACACACTTCATCCTGAAGAAGTATAAGAGCAATGGCACTCTGTTCACTCAGAAACAGAAAGATGACCGAGAAGCGATCGTTCTATGAGATGTAGCTGAGAGGTAAGAAAAACCATGGAAATCGATTATCAGAGCAAAATATCGACAGTTGTTAACAGTATCGCACCTTCGGCGATCCGTCGTTTCTTTGACCTGGCGAACGAGATGAAGGGTGAAGTCATTTCTCTTTCTATCGGCGAACCGGATTTTGTCACTCCCTGGAATATCCGGGAAACCGGCATTTTCTCGCTGGAAGATGGATGCACGCACTATTCTCCGAATCAGGGATACATGGAAGTCCGTAAAGCGATCTCTGAGTATCTCGAGAGAAGATTCGAACTGAAGTATGATCCGAAGAAACAGATTCTGGTCACGGTTGGCGGAAGTGAAGCACTTGATCTGATTGCCAGATCCCTGATCGATCCGGGTGATGAGGTCATTATCCTGGAACCCTGCTTCGTAGCCTATAAAGCCACAGTTACACTGGCCCACGGTGTTCCGGTCGTAATCGAGACGAAAGAGGAAGACCAGTATAAGCTGACTCCGGAAGCACTGGAAGCGGCGATTACAGATAAGACGAAGTATATCATCCTCGGTTACCCGGGAAATCCGACCGGTGCGACCATGACATATAGTGATCTTTCCCGGATCAAGGACGTCCTTCTACGTCATCCGGATGTATTCGTCGTTTCGGATGAACTGTATTCCGAATTGAGTTATACAGGAGAGAAGCCGGCATCGATCGCCAACTTCCCGGAAATGTACGACAGAACGATCGTCATCAACGGCTTTTCCAAGTCTTTTGCGATGACAGGCTGGCGTATCGGCTATATGGCCGGACCGGCGCCGCTGATTGCTGCGATGAATAAAGTGCACCAGTACTGCATCATGTGTTCTCCGACAACGGCTCAGTATGCAGTGATCGAAGCCTGCAGAAACGGGGATAAAGAAGTGGAAGAGATGCGCGATGAGTATAACCGGAGAAGAAGAGTAATCGTGAAAGGTCTTCGCGAGGCCGGGCTTACCTGCTTCGAACCGACCGGTGCTTTCTACGCTTTCCCTTGTATCGAAGGGCTGGGTCTTTCATGCGAGGAGTTCTGTGAGAAATTCCTCATGGAGAAACGAGTCGCCATCGTTCCGGGTAGTGCTTTCGGCAAGTGCGGAGAAGGTCATGTACGAATCAGTTATGCGGCTTCCATGGAGAATATCCAGGAAGCGATGCGAAGATTGAAAGAGTTTGTGAATGAATTAAAGAACGGGAGTAAGGAATAATGCTTGAATTCGACAATTTGCGTCTGGAACTGGAAGGATATGAAGAGAAGATCGAACTTCTCAGAGATGCCCTGCATATCAAGCAGGTCAGTGATCAGGTCTCCGAGCTTGAGGCCAGATCCCAGGAACCGGATTACTGGAACGATGTGGAACGAGCGCAGAAAGAGCAGACGAAGATGAAGAGACTTCAGAAGCGGATCAAGTCTTTCGAAGACCTTGCTTCCATGCGAGAGGATCTTCTGGTTCTGTGTGAGCTTGGAAACGAGGCGGAAGATACAGCTGTTCTGGAGGAAGCCACGGAAGGGGTGAAGAAGTTCACTTCCGATTATGAGAAGATGCGTCTCGAGACACTCCTTACCGGTGAGTATGACAAGAATAACGCGATCCTGACGCTCCACGCCGGTGCCGGCGGAACCGAGGCGCAGGACTGGGTGAGTATGCTGTATAGAATGTATACGCACTGGGCGCAGGATCATGAGTTCGAGATCAAGGAACTCGAATATCTCGATGGTGATGAAGCCGGGATCAAGAGTGTTTCTATGATGATCATCGGTGAGAATGCCTATGGATTCCTGCGTTCGGAGATCGGTGTACATCGTCTGGTTCGTATCTCGCCTTTCGACTCATCGGCCAGAAGACATACATCGTTTGCTTCCTGTGAAGTTATGCCGGAACTTGATGATTCCATTGAGATCAAGATCGATATGGCGGATGTGCGTGTGGATACATATCGTGCTACCGGTAAAGGTGGTCAGCACGTAAACCGTACTGACTCGGCTGTCCGTCTTACCCATATTCCGACAGGATGTGTCGTGGCCTGCCAGGCGGAACGTTCTCAGATCCAGAACCGTGAAACGGCGATGAATATGCTGAAGGCGAAACTTTACGCTCTGGCGATGGCAGCACACATGGAGAAGATCGAGGACCTTAAGGGTGTACAGATGGATATCGCCTGGGGAAGTCAGATCCGTTCGTATGTTTTCTGCCCGTATACATTGGTGAAAGACCACCGCACGGGATATGAGGAAGTAAACGTGGACGCCGTAATGAACGGAAATCTGGATGGTTTCATTAATGCGTTCCTTTCCGGCATGAAGATCGAAAAGTAAAACTGTTAGTATATCAGGAATGTAAATGGGCTGACTTCTTAGAAGGAGTCAGCCCATTTTGTTTCTGCATTCATACAAGCCTTTCGGCGACACGTGTTACTTCTTGTATTCGACGTAGAGGTTCTTGATCTTGTAGCTTCCGAAGCTGGAGCTTCCTGACGCTTCGATGGTAGCTACGATCGTTCCGCTCTTGGCAATTTCTTCGTCACTGTTCGGATACAGGTAGAATGTGTTCTTGCTGCCTTCTTTCTGTACGACTGTGAAATTCGTGCAGGAAATGTCTGTGATCGTTGCGTCTGTAACAAATGTAAAGGTCACATACTCGATCGAAGCATTCAGGGAAGAGGTCTTCGAACCGCTGTTGGTGAACTTAATGTCGAAAGAACACTCACTTCCGGATGCGGTCGCATTCGTGATCTTAGTATTAAAGGACGTAACAGGCAGATCCGAAGAAGAAGGTGCCTTAGTCGTCTCGGTCGGAGCCTTCGTTGTTGTGGTCGGTGCCTCAGTAGTGGTTGTCGGAGCCTCGGTTGTCGTCGTCGGTGCTTCCGTGGTCGTAGTCGGCGCCTCGGTAGTGGTTGTCGGGGCTTCAGTGGTCGTGGTCGGAGACTCCGTCGTTGTGGTCGTAGCAGGCGCTTCCGTTGTGGTCGTAGCCGGTGCTTCTGTCGTGGTCGGATCTTCTGTATCACTATCAGAAGAGACATCGATCACAGAAGTCGTCTTCGACTGGTATGTGGTCTCGCGAGTCGCTTTCGTTGTTCCGGCAGAGAAAGCTTTACCGAGGTCGAAATACTGCCAGCAGAAGACAAGACCACCGAGACAAAGCAGTCCCAGTCCGATGAAGACGAGAGGTTTGATGAAACTCTTCTTTTTGTCCACAATGTGATCCTGCTGCTCGACAGGAGTGATGGAGCCTCTCTGGGCGGCAGCCGTATAGCGATGGTGCTGGGCCTTCACGATCTGTGCACTCGTGCTCATGCTTGGCGCTGCTGCCGGACGGTTAATCGTACCACCCGGTCTGGAACCGTTGCGCTCGGCTTTCTCCTCAGGCTTAGAATCAGAAGCCGTGCGGGAACCGCCTAAGGAAGAACCCGGACGAAGCTTCGCTGAGTCGGAAGCATCAGATGCACTGTTTGCTGCCTGAGCAGTTGCCGCGGCAGCGGCTGCGGCGGCTGCTGCGGCCGCCTTCTTTTTCTCTTCGGCTTCACGCATGGCGGCCTCGTTAAAGGTCTGCTCATCTTCGTCTCCGAAAAGAAGATGGTTCTTAAACGGTTCTTCTTCCGGTTCAGCCTTGGTATCCTCCGCTTGAGGAGGGGTCGTGTTATACACGCTGTCGATCGGATCAAGATTCGTAGCGGCGATCGATACATGAGGATGGACGGCCGGTGCAGAATACGTGGCAGGCTCGTCTGCTTTCACATCATGCTCGCGGTAGATCGATTCAAGATCATCCGGGAAATCATCCGCCATTGAAGGATCCTCAATCGGAGCCGTATCATAAAGAGATTCCGTATCCAGAACAGTCGGGGACTCTGATTTGATGTCAGGTTCCTGATCTTCAGAGGAGTCAGAAGAGTCGCTTAATAAGGATTCGGGAGTGAGTGGTTTCTCATCTTCGGATCTTGAAGAGGCAAAAGCACTCTCGTCTTCTGCATCAGGCTGCCCCGCGTAGGTAGCAACAGAAGCAAGATCTGAGTCATTCACGGATTCCGGATTAACAGGATCTTCTGCAGGAACAGGCTTCACGGGTGTGTTCGGGTGCCAAAGAGCAGCCGCATAGGAAGCCGCTGGTACCTTGGGCTGTTCTGCCGGGCGTTCTTCAGTGGATTCCGTTTCAGTCTCGGCCTCAACAGAAGAAGACTCTTCGGTTGCATCATTTGCGGGAGAGACCTCTGAGGAGGGCACTTCCTCGACCGCAGTGGCCGGAACCGTAGCTTCCTGGGCCGGTTCCTCGGAAGCCGGGATTGCGTCCTCAGGTGTTGTTTCGGTATCTTGCGCATTCGCTTCTTCCGAAACAGAAGTCTCCAAAGCTTCCGGTTCGGTGATTTCTTCCGGTTCAGTGATTTCTTCAGGTTCGGTGATTTCTTCCGGTTCGGTGATTTCTTCAGGTTCGGTGATTTCTTCCGGTTCGGTGATTTCTTCAGGTTCGGTGATTTCTTCAGGTTCGGAAGGGCCGGTTTCCGTACCTGCTTCCGAAACAGATTCTTCGGAAGAGGTCATATCGGAAGCAACCGGTTCTGCTGCAGGTGTTTCCTCATTGAGAACTTCCTCCGCTTTCTTATCTGCGACCGGCGTTTCCACTTCTGGTAACCGGAACGGCGAAACAGGTTTGGTTTCTGGCGCCGATTCAGTTACGACAGGTGCGGGTTCAGAAGTTTCGCTTGCGACAGGCTCGGGTACAGCCGAATCGTTAACAACAGGAGCAGGTTCGGCAGATTCGGCCGAAGAAGATGCGGAAGAAGACTCCTCCGTTTCTGCAGGCGTTTCCGTTTCTGCAGGCGTTTCCGGCTCTGCCGGCTTAAATGCGGCAAAAGGACTGAAGGGAGAGAAGCTTGCGTCTCCCAGGCTGGCGTTGATCTCGTCCTCAAGAGAACTATCGATCTCATATTTCGGCATCGTGCTCCGGTAATCTTCCTTGGCATACATCGTGTCCATTATGGATGGTTTCGGAGGCTCTTTAGGCTGAATCTCTTCTTCAAAACCGGAAGCAAAAGGATCCTCCGGGAGATCCGGGGCTTGTGGATCACTATCCTGAGGAAAGGCATCCATATATCCCTCTTCCTGAGAGAATACATCATCCTGACCGAAAGCCATTTCCGGATCGTCGATCGGGTCGGTCTGGTAAAGAGAGGCGGCCTTATTCTGTTCTCTTAACGCTTCTGATACTTCAGAGGCAGGGTCGTTGGCTTTAAACGAAAGGAAAAGTGGTCCTCGGACCGCATCATCTCCTTCCGGTGTGCCGGATGCGCTATCATCTTCGTGCCGAAGCATGAATTCCGGGTCGGCAGATGAACTCTGATCGGGTGAAACTGAGGCTCCGGAAAGAAGACTTCCTTCCTGAGAATGGCGAAAAGTACCGAAAACAGAAGCTTCTTCCGGATCCGAACTGTCATCGGAAGGGGCGTGAAGAAGCCGCTCGTTATCTTTACCGTCATTATCCTGATTACGAAGCATGGGCAAATCCTCCGTTATGCTTTAGTAAGTTCTTCTAATATCTTATTTCAAATATGGAGAATCCGCAACAAAAAATCAACAAAGAGGATGCTGTTTCTTTCTCGAAAATCGACAAAAAGACTAAAATTGCGGATATTTGTCTAATACAAAACTGTTTTTTGAAAGTATGATGAGTGTACCTGAATAAAAGGAGGAAGGCACGATGGAGAGACGCCGGTTATTCATTATGGTTTTCATGCTTATACTGGGAACGGGTGTGTTCCTGTCTACATCGGTTTTCTCGGGGAAGAAGACGGTTGCTGTCGAGAAGGTGGAGAAAGTGGCGGATCCCGAGCCGGAGACAGATGTGTCTGAAACATCCGCTCCGGAAGAGAAGACGTATCCTGTCTACATTTGTGGTGAAGTGAATCATCCGGGAGTATATGAGGTGACTGGACAGGCGTATCTTTATGAATTGATCGGAAGGGCGGGCGGCATGACCCAGGCAGCGGATACTGTAAACATAGATATGGTGTACATAATCGATACTTCCCAAAGTATCTATATTCCTGCCAAGTCAGAAAGTGAGAACGGTATGCTGTCTGTGGGAGAGGAGAAATGGACTCCTAAAGCGGGTACTGGAACCTCCTCGGTTCGGCGGGTCAATATCAATAAGGCCGGCTCGGATATTCTGACCACGCTTCCAGGAATAGGGGAGAAGACTGCAGAGAAGATCGTCTCGTATAGGGAGGAGCATGGGCCTTTTCAATCGATTGAAGAAATCAAGAATGTGCCCGGAATAGGAGAAAGTAAATATGAAATGATAAAAACAGAAATTTGTGTCTGAACAGGCCGGAAGATTTGAGAAGGAAATTAGCCTTGTGGTAAAAAAGGGTTTGACATATGGAAATATCAATGTTAGTATTTACTAGCATTAAGAGTGACTTGCTCGTGTGGCGGAATAGGCAGACGCAACGGACTTAAAA
Source organism: Clostridia bacterium (assembly GCA_016281535.1). Classification (GTDB taxonomy): domain Bacteria; phylum Bacillota; class Clostridia; order Saccharofermentanales; family Saccharofermentanaceae; genus Scatonaster. Next base: position 15,369 of record JAEEIT010000123.1, on the reverse strand, counting down.
TCCGTCGGGGTAAAACCCGTACCGGTTCAAGTCCGGTCACGAGCACCACCTGAATGCAAGAAGTACATATCGCGGAGTGGAGCAGTTGGTAGCTTGTCGGGCTCATAACCCGAAGGTCGCGAGGTTCGAGTCCCGCCTCCGCAACCATGAATGAAAGATCGTCCCGAATGCGGGACGATTTTTTTATTCCTAAGAGAAACCGGATTTCACACATTTTGTTGTGAAATGTATATATTTAATAAGTTTTGCAATTCTTTATAGTTGCGATATAATTACCATGAATCATTATGCACGAGGTGGAACAATGCCTGCTTCAGATAATTCGAATACCGCATCTAATGCCGCCGGCAATGTAGCAAAGGTCGTTTTCCTTTCTCTGTTTGCTCTTGTTCTCGTCGTGGTATCTGTTTCTTTTGCTGTCCATCATATGCGTGTCGGTTTTGAAAGGGAATATCAGAAGACTCTGATTACGCGGATCAAAACGGATGCCGGTAATGCTGCCTCGGCGGTTTCGGGTGAGGAGATCAAAGCCGATTCTTCGAGAGCAGCCCAGAAGTACAGTTCCGTTCTTCCGTATATGCTCATGGATACGAATGAGAATGATTACTCGACGCAGGCTTTTGGCCTTTATGAATATAATAACGGATCATTAAATATGCTTACGGGAAATGATTCGGATCTTCTGATTGCGATGAAGATCCCTGTCTCTGAATGGCTTACATCGGAAATCGTTCCCTATGAGCAGAAAGAAGATGATGTGTATCATTACATGGTACCCGTTAAGGATCAGGAGGGGAAGGTAGTAGCCCTTCTTGAACTATCTTCGCAATACCGTCCTATCGATGAGATGGGAGATAAGCTGGAAGGGAAGATCTTAAGTACGGTTATTCTTGCTGTAATCGTTGCGTTAGGCGTATTTGCACTCCAGTATATTATTCCTCCGATCATCCGGATCGTTTCGAAGAAGAATTCGGAGGCGGTATTATGAACGATTATCTTATAGAGAATTTTACAAAGGCGCCTAAAGGGAAGAAGGCGATTGCCAGCCAGATCGGTTTCTGTTTCGTAACCGCTATTGTGATTCTTTTTATGATCTCTTCTGTAGTTACCAATGTCTATGTATCTGCGCTTCAGTCTCAGAGAAAGACGGCGATATCTTCCTTTGCGGGAGCGGCATCGGTTGCTCTTTCCTATCGGGATCTTGCGGAAGGTATGTCATTTCCGATGGATATACCGCATTACGATACGAATAATCAGTATATGGTAAATGTCTTCGTAAAAGCGGGCAATTCTTTCCTTCGTGTTTATACATCCGACAGGACACATGATGAGGGGAAACAGTATGTGCTTTCCGGAGCGGGTGAGGAGTATACGGAAGCATATGAACAGCAGCAGCTTATCGTTACACATAGAAGATATGAAAACATTCTTTATGTTACTTCTGTGGCTCCGATCATCGGTGCTGACGGAACACCATCCGGAATTGTGGAGGTTATGCAGCCTCAACGGGATTTCGAATTTACCGAGAACGGTATGTCGTTGTCCTGGGTCTTTACCATGATTTCGATTGCGGTGGCGATCGCGATCATTTACGGTGAGATGAGAAGGCTCTTCGATACTTTGATCGCGAAGCCGGACAAGAACGTCCCGAGAGCGGTCATGTATGGAATGTCTACATTCCGTCTGATTTCTTTCTTCTCGAGTGTAGGCTGCTCGATGCCGCTGATCGTGCTGTCCACGTATCTTAAAGATTCTATGAGCGACTATTTTGAGAATACAGCGCTGCTTCATGTGTGGATCATACTGGCATGTCTCTTATTCCTTTTCGGTTTCTGGAGATTCGTGCATATGCGTGATCTGATGATCCGTAAACTGACTTCACGGCTTGCCGTTATCGTATCGGTTGTCAGTGCCTTCGTTCTTCTGCTTATCTGTGGCCTCGTGGATTTCCCGTTCCTTGTGGTATTTATGCAGCTGCCGATCGGCTTCTTCCTGGGCATGCTTTTCCAGTTCCAAAGAGAGTACCGGCTCCAGGCTTCCCATACGGGCCAGGCAGAGTTCAGCGAGAGGAAGGTCCATCAGTGCCAATACACGGGAAATCTACTTGGTGTTTCCGTCGGCGCGGTTATCTGCGGGATCCTGTATGAACGGTTCGGATTGTTTACGGTTCTTATGGTTGCGTCTTTCTTCCTGTTTGTAGATGCAATCCAGGTGCTGTATTTTGTTCGCCATTGTCCGCCGTCTAATGAGCCGATGATCCGTCTTCCGAACTATTTCTATGCTCTTAAGAATTCCAAGTCCGGAACCTTTGCCTGGAGTGCTGTGTTCCCGCTGGGGTTACAGTTCGCTTTCTTCCTGGTGTTCATTCCTGATTATCTCGGGAAGGTGAATATTTCGCTGGCGACGGTGGCATTCTATTACATGCTTGCGGTGGTTTGCGGAGAACTTGTCATCCGTCTTCTGTGCATCTGGTTTGAAGACTTCTTCTCCCATAAGACCAGAATCACATTAGCTGCCGTGCTGAGTTCTGTCGGCTATCTGGTATTTGCCCTTTCTCCTTCGGCGAAGGTGCTGGTTATCGGAGTTGCGTTCCTTGGTCTTTCTCAGGGACTCCACCAGTTTGGTTATCTCGATTACTATAAATCCCTGATCAGACAGGATAAGCATCCGATTGCAAGAGTCATTCTGATGCGTACATTTACTTGTGGTACGATGATCGGAACGATCGTATTCGGTATTGCGAATGCTTTCTCAAGTGTTCGTGTTCCTTTAATTGCTGAAGCTATTATGATCTTCCTGATTTCAGCATCGTATCCGCTTCTGATGCTGATGGACAATTCTTCCGCCCAGAGAAGACCACCAGCTGCAAGGACACAGCGTCCGGCTCCGCCGAGACAGCAGTATTGAGGTAACTTGCTATGGATATGTGGAATGAAAAACTGACTCGAGAGAATATCGAAGCATTCTATGATATGTATGCTTCTTTCGCATACCGTTGTGCGTATAAGAATCTTCGTGACACGACACGTGCCGAAATGTGCGTAGTCGATGCTTTTATTGACACCTATCATAAGCGGGCCAAGCTTGCTGAAGACCGTGTGATCTTCTTCTTCTCGGATTCCCTGCAGTACCATATCAATGAACTGGCTGCCCGTTATCCTGTAATCAATGATGCGGCACCACTTGAGAAGAATTTGGATGAGTACACGGCTTCGACGATGAAGAGCACGATCCTCGAGAAGATCGATTCTCCCAGATTCCGTATCGCCGAGTTCATGGCTTCCACTCCAGACAATAAGATGAGAAGAAGAACACCGCTTGCGGACTTCTTCCAGAATTCGGGCATTACTGTCATTCTCCTGATCAAACTGGTGATCCTGTTGCTGGTGATAGCCGCTACGACGTATTTCGGAGCGGTGACGCTTTTTCACGCGAATGAGGATATATTAAGTTCGACACAGAAGGGCACGACAAAGCTGGAAGAGCATATCGTCAGCGTGCTCGACTATCTTCCTGTCTCGATCAATGGTAAGGGGGATACGGTCGCTGCGGATCCGGTTTCTACGTCTGCGGAAGAAGAGTCTTTGCAATCCCAGGAAAATTCTTCTGAATCAGAGATGTCTTCTGAACCATCCGCTACTCCAGGATAAGTACTGTTTATAACAAAATTGTTATTTTATGCGAAATCAGATGCGATATAATGAGTCGCGATTGAATAATTTATATAGGAAAAAGAAAGAAGAAAGAAGAAAAAGAAAGTGAAACATCATTCTGAACAGCCTTCGGGCGCGAGAAAGGTATCGGATGCGGAGAAGTACCATATTTCTCATATAGATGGAAAAGGCAGAAAAGTTCCCGCATCAACAGATAAGAGCCCCAAGAAACCCAAGAAAACCAAGAAGCCATGGACGTTTAAACGTGTTATGTTACGTATCGTTCTGCCGATCGTACTGGTCCTTGCGATCATTGTCGGTGGCGTCTATATCGGTATTATGAAGTATAAGGATCATCTGCTCGACCAGATCGAGTATATTCCGAGAGTGGAGAATCCTACGTTTATCGACGAAGAAGGTTCCGTGGTGACGCTTTCGCATTATACGTCGGAGACATCGTTTGAGCTTGTCGAAGAGGAACATATTCATAATTTCCTTCTGATCGGTATCGACAGCCGCGACAGAAACTATTCCGAAGATGGTTCCGGAAGTCTTGCGGATGTGATCATGGTCATGAGCGTGGATGATAAGGCGGGAACCGTAAAACTTCTTACGATTCAGAGAGACTGTTATGTAAGTATCCCCGGTCATAAAAAACTGCAGAAGATCAATGCGGCCATGACTTATGGCGGGCCGGAGCTTCTTTCTCTTGTTATTGAGAATCATCTGCGTGTCACGCTGGATGGTTATGCGTATGTAAACTTCTATAATATGGAGAAGGTAATCGATGCGGTCGGTGGTATCGACCTTGAAGTGACGAAGAGTGAAGTATTCCATAATCCGGGCGGATTGAATGATAACCTGCGTGATCTGAACAGACTTACCGGTGATCCGGATGATAAGTATTCACTCTCCGAGTCCGGTTTTCAGCATCTGAACGGCAGGCAGGCAGTCGCATACAGCCGTATCCGTATGGTCGGTAATGGTATTTACGGCCGTTCGGAAAGACAGGTCAAGGTATTAAATGAGCTCCTGAAAAAATATACGGAGTTGAGTACCACATCTAAACTATCCGCTCTTGATGATATCCTGAGAATGATCGCGACCAATATTTCTCGTGATGATATTGAGAAATATGCATTCGATTTCCTGCCGAATGCCAGAAATCTCCAGCTTCAGACAATGGGGATTCCGGTCGAAGGGTATTCTGTGGAAGGCGAATTCGATGATGACATCCGTCCAGGAGACTGGAGCATCCGCTGTGACTGGAATGGTATGGTGCCGCTTGTGCAGGAGTTCTTCTATGGGGAGACGTATCCTTTCGATCCTGTTCCGGAGATCCCGAGAGCACCGAAACATACGATAGAGACATCAGACGATTCCTGATTGTGTATCATTGTATGAAAATGAATAGCAAACAGAAAGGGAGTGCATGCACTTCCTTTTTTGTTTTTGTCTTTCTTTGATATTGACATCTTAAAACAAAATGGTATAGTAGTAATTGGTTTTTAGCACTCGGCGTTAATGAGTGCTAAACAAATTTACTGGAGGTGATTTACTATGACCATTAAGCCTTTGGGTGATAGAGTCGTGATTAAGATGGTAGAGGCTGAAGAGACTACACATAGCGGTATCGTTCTGGCAGGTTCTGCGAAGGAGAAGCCTCAGATTGCTGAGATCGTTGCTGTAGGTCCGGGTGGACTTGTTGACGGCAAGGAAGTGAAGATGGAGCTTACCGTCGGACAGAAGGTACTGGTGAGCAAATATGCCGGTACTCAGGTGAAGATCGACGGTACGGAATATACGATCGTAAGCCAGGGTGATGTACTGGCTATCGTAGAGTAAGAGTTTTTCTTTAGGAGGAATGAATATGGCTAAGGAATTGAAGTATTCTGAAGATGCAAGACGCGCTTTAGAGGCCGGTGTGGATAAGGTAGCGGATACCGTCAAGATCACACTTGGTCCGAAAGGCAGAAATGTCGTTCTTGATAAGAAGTATGGTGCGCCGCTGATTACGAATGATGGTGTTACGATCGCGAAAGAGATCGAGCTCGAAGACCGGTTCGAGAATGCAGGTGCGCAGCTGGTTAAGGAAGTCGCTTCGAAGACAAATGATGTGGCCGGCGATGGTACTACGACCGCAACACTTCTGGCACAGGCGATCATCCGTGAAGGTATGAAGAATGTCGCAGCCGGTGCCAACCCGATCATCTTAAGAAAGGGTATCCAGCTTGCTGTGGATGAAGCTGTGAAGTCTCTGGAAGCAGCAGCTAAGAAGGTAGACGGTTCGAAAGATATCGCTCGTGTTGCTTCTATCTCGGCAGGCGATGAAGTAATCGGTGATCTGATTGCTCAGGCGATGGAGAAGGTTTCTTCTGACGGTGTCATTACTGTTGAAGAGTCCAAGACCATGGGTACGGAACTTGAGGTCGTTGAAGGTATGCAGTTCGACCGCGGTTATCTTTCTTCCTATATGTGCACGGATATGGATAAGATGGAAGCGGTTCTGGATGATCCGTATATCCTGATCACAGATAAGAAGATCTCGAATATCCAGGATGTACTTCCGCTTCTGGAGCAGGTCGTACAGCAGGGTAAGAAGCTCCTGATCATTGCTGAAGATGTGGATGGTGAGGCGCTTGCCACGTTGATCGTCAATAAGCTCCGTGGTACGTTTACCTGTGTTGCTGTTAAAGCTCCGGGTTTTGGTGACAGAAGAAAGGCTATGCTTGAAGATATCGCCATCCTTACAGGTGGTCAGGTCATCACGAATGATCTCGGTCTCGATCTGAAGGAAACCACCATGGATCAGCTCGGCCGTGCGCATCAGGTCAAGGTTCAGAAAGAAAATACGATTATTGTCGATGGTATGGGTGATCCGGATGCGATCAAGTCCCGTGTTTCCCAGATCCGCGCGCAGATCGAAGAGACCACTTCCGAATTTGACAGAGAGAAGCTTCAGGAACGTCTTGCGAAGCTTTCCGGTGGTGTTGCCGTAATCAAAGTTGGTGCCGCAACAGAGACCGAGATGAAAGAGAAGAAGCTCCGTATTGAGGATGCCCTGGCTGCAACGAGAGCGGCAGTGGAGGAAGGTATCGTTCCCGGTGGCGGAACAGCATACATCAATGTGCTTCCGGCTGTAAGTGCCCTGGTAAGCCAGTATGAAGGTGATGTGGCAACAGGTATCCGTATCATTGAGAAGGCTCTCGAGGCTCCGATCCGTCAGATCGCGACAAATGCCGGACTTGATGGTTCCGTTATCTGCGAGAACATCAAGAAGTCTGAACCCGGTAACGGATATGATGCGCTGAATGATAAGTACGTCAACATGTTTGAGGTAGGTATCGTTGACCCGGCGAAGGTAACCCGTTCCGCACTTCAGAATGCCGCATCTGTATCGGCTACGCTGCTTACGACAGAGGCTGTTGTCTGCGATATCCCGCAGCCGGAGCCGCCGATGCCGAATCCGGGTGCCGGTATGTACTAATCGTCAGTATTTCTGATAAAATAGAGGGGTCATGGCAGAAAGCCATGACCCCTGTTTTTGTTAGGAGAGATGAAATATGCAATTATACAATGATTCGGTAACCGAGCGTATCGTCAAGAAGAAGATCACAACGAAAGAGAAGATCTGTAAGGTGCTTCTGATCATTCTCGCGGTGATCGGCATCGCTTTCGTTATCGTTCTTCCGCTTCTTTTCGGAATCACGTACCTTTTCCTTCTGTCCGGTGCCATTGCCTTCGGAATAGCATTTGCCTGTTATTACTTTATCACCGGAATGGAGAAAGAATATGAGTACAGTATTGTAAATGATGATTTTTCCATTGATGTTATACGTGCGAAATCCCGCCGTTCGCAGCTCTACTCCGGTTCGATCCGGCAGTTCGAAATGGTTGCGAAGAAAGATGACTCCAGACATCCGCTCTCTGAATTCGATAAAGGCGATACCGTGCATGGTTATTGTGTTTCCGGAGATAACCCGTCTGAAGAATGGTATATCTCCACGAAGATCGGAAAGCAGAAGGTGATTCTGTTTATCGAACCGGATGAGAAGATGCTGAATATCTTTTTCCGGCTGAATCCGAGAAATACCATGTATCGTCCGGCGGCGAAAGTAAAAGGTAAGGAAGAGTCCTAAGATGCAGTATTTGCCCGAGAAGAACCTGTTTCAATTTACGATCATCGGACCGCAGACCGATATCCATGACCGTCTTTTCTATCATTCGCTGTTTGCCATGCTTCAGGAAGCAGCCTGCCTGGATGCGGACCATAATGGATTCGGAGCCGATGTAATGGATAAGATTCCGGCATGCTGGCTGCTGCTTCGTATGAAGGTAGCTATGGAGAAGATCCCGAAATGGAAAGATGTCATCTACATTAAGACCTGGTCGTGCGGATTCGATAAAGTGCTTTTTAATCGTGATTTTGATATTTTCGATCAGGATATGAACCGGATCGGAAAGGCGACGTCTGTCTGGCTGGTTGCTCATCAGGGTGATCATCGCCCGATGCGACCTCAATCGATTCCCGGCATGGAAGTATATGCCAGCTATGAGCCCTCAGACCGTAAAGCTGAGAAGCTTTTCCCGACTTCGGAAGAAGAAAGAGCCGGTCTACACAAGCTTACAAGATATGCGGACTACAGTGAGATCGACAGGAATATGCATGTCAATAACACGAGATATCTGGCGTGGAGTACGGATGCCTACTATTCCGTTCATTCCCATGAAGAGCCGGTTACGGAGCTTACGATCAACTATTCGTCAGAGGTTCATCCCGGAGAAGAAGTGCATCTTTACAGTATCCCTAAGGAAGGGAAGATGCAGGTCGATGGTTTCGAAGCGGTTTCCGGCCGACATGTTTTCTCTGCGCTTCTGTCTTAGTTACTGTGTTTATTTTTCTTGATGGGACGAAAGGGTTTAAGGATTCTGTTTTTTGCGGTAAAATAATCATCGCGAATTGATTCGGAGGGCATGTGAATGATTGAAGTCTCTAATCTTGTGAAGTTTTACGGCGACAAAAGAGCGCTCGGAGGCATCTCTTTTACGGTGAACCAGGGTGAGATCCTGGGACTTCTCGGTCCGAACGGTGCCGGTAAAACGACGACTATGAATATTATTACCGGATTCCTTTCTGCCACGAGCGGAAAAGTCACGATCAATGGATACGATATCCTCGAGCAGCCGGAACTGGCGAAGAAGAATGTCGGATATCTGCCGGAGCTGCCGCCGCTGTTCCTGGATATGACGGTATACGAGTATCTCGAGTATGTCAGTGAACTCAAGAAGGTGCCCAAGGCAATCAAGAAGAAGCATATCGCGGAGATCATGCAGATGGTCCACATCGGAAATGTTTCCGGAAGGCTTATTCATAATCTTTCTAAGGGCTATCGTCAGCGTGTCGGAATCGCCCAGACGCTGATCGGGAATCCTGAGGTCATTATTCTTGACGAACCGACGGTCGGTCTTGACCCGAATCAGGTCATTGAGACCCGAAAATTGATTGCTTCTTTGTCTAAGAGACACACGATCATCTTCAGTTCTCATATCCTTTCGGAAGTGCAGGCTGTATGTGACCGCATTATCATTATTAATCATGGTAAGATCGTGGCCGACGCGCCTACGATGGAACTGTCGTCCAGGATGGAGGGGAATACCCACTATCTGGTTACGGTAGAGGGGGCTGCATCTGCGGTTCAGATGCCGCTGCGTGCGATTCCGGGTGTGAACGCGGTAACGGTCCTTCAGGATAAGAACGGATATCTTCAGCTTGATCTTATGACCAACGGAGAAATGGATGTCCGCAAATCCATCTTCTTTACCATGGCGAAGCTTCATATCCCGATCATTGAATTCCGTTCCATGGCGCCTTCTCTTGAAGATGTGTTTACAAGTATCACTGCGCCGAAGAAGTAAGGAGAATCAGTATGTTTGCAGTTTTTAAACGTGAATTTCTTTCCTATTTCAGAACCCCTGTCGGCTGGATCGCGATCTGTCTTATTAGTGTGATCGGAGGGTATTATTATTCGAGTATGCTCACTTCCAGTATTTCCTACGTGAATGTCTCTGCGGAAGTTGCCTATCTCCGGTCTTTCTTTATTATTCTTATTCCGATTATTACGATGCGTCTGTTTGCAGAGGAGAAGAGAAACGGCACGGATGTGCTTCTTTATACAATGCCGTTTTCCATTAAAGTTGCCGTAATCGGAAAATTCTTAGCGGCTCTCGCACTTCAGGCTCTGATGCTGGTCAGCATCCTGTTTCATATGATCATTACGGTGATCCTTTCCGGATATGTCAGTTCCGCGACATGGGGGGCGATCTTCGGATATCTGGTATTGGCGGCGCTCTTTATCTCAATCGGAATGCTGGCCTCGGCTCTTACCGAGAACCAGATCATGTCTGCAGTATTCTGCTTCGTGATCATGCTCTTCCTCAGTATGTTGTCTCAGATCGCATCTTCGATTGCGGGTATAGTCAAAGCTTTCCTTAAGTTCACGAAACTCTTCTCTTTATCGGATTCGACTATCTATTCGATTGGCGAGAATATTCGGTCTGCGATCGCCTGGTTCGATCCCTATGAACGGACGAAATGCTATACTTCCGATGTTTTCAAGATCGTGCCGCTCATTTTCTGTCTGAGCTTCGCTGCTGTCTTTATCTATATCACTTTCCGCGTTCTCGAGAAGAAGCGCTGGAGTCAGTCTTAAGAAGGAGGATACCGGTATGGCTAAGAAAACCGCAACTGAAAGTATCCTTCGGGAGAAGACCGTAAAACAGGCGAAGGTGAAGGTAAGGACAGATAGCCGGTTCAAATCCCTTCGTTCCATGTCGATCATTTCTGTCGTTCTGGTCATCGCGATCTGTATCGTGGCGAATATTCTGCTTTCTCTCACGCTGGATGATACGCTGACATTCGATACTTCGTCGGTGCAGTCCAATACGATTACGCCACTGTCCAAAACGTATATAAAGAATCTGGATAAGCAGGTGGAGATCATCGGACTGTTCGATAAGAACGATACTTCATTTGAATGGCGAGACTACTTTCTGCCGATCCTGGATGACTATGAGTCGAAAGCCGGTGGGAAGATCGATCTGAAGTATATCGATCCGGATGTGGATCCGTTTATTATCTCCAGATTGGATCCTGACGGAATCTATAACCTTCAGAAGTATACTTATGTGATCCGCTGTGGTGATATCCTGGTCAGTGAGGATCCGTATTCCTGCTTCAAATATGATACGAATGTATACCAGTATTACGGCCTTCTGATGCCGATCACGAATTATATTGAACAGATTTTCACCGGAGATATCGTATATGTCACTTCAGACCGTCAGCTGCACGCCTATTTCCTGCAGGGACATGACCTTCTGGGGCATGCATCTATGGATATTATTCTGAAGACCCTCGGATTTGCCAGTTCTGATCTGATCCTCAAGGGTGAGACCGCAAAGATTCCGGATGACTGTGAGCTTCTGGTGATCATGGAGCCGACGACAGATCTTTCGCTTACAGAGAAAGAACTGATCAAGTCTTATCTGGATAATTCCGGTAAAGTCCTTCTGTCTATCAATTATGATAAGAACAAGAATGTTCAGTATACCAATCTGAATGAAGTGACGCAGAAAATGGGGATCACACTTGAAAGCGGAACGATTCATGAGAATGATATCAATTACCTGTATACGCCCGACGATCCGTATTCTTCGATTGCTGTGGCGGACTCCTCCTATGCGTCGTATATCTCCGTTCCGGCGACGTATTCTGTGGAATCCTGCCGTTTCTTAAGGATCGAGCCGGATCTTCCGGAAAATGTTTATGTTTCTCCGCTGGTTGTTACTTCGAGTATTGCTTCTGTTGACATGGCGGATCAATCTGTAGACGCATCGGCTTCTTCCGGAACCTATCCGATCGTGCTTCAGAGCGTGGATACTTCGAAGAATGAGCCATCCTGCCTGATCGTGATATCGACTGCCACGTTTACTTCGGATGCGTATTATCTGGATAATACGCTGGAGAATAATAATGCTGTCTTTATGAAGACCATGCTTCAGGATATCTGTCCGATTCCGAACTCGGTTCTTGTGCCTTCGAAAACGGTGCCTAGTTATATTCTTAATAAGCCACTGTCGTCTTCATCGGCGACGATGTGGTCTATCGTCGTCATGACGGTCATTCCTCTCGGAACGCTGATCTGCGGTGTCTACATCTATCGCAGAAGACGTCATTTGTGATGGAGGCTGTATGAAGAACCTTCGCAAGATCGGCTTTCTTTCTGCTATACTTCTTGTTCTGCTTGTGGCATTGATCGTGGTGCTGGTATCCCGGTGTGTCGATCGTAAGCGCCTGAGAGAGGAAGAGGAGAACAATACTTTTACACTCTGTGCAACAGAGAATGTCCGTATGCTGTCCATCAAGGAAAGCAGTGGTGAGGAGACTGTATTCCGGTTCGGTACAACGAGTGGGGTGGAATCCGCTTCCCATGATGGTAAGGATTTCATTTCGGGACAGCTGGAATCTTCTGAGATCTTTGATCTTCTGTACCATGTCACGACGGTGTCTCTGGGAAACCAATTTGATGTTTCTTCTTCAGAGCTTGGAAGTTATGGCCTTTCACCGGCACAGTATACTGTTACTGTTGCGCTCTCTGATGGCACGCAGAAGACTCTTCTGGTCGGAAATCTGAATTCGAATAGAAATAGCGTGTATATCTGTGAAGCGGGACAGACACATGTTATGATGGCGGAGTATTCCATGTACAAGCGTGTCTCTTCTGATTTCGAGACGTATATCAGCCGTATGGTCCTGAATCTGAACCGTACCGATGTGGACAAGATCGATTTTTACAGAAAATCGAACGGGGATGCATGGACGCTTGTATTTCTGGAGGACTATGATAACGGGTATTTCCTTGAACAGCGTTATAAGGTGACCTATCCGATGGAAAGAGAACCGAACAGTGAACTGATCTCATTAGGAAATACGATTCTGAATCTGAATGTGGCTCAGTATATTCCGATTTCGCAGGAGGATTACGCATCTTACGGATTGGATGATCCGGAGTATACTTTTACGATCAGGATGAAGAACGGAGAAGAGGTCAAACTGTATCTTTCTGCTGAATTCGGCGGCTATTACTATGGATACAGCTCGAATAACCCCTATACTTTCTGTGTCAATCCGGGTGTTCTTCCGGGGCTGAACCGTTCACCATTTGATATGATCGATTCGTATGTGATCCACGGGTATCTAAATGATGTCCGTTCGGTAAATGTGACGATGAAGGAGAAGACCTTTACGATCGAGATCATGATGGGAACTGATTTTGCTCTTGATGATACGGTCTTCACGCTTGATAAGCGTAATGCAAAGGTGTACACATCTGAGGGCGACTGCTACGGGCTTTTGCTGTTCGGATCGATCTTCAATATGCCTGTCAGCCGTGTCGACTATGACGTGAAGCCGGCACTTGCCGATGTGGAAGCGACGATCTCGGTGGTGAAGACCAACAGTGAGAGTATAGTCCTGAAGCTGGTTCCATGTGGAGATTCGGAATACTATTGCTTCCTCAATGACTCTTATAGTGGATTTATTGTAGATAGAAGCGTATTATATAAAGATAACGGTCACAATATGTCGGGGTTCGGCGTATGGGATGCATATCTTCTTGCCAATGAGGCGATCGACAATAAGAACACGAATGATGTGTATAATAGACCGTAAGAAAGTTTGAGCGTATGCCGGAAAATATAAACAGAAACGACGAGAACAGGCAGCGTCCGGTTCAGAACAGGAAGAAACCTGAGGTGAATGAGGAGACGGTTCTGCAGAAAGACACAAAGGTAAAGATAAGCCAGCGGTATGCTACACCGTTCCTGGTCATTCTTTGTGTTCTGCTTGCGGCTGTCACGATTATTCTTGTTTATATGATCCGTAATCATTTCGATGCGAAGAAGGGTGTAAGAGAACAGCTGCGTCTGTCCGCAATTGCCGGATTTGACTGTGAATATACGGAAGCACAGCAGCTGTATCCGTTTCAGAATGGTCTTCTTAAAGTGACGACGAAACGTGTGGCGTATCTGTCTATTTCCGGAAATGAAGTATTCGGCGAGGATCTCGAGATGAGCAGTCCTGTCTGTATCCAGTGTGGTCCTTATGCTATGGTTGCCGATACGGAAGGTTTCCTTTGCGCCCTGTTCTCTGAAAACGGGCTTGTCTTTAAATCGCACATGACCGGTAAGATCGGTGGTTTCGCGCTGGCTCCGTCCGGGCTTTCCGCGTTGATCATTGATGAAGGGGATTCGTTCGGCTGCGTCTATATGATGGAAAAGGACGGAACGTTCCTGGCGAAGTGGTCATCCTATGAATCCGGTTATCCTCTTTCGCTGGCGTTCGCGCCGGATGAGAGTACACTCAGCATTTCTTTGGTGGATACGGATGGATCCCAGATGATTCCACATGTGAAGCAATTCTCCATCCCGAAGGACCGGACGACTGCACGTCCTTCTGAATTTGCATTCTATTCTCCCGTCGTCTTTGATGTCATGCCGCTTCTGGCCTACATGGGGTCTGATAAGGTGGCTGTGGCAGGAATCAGTGATGTAGCGGTGGTCGGAAATGGTACTTGTGAACTGGTTCAGCCGCCATTTGACTGCGTAACCAGTATTTTCTCTTACGACGGAGGATATGCAGTTATTTATTCGGACGGCATCGACCAGCCGTTGCAGCTTTCTACCTTCCGGTCTAATGGAAGTAAAATCGGTGATGTTGCGCTTGGAAATGAGGTCCTGAGTTTCGCGGTTTCCGGGTCAAAGGCGCTGATCGCCGTGGATGAAACGATCCTTCTTGTCGATCTTTCTTCCTGCCGGATCAGTTCTACGATCAATGTAGATGAGCCTGTCTTGCGAGTGTCATTCTTCGGCACGAAGAATGTTTGTGTCGTCACAAATGCCGGTGTTCGTGAGATCGCCCTTTGATCCCTTAGGAGGTTGATTCATGGAGACGGAACTCAAGTTAGCCTTTCCTTCTGAAGAAGAGCTGGATTCCTGTTTTGCCTCGAATGCCCTTCGCGAGCTGTTTACTGTTCTGGAAGAGAAGACGGAAGAATATGAGAATGACTATCTCGATACGGAGGCACGTGTCCTTCATAAGAGTCGGACATCTCTTCGGGTCCGTCATGTAAACAGGCAGAACTATATCCATACGGTCAAAACATCTCCTGTAGTTCTGGAAGGAGAGATGACGGAGGAGGTCCGTGCCGGTTTGTCGAGCCGCTGCGAGTGGAATGTGCCAAGTGACAGTGCGGAATTCGATCCGGAGCGTTTCCTTTCTGAAGCGTCGTCCGGAGAAGATCCGATCGATCTTCTGGAGATGACTCTTCGTCCAATCATGGGAAAGAGGCTTCAGATCGTCTGCAGTACTGTATTCACGAGACGAATCCTTGTGGTGCAGTTCCGTGAAAGCCAAATGGAAGTCTGTTTCGATGTGGGGGAATGCCAAGGAAACGGGAGAAGCCTTCCGATCTGTGAGATGGAAATCGAACTGATCGCCGGGAAGACGGAAGACGTCGAGACTCTCGGAACGATCATTACGAGCAGATTCCCTTGCCGGGGAGGAAGCCTGTCGAAATATGCAAGATGTCTTCTGCTTATGAATGAGGAAAGAGTATGAGCCATGAAGATGGGAGAATCTGTGATCTTCTTGTGATCG
>JAEEIT010000122.1 GCA_016281535.1 Clostridia bacterium | reverse complement strand
TCCCGACGAGGGCGATGGTGCAGGTCCTGTCACAGCTCTTGATCAGGTCGACCATGGCCTTCCAGTGCGACAGATCGCAGGGAGCGGCGTCGATTCTCAATTCTCTGCATACGACATCGGAGAAAGAACTGGCCTCGAGCATGAGTGGTGCTTCGTAGAGGATCGGGATCGTGGTGTTCTCGATGACGCAGGCCGGGGAGACGTTACAGAACATGGCGATCTTCTTAAAGATCGACGGATCTTCGATGGGTTCGTCAGTACGAAGGACGATAATGTCCGGTGAGACGCCCATGCCCTGCAGTTCTTTTACCGAATGCTGAGCGGGCTTGGACTTATGCTCGCCGGAGGCCTTCAGATAAGGAACGAGTACCACGTGGATGTAGAGTGCATTGTGCGGACCGACTTCGCGCCCCACCTGACGGATCGCCTCGATGAAGGGCTGGCCCTCGATATCGCCGATGGTGCCGCCGATCTCCGTGATGACCACATCCGCCTGGGACTCCACGCCGACGTTATAAATGAATTCCTTGATCTCGTTGGTGATGTGGGGGATGGTCTGGACCGTGGAACCGAGATATTCGCCGCGGCGCTCCTTGGCCAGGACGGAGGAATAGACTTTACCGGTGGTGAGGTTGGAGAATCTGTTCAGGTCTTCGTCGATGAATCGCTCGTAGTGGCCGAGGTCCAGATCCGTCTCCGCCCCGTCCTCGGTCACGAACACTTCGCCGTGCTGATACGGACTCATGGTACCCGGGTCCACATTGATGTACGGGTCCAGCTTCTGGGACGCGACCTTCAGTCCCCGCTGCTTGAGAAGACGTCCGAGAGACGCCGCCGTAATGCCCTTACCGAGTCCCGATACCACACCACCTGTTACGAAAATATACTTAGTCATTTTTCCATCCTCACTTTCTTTCGATCCATATATGCTTCTTGGCATGTTGACGTTTATTTTCCGCTGTCGCCGTAGTTCTTCAGGACGCGCGCAGACGGATCGTTCACATCGCAGCCCTCCCAGGACTTGTTCGGCATCCAGAAGTCGATGACCATCTCTGCGTTGCCGGGATAGTATTCTTCGAAGATCTCACGGTAAAGAAGCGACTCCTTCGTAAACGGCTGCGCGAACGTGTACAGTGCTTTTCGCTCTGTGAACGCTTCGTCCGAATAGTAGGATTCCGCGTATTCCTTCAGGTGATCGACCATGGAGTGACCGACTGCATCGGAGAAGGCCGCCTTCTCGCGGAAGAGGATATCGTGCGGAAGAAGGTCGCCCTCGAAGGCTTTCCGGAGGAGGTACTTGCCCTTGCCGTACGTGTTCAGTTTCTTCTCGGGGGCGATGGCCATGACATACTTTACGAAGTCCAGATCGCCGAAGGGCACGCGGGCTTCGAGGGAGTTACTGGAGATGCACCGGTCGGCACGGAGCACATCGTACATATGGATCTCGCGGATCCTCTTCTCCGCCTCCTTCTGAAAAGCTTCTGCCGACGGGGCGAAGTCTGTGTATTTGTACCCGAAGAGTTCGTCGGAGATCTCGCCGGTCAGAAGGACACGGACGTCCGAGATCTCGTGGATCTTCTTGCAGAGCAGATACATGCCCATCGAGGCGCGGATCGTGGTGATATCGTAGGTGCCGAGGATCTCGATGACCTCCGGAAGGGAGCGGATCACGTCTTCTTTCGTGATGATGACTTCCGTATGTTCGGACCCGATGTAGTCGGCTACCTGCTTGGCGTACTTCAGGTCGATGGCATCCTCGCTCATCCCGATGGCGAAGGTCTTGATGGGGTGATCCTCCATGCGCTGGGCGATCGCGCAGACGAGGGAAGAATCTAAGCCTCCCGACAGAAGAAATCCGATCTTCGAATCGGAGACGAGACGTTTCCGGACGCCCTCTACGAGCTTGTCGTGAATGTTGCGGAAGATCGTCGGAAGATCGTCGTCGATCACGTGGTCAACATGCGTCATGTCGCAGTAGCAGGTGAACTTTCCGTCCTTGTAGTAATGTCCGGGCGGGAAGGGAAGGATCTTCTTGCAGTAGGGTACGAGGTTCTTCGCCTCGCTGGCCAGGACGATATGTCCCTCGTCATCGTAACCATAGTAAAGAGGTCGGATGCCGATGGGATCTCTTGCGGCCACGAGTGTCCGGGCCGCCGTGTCATAAAGGATCAGGGCGAACTCGGCGTCGAGCTTACTGAACATCTCCACACCGTATTTCTCATATAAAGGAAGAAGCACTTCGCAGTCCGAATCCGAGGCGAAAGTATATCCGTCGGAAAGGAGTTCCTGCCGAAATGCTTCGAAGTCATAGATCTCGCCGTTACAGACGAGGTATTTCGAACCTAAGGAGAAGGGCTGCATGCCCTCCGGCGTAAGTCCCATAATGGCCAGACGATGGAAGCCCATCGTTCCGTCCGAAAGTTCCACGATCCGGCTCTGGTCCGGACCTCTGGAGATGGTCTTATCGAATCCCTCCTTAAATACTTCCTGCGAAAGACCTCCCCGCAGATAAAACATAATCGAACACATAATCTATTCCCTCCTTGGAATATCCAAAGGAGTCCTGCCGTATTCCGGCAGGACCCCGATGGGATTTCAGTATTTTTGTATTATTCGACATCCTGTAAGGCGTCGAAACCTTCTTCTCCGGTTCGTACTTTGATGACATTGTCAACATCGTACACGAAGATCTTTCCATCACCGATATGTCCGGTGTAGAGGACTTTCTTCGCGGTATCGATCACGGCCTGTACCGGAACTCTCGCGACGACGATATCCATCTGGATCTTCGGAAGCAGCGACGGTTCCACTTCAACGCCTCGGTAGAACTCCGCTTTACCTTTCTGGATACCACATCCGAGAACGTGGGAGACGGTCATACCGGTGATACCGATATCGAGGAGTGCCGACTTAAGAGGCTCGAGCATACGCTCTTTGCAGACGATCTCGATCTTGGTGAGCTTCTTTCCGTCCGGGCTCTTGTAGGAGATGCCGGATGCGGCTCTTGCGACTTCCTTGACTTCGACGGCTTCTGCCATCGGAGTTTCGCCGATGACCTTGATGCCTGCGAGTGCAGAGTCATCTACTGTCGGAGCAAAGTCTGCAACGGATGCGAAGTCAGCATAAGCGGATACGAGACCATGCTCGGAGATATCCATACCGGCGAGCTCGTCTTCAGCGGAAGCACGAAGGCCGATGGTGTGCTTGATGATCTGGAAGGCCGGGATCATGCACAGTGCTGTCCATGCAAGGATCGCGGTGATGCCCAGGCACTGTGTGCCGAGGACTTTCATGCCGTCTGCGAAGGATGTGCCGTGAACCAGTGCATAGATCGGTCCGTCAACTCCTGCGTCGGCTGTGGACGTGGACAGGAGACCTGCTGCGATCGTACCCCAGATACCGTTTGCCAGGTGAACACCTACGGCACCGACCGGATCGTCGACATGACACTTGATGTCGAGCTTTTCAATTACGACTACTACGAGGATACCGCTTACGATACCGATGATCGTGGCACCGATGACATCAACGTTGTTACATCCTGCCGTGACACCGACAAGACCTGCCAGCGAGGCGTTGAGACACATGGAGACGTCAGGTTTTCCGTTCTTGACCCAGGTATAGATCATAGTGGTGCAGGTGGCGATGGCCGGCGCTACAGTCGTGGTGACGAAGATCGCTGCGAGTGAACCAATGGAAGTGGCCGCGGCACCGTTAAATCCATACCAGCCGAACCAGAGGATGAAGCAGCCGAGAGCACCGAGTGTCAGGGAGTGGCCCTGGATCGCCTTGACCTTCACGATCTTACCGCCCTGGTCTTTCACGTACTTACCGATACGGGGCCCTAAGATGATGGCACCGATAAGAGCGGAGATACCGCCGACGCTATGGATCGCTGCGGAACCTGCGAAATCGATGAAGCCCATCTTCGCAAGCCAGCCTTGTGAGTTCCATACCCAGCCGGCTTCGATCGGGTAGACGACCAGGCTGATGATGGCGCTGTATACACAGTAGGCGGAGAATTTGGTTCTTTCTGCCATGGCGCCGGAAACGATCGTGGCGGCGGTGGCACAGAAGACCAGGTTAAATACGAAGGAGGACATCGGGAAGTTACTAAAGTCTGTGAAGATCTTCAGGTTCGGCACCCCGATGATGCCCATGATGTAGTCTTCGCTCATCATGAGGGCGAAGCCCAGGAGACTGAATACGACGGTACCGATGCAGAAGTCCATCAGGTTCTTCATGATGATGTTACCGGCGTTCTTAGCGCGGGTGAATCCTGTCTCTACCATGGCGAATCCGCATTGCATGAAGAAGACAAGTGCGGCGCCGATCAAAAACCATACACCGAATATGGTGCTGTCTACGGTGGCTAATACGTCTGTCATTTTGTTTACCTCATTTCTTTATATCGTATATGGCAAAAAGAGGTGGCGATGTGATCCGGAATTTCCTTTCCGGGCTTCACATCGCCACGCTGCGTGTGTTTTTACTTCTGCCGCTATACGCGGTGTTATTTATCTGACTCCGAAGAGCAGTTCGCCGTATGTCGGGAACGGCCAGATCTTGCTGCTGCAGAGGGACTCGGCCTGGTCTGCTGCGGCCCGCAGATCCTGCATCGCGACGAATACCTTGTCTCTATAGGCATAGGACTGGGTGAGGATATCGGAGATCTCGTGAACTTCGATCACGGCTTCCTCGAGTGCGGATGTACGCTCGGAGATATCACTCTGAAGCTTACTGAGCTTCTTAATGAGATCGGTCTCGAATGCGGCCTCGATTCCGCTTGCCTGCTTCACGGCGATCGCCGTATCAGCCAGTTCCTTGATGTATTCCGTTACCGCCGGCAGGATATCCTTCCTTGCCATGTCGATCATGGTCAGCGCCTCGATGTTGATGATCTTGCTGTAGTTCTCCAGGAGTATATCGTGTCTGGACTGCATCTCGGCAAGTGTGAATACGCCGAACTTCAGGAACAGATCCTTATTCTTCTGGTCGAGGAATCTCTCCATGGCTTCCGGTGTGGAGCGGAGATTGAGAAGACCTCTCTCCTCGGTGGCTTCTTTGATCCAGCTCTCGTCATAGCCGTTGCCGTTAAAGATGATACGCTTGTGGGCCGTGATCGTCTCCTTGATGAGTGCGGACAGTTCCGTGTTGAAATCACTTGCTTTCTCGAGTCGGTCTGCGAATTCACAGAGGCTGTCTGCCACGGCGGTGTTGAGCATGATGTTCGCACATGCGATGGAGTTCGCGGAACCGAGCATTCTGAATTCGAACTTGTTACCGGTGAAGGCGAACGGAGACGTTCTGTTTCTGTCGGTAGAATCCTTCGGGAACTTCGGGAGAACGTCTACACCGATCTCCATCTGTACCTTCTCATGTCCTTTATAAGCTGTACCGCTTACGATCGAATCGATGATCTCGTTGAGTTCATCACCGAGGAACATGGACACTACGGCCGGCGGCGCCTCGTTCGCACCGAGACGGTGATCGTTTCCTGCAGTGGCTACCGAGATACGCAGCAGGTCCTGATGGACATCCACGGCACGGATGACCGCAGCCAGGAAGAGGAGGAACTGTGCATTTTCAGAAGGTGTATCACCGGGCTCCAGAAGGTTCGCGCCCTTATTGGTGCTGATGGACCAGTTGTTATGCTTGCCGGAACCGTTCACACCTGCGAAAGGCTTCTCGTGAAGCAGGCATACCAGACCGTGCTTCTTCGCCACTTTCTGCATGATCTCCATCATCAGCTGGTTGTGGTCCGTGGCGATGTTCGTGGTGGTGAAGATCGGTGCCAGCTCGTGCTGCGCCGGTGCCACTTCGTTGTGCTTCGTCTTCGCCAGGACACCCAGCTTCCAGAGTTCCTCGTCGAGGTCCTTCATGTAAGCAGACACTCTCGGCTTGATGGAACCGAAGTAATGATCCTCCAGCTCCTGTCCCTTCGGTGCCTTGGCTCCGAAGAGCGTGCGTCCCGTGAAGATCAGGTCCTTTCTCTTATTATAGAGTTCCACCGGGATCAGGAAGTATTCCTGCTCCGGACCCACGGTGGTCTTCACGGTAAGATGCGGATCGGTATTGCCGAACAGTCTTAGGATACGGACGGCCTGCTTGCTGATCACTTCCATCGAACGAAGAAGAGGTGTCTTCTTGTCGAGCGCTTCACCGCTGTAAGAGCAGAACGCGGTCGGGATGCAGAGTGTGCCGTCTTTGATAAAAGCATAGCTTGTCGGATCCCATGCGGTATAGCCTCTGGCTTCGAATGTGGCACGAAGTCCGCCGGAGGGGAAGGAACTGGCATCCGGTTCGCCCCGTACGAGTTCTTTACCGGAGAATTCCATGATCACGCCGCCCTCGGCTGTGGGGGAGATGAAGCTGTCGTGCTTCTCGGCGGTGATGCCGGTCAGTGGCTGGAACCAATGTGTGAAGTGGGTCGCCCCCTTCTCGGTTGCCCAATCCTTCATGGCATTCGCGACGACATTCGCAATCTCTATATTCAGCGGAAGACCTTCATTCATAGTCTTCTTCATGGCTTTGTAAGTTTCTTTCGGGAGACGGGCCTTCATGATCTGATCATTGAAAACCATGTTACCAAAGATCTCAGGTACGTTTGTCATATGTATTTCCTCCTTTATAAGTGACAAAGGCGCCTGGAAAACTATCTCTTCCAAGCGCCCTTGCTTTATGTTCAGAAGCATACGGCAAAAGAAACCGCCTGTCAACACAAAATGAATAATTTCTTCTCGAAACTTGCATAATTTGCGAAAATTGCATAGGAAAATGAACGATTTTTCACACCGAAGTGAAATTTTGTAGAATCAATATTGCAAAATGGAAGGAGTTAGTGTACAGTAACACTGAAGATCCGGTCATGGATCGATCCTTAGTATGGGTGAGGTGAGTAATATGAGTTCAACAGGTATAGATAAAGTCCTTATTATTAAGTCCCAGCCCGGCGCGAACCGTGCGCTGGAGGAACTCATCATGAAGAGCCTCAAGCATCCCCACGAGATCATCTGGAACTCTCTTAAGGAAGACGGATTAAAGATGGCCAGAAACGGCGACTATGGTCTTCTGATCGTGTCCGGAAGTGTGCGGGATGAAGGACTTCGGAGAGCCTGCCGGGCAGCGGTCAGTCACCCGACGGCCAGTATCCTGTTCCTTGCCGATGAGCCGGCCTTCCGCAGCGCGGAAGAGAAAGAATGCTCAAGAGAGCTTCTCGATATCGGCGCCACGATACTGAACCGCCCCCTGACCCAGAGTGCTTTTGCCACGGCGGTACAATCCGCGGACATGGCCCACATCCGGCTGGGTGCGCTGAAGAAGAAACTGGATGACGAGCGCATCATCTCGCGGTGTAAACTGGTCCTCATACAGACTCTCGGACTGTCGGAGGATGAAGCCCATAAATTCATCGAGAAAGAGGCCATGAACAGTGGGCGCACCCGGATCGAAGTGGCATATGAGATCCTGAAAACGTACGAATAGATAAAGATAAGAAAACCGAATATACATAACGGTCACAATGGCGTGGTGTTATGCGACGATTCCGAAACGAAAAGAAGGTGGAAAGATGAAGGTTGCATTCACGAAGATGCAGGGTTGTGGAAATGATTATGTATACGTAGATGCGCGAAAGTTCGAAATAGAAGATCCGGCAGATCTGGCGGTACGGATCTCGGACCGGCATTTCGGCATCGGCAGTGACGGGCTGATCCTGGTCGCGCCGTCCGAGACTGCCGATGCGAAGATGATTATGTTTAATCTCGATGGTTCGGAAGGGAAGATGTGCGGCAACGGGATCCGCTGTGTCGGTAAGTTCGTGTATGACATCTGGGGCGTGAAGAAAGATACGCTCACCATCGAGACCCGAAGCGGCATCAAGACCTTAAAGATGCAGCTGGATGAACATGGAGAAGCGGTCGGTGCCACGGTCGATATGGGCCGTGCGATCCTGTCTCCGGAGCTGATCCCGGTGGATCTTCCCGGGGAACGCGTCGTCGACCGGGAAGTAAATATCGACGGGCAGAAGTTCCGGATCACCTGCGTCTCGATGGGCAACCCCCATGTGGTCATTTTCGTGCAGGATGTGGAGAAGATGGACCTGGCGACGATCGGTCCGAAGTTCGAACATCACCCTATGTTTCCTGAAAGTGTGAATACGGAATTTGTTGAAGTCCTGGAACCGGGGCTTCTTCGCATGCGTGTCTGGGAACGCGGTTCCGGCGAGACCTGGGCCTGCGGGACCGGTACCTGCGCGACCGTGGTGGCGGCCTGCCTGAACGGATATGCGCAGCAGGGGCAGGACGTGCACGTGATCCTGAACGGCGGTGAACTGGTGATCAACTACACTGACGAACGTGTTCTCATGACGGGTCCCGCCGTGATCAGTTTCCACGGAGAAATCGAAGTGTAAGAAGCCCGCGCGGAGCGGGATCGGGAAAGAGAACAACCCACGCCCGCGCCGCGGCGATTGGATAGAAGGAGGAAGAAGAACATGAAGATCAACAAGCATTATATGGATATCGAAGAGACCTATCTTTTCTCGGAGGTGGCAGAAAGAGTCAGAAAGTTCATGGCCGAGAACCATGGTGCCGCTCTGATCAAGATGGGCATCGGCGATGTGACACGGCCGCTCTGTCCTGCAGCTGTGGAAGCCCTCATCAAGGCTTCGGAAGAGATGGGAACGGCAGAAGGTTTCCATGGATACGGTCCGGAGCAGGGGTATGAATTCTTAAGAGATGAAATCTCCGATTACTACGAACGGAACTGCGGCGTGAAGCTCTTCAGCGATGAGATCTTCATCAGTGACGGGGCCAAGAGCGATCTGGGAAATATCCTCGATATCTTCGATGTGGATAACGTCGTGGCTGTCACCGATCCGGTCTATCCCGTCTATGTGGATACGAACGTTATGGCAGGAAGAAAGATCGTTAAGCTCTCGGCCACATCCGATAATGCATTTCTCCCGATGCCCTTCCCGGGACTTGAGGCAGACATCATCTACCTATGCTCTCCGAATAACCCGACAGGTGCGGCCTACGACAGACAGCGCCTCCAGATCTGGGTGGACTATGCGAACGAACATGGCTCCGTGATCCTCTTCGATGCGGCGTATGAATCCTTTATTTCCGATCCGGATGTGCCGCGTTCCATCTATGAGATCGAAGGATCGAGATCCTGCGCCATCGAGTTCTGTTCTTTCTCCAAGACGGCGGGATTTACGGGCGTGCGGTGCAGATACACCATCGTGCCGGCAGGACTTGTACGTGACGGTGTCCAGCTTCGGAAGATGTGGCTGAGACGCCAGACCACGAAGTTCAACGGCGTGTCCTATCCGGTCCAGCGTGCTGCGGCCGCCTGCCTCAAGGATGCAGGACATAAGCAGATCATGGAGAATATTGCGTACTACAAGGAGAATGCACGGATCATGGCGGAGACTTTCGAAGAATTGAAGTGGCCTTTCACCGGCGGCAAGAACTCGCCGTATCTCTGGGTCCGCTGCCCCGGCGGCATGAAGTCCTGGGCCTTCTTCGATGACCTGCTTTCCCGTGCGAATGTGATCTGCACCCCCGGCGCAGGCTTCGGGGAGTGTGGCGAAGGCTATGTGCGCTTCACATCATTTAACACCCACGATAACACCATCGAAGCCATGAAGCGGATCCGCGAAATCTTTTCCTAAGTCATCTGCCCATTCCGGGATAGCAAAATAGGCGCCGGTACTTCGCAGATTTTCTTGGCGGGGGGAATCCGGGATTACGTGTGGAATCTCAAAAACGGCGATTTCACACGTATTTTTTTCTCGGCGAGGAGCCTGGGACTACGTGTGGATTTTTAAAAACGGAGAATCCACACGTAATTTTTTTCGGCGGGGAATCTGGGATTACGTGTGGATTTTCAAAAATGGAGATTTTACACGTAATCTTTCTTGGAAGGGAGTCTGGGATTACGTGTGGATTTTCAAAAATGGAGATTTCACACGTAATTTTTCTCGGCGGGTTGTCCGGGATTACGTGTGGATTTTCAAAAATGAAGATTTCACACGTAATTTTTCTCGGCGGGTTGTCCGGGATTACGTGTGGATTTTCAAAAATGAAGATTTCACACGTAATCCTCTTCGGAGGGCGGTCTGAGATTACGTGTGGATTTTCAAAAACGGAGATTCCACACGTAATCAGCTGCTGGCAGTTCAAACGACGGCCCCCATGGTGTACGCTTCTGTCAAACCCTCAGCACAAACACTGGTACACGATGCCGAACAACTCACGCATGTAGTTTCTCGGGATGCACAGCAGCGGCGTGCCGGCGCCCTCAGTGCCGAAAGCGAGCTTCAGTTCCGTGGCGATCAGACCGGCGCGGAACTCGTGCCATGCATTGGTCACGATGACGATGGTGTCGCCCAGATTCTCTCTGTCCATGATCTCCTTACTGAAGCAGAGGTTCTCTCGGGTCGTGGTGGACTGATCTTCCTTATAG
>JAEEIT010000121.1 GCA_016281535.1 Clostridia bacterium | reverse complement strand
TCTCTCTCGCCGTAGACGTAAAGATCGAGATACCCTTGAAATTATAGAGAGCCGGCTGGTTGCAGATATACGCCGGATAGATCTCAGAACGCTCGAATCCATAGGGACTCTGCTTCTCGTCTTCCACTACGAGTTCCTGGATCTCATTATACTTGGAAGCATAGAAGTCCCATCCCGTAAAACTCTCGTGCGCAGCGACCAGGCTAACGGTAGCCATCGTCGACGTCGCCAGTTCTGCCACAAGGACCGAGAACAGAAGGATCTGCTGGAACATGCGGCTCTTTCTGCCTTCCCCGATCACGCGGACAGCGGCTGTGTATACGATCATGAAAAGGAAGGAAAGACCGAGTGCCAGGTAGCCCTCTTCCCCTTCCCCGATCTTCTCATAAAGGATCAGGAAGGCGATCATGCACAGACACGGGACCATCAGTTCTCTTTTACTGAAACTCTTAAGGTTGCGGAGCGTCTTATACCCCATGACCACCACCAGGAAGGAGATCAGGAAGGCCTGCCGGTAAGGGATCTGGTTCGGAAAATGGAAACCGTGCCATATAAAAGTCATCATGCGTGAGGAAAGGCTCACGTACATGATCGCAAGCGCCACGCCATATGCGATCTTCTCACGGAGACGGATCTTCTTGCACAGGAAGAACAGCGGGATCAGCATAGCAACGAAGATTCCGCAGTAGACATTCGCCATACCGTCGCGGATGTTCGGGTTCGGCGCCACAAGGAAGCGGCTGATGAAGTCAAACATGTCGTTCATCACTTCGAATTTCTTCGGGAAGGTGTCGCCCGTGGCCGATGATTTCTGAAGGGTAATATACGTGGATAGCGTCAGGAAAGCAGAGAGCCCGCCGCCAATCAAAGAATAGACCGCAAATCTCCAGACAGCTGACCAGAAATTAGACAGCGTCACACGCTCGGTTATCGATACGTACAGAACGGGAGCGTAGAATATAAGGAACAGGCATACGAAATAGCCCGCATAGAAATTGGAGATCAGGCAGATCGCCAGAGAAAGACAGTAAAGAAGGGGCTTCTTGTCACGCATCAGTTTGATGAGTCCGAGAACGATCAGCGGGAGCAGGACCACGGCATCATGCCACATGATGTTCCAGAAATAGGAGATGGACCATCCGCAGAGGGCATATGCAGAGGCGAAAGCCGTCAGGAAAAGATCTTTCCGCCCTTTATCCAGTTCTTTAAGGAGATAGGACATAAAGAGGCCGGTGAGGCCACAGCGCAGGATCGCCAGAAAAGCGATACAGTCGCCGATGTACTTCGGCGGGAAGAAGATCGCCAGGATATTGAGCGGGCTGGCACTGTAGTTCGCAAACACCGCCCAGAAATTCGTACCCATACCGACGTTCCAGGAGAAGAACAGACTCTCCCCGGCAAGGATCTTATTCCTGGTCTCAACAAGGAACGGCGCATACTGATGGTAGCAGTCGACCGTCAGGATCATATTCTCGCCGGTCGCGAACGGATGCACCTGAAGTATGGCAAACACGACCATCATAAAGAAGGCCGGAATGAAGAATGCATATATATGAAACTGGCGTTCTGCCAAATGGCGCAGCATACGCTTGTTCGATGGTCGCATGATTCGTTTCTTTCTCCTCGATAAATCTCGCGAGCATAATTGTATCACATAGGATGGGAATACGCACGACAGTTTAGCTATCATTGTGATAGAAGGGCATTCGTGCTATTATGTTTGTGTTTTTCGGTCTTTCTTGAAAGGACGGAAACGTAAAGTACGAGGGATTGGATTCGGTCATGTCATTTAGTCAATTGCTGTATCAATTGCTTATATTCCCGCTGGAAGTCGTAATCGAGGTAGTCTACGGCTTCTCCTTTATCATCCTGAAAAACTACGGCATGGCCATTTTCCCGTTAAGCCTGGCCGTTAATCTTCTATTATTACCTTTCTATAAGAGGGCGGATTCGATCCAGCGCGAAGAAGCAGACCGTCAGGCACAGATGGCGCCCTTCCTGTCCCATATTAAGAAGTCATTCCGTGGCGACGAGCGGTATATGATGATCCAGGCCTACTACCGCGAGAATCATTACCGTCCCATATATGCACTTCGAAGTTCGCTCCCGCTCCTTCTGCAGGTCCCCTTCTTCATCGCCGCCTACCATTTCCTGTCTAATCTCACCCCTCTTTCCGGATTCCACTTCCTTTTCTTCTCTGATCTGGGTGCTCCGGACGGGCTGCTCCGTATCGGAGGCGTCTCGATTAATCTTCTTCCGATCCTGATGACGCTGATCAATGTCATCTCCAGTGAGATCTATTCGAAGGGCAAATCCTTGAAAGACCGGCTCCAGCTTCACGGCATGGCGCTCATCTTCCTTATCCTGCTCTATCGTTCACCGAGCGGTCTGGTTATCTACTGGACTTTGAACAATCTCTTCTCTCTGGTCAAGAATATCATTTCCTCTCTTTCTGACCCGAAGAAGGCAGCATGTGTCGCCTATTCATCGATTGCCGTGGTGATCTCGATCTACGCCCTTGCTTTCTACAAAGGGGAATCTTCCTTCCGGGCGATCATGTTTGCTGTGGCTTTCTTCTTTATTATTCCGTCGATCCGGCTTCTCCCGTCCCAGGAACTCCATTCCTCTGAGAAGAAGCCTGCCTACGTGCGGCCAAAGAAGGCTTCCTCCAGGGAGGAGCTCATCTCCCATCACAAGTGTTTCCTTCTCGGAGCCGTTTTTCTCTCTGTACTTACCGGTCTTCTCATTCCTTCCGAAGTGATCCGTTCTTCTCCGGGAGAATTTGTTCTGGCTTCCGCTTATTTCTCCCCGTTATGGCATCTTGCCGCATCTCTGCTTCTTGCTGTCGGGATGTTCGTGATCTGGCTCGGACTTCTGTATTATCTCGGAAGTGAAAAGATCCGCAGTCTTCTTTCCTGTTCGGTATGGCTCTTCTCCATCATCGGCATGATCGACTATTTCCTGTTCGGAAGCGGATATGGAATGCTTACCTCCGAACTGCACTATTCTGTACTTTCTCTGCGCATCTCCCCGACGAAGTTCTTCATCAATCTCGGAGTGGTCGCGCTTACCGCCATTCTTCTGTATCTCATCTATAAACATGCACGCCGTATCGTCGTCTTCGTATACCCGATACTTGTTCTGGCCGTTCTCGGAATGGGAATAAGAAATACAGTGAGCATCAGCCGGGCGGTTCCGCAGATCAAGTCGGTGCTGTCACACCAGATCACCGAGGACCACCCGCTCACCCTTAGCCGTAACGGACAGAATGTTGTCGTCATCATGGTAGACCGGGCCTTAAGTCCTTATCTTCCCTACATGTTCCAGGAAAAGCCGGAGCTGGAAGCCCAGTTCGCCGGATTTACCTGGTATCCGAACACATTGTCCATGGGATCGATCACAATTGCCGGTGCCCCGGAGTTATTCGGAGGATACGACTACACACCTATGGAGATGAATGCCCGCGCGGACGAGAAAATGGTAGATAAACATAACGAGGCGCTCAAGGTCATGCCTGTCGTATTCTCTGAGAGCGGCTTCGACGTTACGGTCTGTGATCCGCCATATGCGGGATACAGCAATGTCCCGGATCTATCCATCTACGATGAATATCCGTCCATTAAAGCCTATAACACGGAGCACGGTGAACGTCGTGATCTCGATACGGAAAACGCAGAAAAGAAAGAGATATGGAGACGCAATTTCTTCTGCTACAGCTTCATGAAGCTTCTCCCGCTCTTTATGCAGGAGACCGCCTATCAGGAAGGAACCTATTTCTCTAACGACAGTCTGACCTCCGTACAGCGGGCAACCGACATGAGCCATGCTACCGGTTATGATTCAGAATTCATGGATTCTTACTACTCACTGTCTCAATACCCGGAGATGACCTCCATTTCTGATGATGCTTCCAATCATTTCCTTATGCTCACCAACAGCATGCCTCATAACATCGCACTTCTTTCCGAACCGGATTATGAACCGGCTCTCACGATCGATAACGAGGAGTACGATTCCACCCATCAAGACCGCCTTACCTACAATGGTGTGAGTATTAATGTGAGTTCACCTTACCTGATGGCGCATTACCATTCGAATATGTGTGCCATGCTCCAGCTCGGGAAATGGCTGGACTATCTGCGTGAAGAAGGACTCTACGACAATACGAGGATCATCATCGTTTCCGATCACGGATACAGCCTCGGCCAGTTCGAAAGCATGCGTTTCGGCGGATATTGGGAAGACGAGACCAACTTCAACCCGACGGATGCCATGGTATATAACGCCATGCTTCTCGTGAAGGATTTCAACAGCAACAGTGCTTTTGCCACGGACTACACATTCATGACGAATGCAGATACGCCCTCTCTGGCGTTAGCCGGACTGATCGATGATCCTGTAAACCCGTTTACCGGAACACGTCTGGACGATACTTCACCGAAAGATGCAGATGAACTCTATGTATTCTACACCGATCAATGGGAAGCTTCCCAGAATGACGGAAATACTTTCGCAACCGCGCTTTGGTGCGGCGTGTCCGGACAGGATATCTTCAATAAAGATAACTGGAGAGTCGTCGGAATCGGGTGAGGAAATTCCCTTTCTCAAGGTTCTGTAACCGTACCGAAATATTTTTCGTCTTGCTTTTGTGTTAGAGTAGAAATTGAGTAATTCTAATGCTTACACAGGAGCAAATGAATCTATGAGTAAAAAACGTGAAAACGACAAAGATATAAATCCAGAGGCAGGAAACGGCTTGACGGAGGAATCTTCCGAACAGGAGGCCGTCGGATACTCCGATCCGGATACCGGCGACTATTCCGAGCCGGAGTCTGAGGAATACTCCGATCCCGATATGGAGCTACCTTCCGTGCCTTCTGCTTCTTCTGATATTGCGGCGCCCGACGAGAAACCGGAGTATTGGGAAGAAGAGGAACCGGTTGCAATGGAACTCGGCGCACACGAGATCAACACCGTCCTGGACGAAAACGATCCGGATGCCCCTCTCTTCACCGAGACTTCCACCAGACCGGCGGATGCGGTCGTTACGGAGAAAGGCAAGAAGATCAACTGGAAGCCGAGGCTGTTCCTGATCGCCATGGGCATCATTGCCCTGATCATCCTGATCTGGTCGGTCATCTCCCTCGGGAATTTAAATGAGCGTATGACCAGTCCGCTGACTGTCGGAGACCGTGATGTTTCCAATGCAGAATTCAGTTTCATGTATCACTACGTTCTTCTGGAGAACGGTGTCGACATCTTCAAAGAAAACACGGAGAAGATGCTGATGGCCCCCGGCGAGAACGGATTCGCCACCTATCGTGACTATTTTCTAGATGTCACGGCCAAGGAGATCCAGACGACCTATATGCTCTACGATGATGCGACTGCTCATGGATATTCGATCACAGATAGTCACAAGGCCCGTGCACAGGCATATGTAGACTGGCTGAAGACGAAGGCGGACGCGATCCACGTGGATCTGGACACGTATATCAAGGGCACTTTCGGTCCCTATGTCAACAAGAGCCTGATCCTGCAGATCCTTCCGAAAGTATATTTCACGGAAGACTATGCAGGACACCAGAAGCTTGAAGAACTGAAGGCCACTCCGGAGCAGGCAGAGAAGGCCTATCAGGACGGGCGCAATGCCTACGATCTGGTTTCTTATCGGGTACTTCGTATTACTTTCGAAGCCCGTGAAGAAAACTACGTCACCACGGCGAATATCCATGCACAGAAGATCATCGACGAGATCGATCACGATCAGACCAAGTTCGAATCTGTCGCAGCGAAGTACTTCTCCGGTGAGGCCCAGCAGAGGCTTCTCGTCCCGGATTCTACGCTTCATAAGCGTGTGCGCTATTCCGAGATCACCGAGACTTCGTGGAGGAACTGGATTTTCGACACCTCCCGCCAGCCCGGCGACTGCGAGATCTTCCATGACGAATACGGATTCCCGATCATCTTCTGTTTCGTGGAACGTGTCCGTCAGGAGGAACCCCTTCGGAATGTGCGCTTCTTCTATATCTATATGGGCGATGAAGAGACCGGAAGACCCGGCATCCCGGCAAGTGAGATCCTGCCGCTTTCCCAGACGATCTTCGACAGCATCACAGATGAAGCAAGCATGACAACTCTCGAGACGACTTATGCCGATGAGATTCTCGATGGCGCGATGCGTCCTGTACAGATGGATTCGATCTATCCCGGTAATAATCCGCAGAACATCGAC
>JAEEIT010000120.1 GCA_016281535.1 Clostridia bacterium | reverse complement strand
TTTTCCCGGCGGGACTTTCCTGCCGGTGAGGGTATAGATCAGCATCTTCTCCGCGCCCTGCGGATAGATGGTCTTCAGCGTCCTTACCTCGATGTCGGGATGACGGCCTGTCTTATACACACGCTTCTTGATCTCGTGAGAGAAGATTCGTGTAACGAGAGGCTTATTATCCTCGACACCGATGATGGTCTTCGGGATCTCCAGCCACTTCATGACCTCCAGGATCCCGTCGATGATGTCGTCCGGATGCTCACAGATCTGACGGTAGTCTGCCGTGATATACGGCTCGCACTCCGCGGCATTCACGATGAGCGTATCCGGCATCTTATTCTTCGGAGGATTTAACTTAATATAAGTGGGGAAAGCAGCGCCGCCCAGTCCCACCAGTCCGGAGTCGCGGATCATCTGGATGAAGTCTTCGAAGGAGTCGATCTTCGGCGGCTTACAGAACGGGTTAATGGTGTGGTTGAAGTCGGACTCGATCCGCACGGCTTCCACCGGTGCACCATTCGCGGAGACCACGTAGTGCACTTCTTTCACGGTGCCGGAAATACTGGAGTGAATCGGCACGGACATGGGCTTATCGGCACGTCCGACCATGGTACCCACATCGACGTGGTCGCCGGGCTTGACCACACAGGTGCAAGGCGGACCGATATGCTGCTGCATCAGCAGCTCCACTTCTTTAAAACCGTGAAGATGAATGGAAGGTAAAACGTCGGTATTCTTATTGCCGAGAGGGTGAACACCTCCTGCAAAAGCATGTAGCGAGCGTAGCGACATGGTGAAGTACCTGCTTTCTCCGAATATCTTATCTATTCAATCTTATCACATATGCATAAGAAAAAACCAAATGATTTTCATTTCGTTTGACAAATCGTTGGAAGGGGACGGCTTGAATTGCCATACCGACTTATCCATGTTAAAATCAGCCTGTTATCGAGGGGTTTCAGATAAGCAGGTAACGCTGGAGGAAGAGCTTGCTGTATGGAGAATAAGAAAAAAGAAGTGGCGAGGATGCTGTTTGTTCTGGCATTTCTGATCACGGTCGTCTTCTTCGTTCTATATCACAAGCCGATCTTCTCCAAAGATTGGTATGCTTATTCCGATACCGGCTGCGATACGATCGACCAGTATATTCCCACGACATCCTACGACTCGAGATCTTTCCTGAACGGAGAGACTGACCAGTATTCTCTGACATTCGGTCTTGGAAAGAATAATGACTTCCAGTGGTATAAGTATCTTAACCCGGTCAATCTTCCGCTTCTGCTTCTCGGAACGACCCACATCCGTGTTGCTTTCTTATTATCTACATATCTTAAATATCTTCTGCTCGGGCTGTTCAGCTGGTTTTTCTTCCGAAGGCTCTTGGACCATCCCGGGATTGCTACGGCCTGTGCGCTGCTCTGGACTTACAGCGGGTATAACGTACTGTGGGGACAGCACTATCAGTTCCTGACGGGTAGCCTCGCCTTCACGGTTTTCCTTCTCGGACTTCAGCTGATCCTCGACAGGGATAGAAAGATGATCTTCGCACCGCTTCTTTTCCTGCCTCTGGCCGCATCAAGCTATCTGATATTCTATCAGGCGTGCATCTTTGCCCTGTTCTATGGTGTGTCCTATCTGTGCTTCAAGAAGAAGCGTCTTTCCGAGATTGCCAAGACGGCGGGAATATTCGCAATCGGGTGTGTACTTGCACTGGGGATGGGCGGTGATTACGTGTATTCTTCCGTGATGAATTTCTTCTCCAGTACCCGCATGAACAGTGTGTCCTCCGTAAATCTCTCCGGATTCTATTCCGTCAAATATATCGGTTCCTATTTCGCGAGGTTCCTCTCGAACGACACGATGGGAATCGCCTGGAGCTATACCGGCCCGGCCAACTATTACGAGGCGGTGATGCTGGCTGTCAGCGCGATGACCGTTTTCTCGATGGTCTGGTTACTTCAGACGAAGTATGTAAAAAGAGTGTGCTGTATAACAGCCGTGTGCGGGCTTTTCCTGAGCCTTCCGATCGTATCGCACATTCTCGGATTTAAGGCGACTACGCACCGGTGGGGATATCTGATCGTGATCCTCGAGGTGATGCTGATCGGATATGGATTACGGGAATTGATCCTGTCGTATAAGAAGGGAAAAGAGGGGGATTTTGCAAAGAAAGCATACATCTCGATCCTGGTCTCCGATGTTTCCCTTCTGGTGGGCGCGCTGATCCTGACAGCCATTCAGGAAAGAGCCAGTTTTCACCTGGATAAGAAGGCGGTCGTGATCGTGGTCTGCTGCTATTTCATGTACACGGTCGTCATGCTTGCCTTGGTGTACCTTTCCCGCCACGGACGGATCCGTCCCGAACTGATCCTGGCGGGACTGCTGCTCTGCTGCACGGTTGAACTGATCGTGATGAACTACCGTTCCATCAATTCCCGACTGATGGTCACTGCCGAGCAGTGGAATGAGGGCATGTATAATGACGGGACGGTCGAGGCGGTCGAATATATCAAGTCTATTGACACAGGATTGTATAGAGTAAACAAGACGTATGACTCGGTCTACTACGATGATCAGCTTATTCAGAACTACTATGGACTGGGATCCTATTATTCTCTTAATACCAAGGAATTGGTGGATACGTACACGACACTCGGAAACAAACTCCGTGAGACCACGGACACACTAAACGGAACGAATTATATCCGGTTCCCGGGAGATAAGATCCTGGATAATACGATCCTTGCTGCGAAGTATGTGATCAGCAGAGAGGATGTGGTTCCGGACCCGGCTTTCTATGAGAAGATCAACGAGGTGTCCGGCCTTTCCGTGTATCAGAACCGCTTCTGGAACGGATTCGGAAACCTCTATGGTCAGGTGATCGCTTCGGAAGAATTCGGGAAACGGGAGGAGAAGGACCTGGCGCTTGCTTCGATGCTGGTGACCGATGAGGAGGAACTGCTACGTGATTTCCGATCTTCGGATACACCTTCGTCAGCGGAACTGGAAGAGAACCTTCTTTCGTTACAGCACAATGGATCGGTTCAGCTTTCCGAAGGGAAGAACCGCTTCTATGGAACGGTTTCTAACCGGATGGATAGAAACGGGATCCTCTGTGTACCGATCCTCCATGACGGCCATTGGTCTGTATCCGTTGACGGAAATGAAGAAAAGACGTACCTTGTCGATGGCGGTCTGACCGGTGTCGTGATCGCCCCGGGGGAACATCAGATCGAATTCACCTATACGAATAACACAGCAAGAACAGGAAGGATAATCGGCGCCGCTTTTGCCGTCTTGTACGGCATCGTTCTCGTTGGCGTGATCAAGAAGAAGAATGAACGCAATTGACCGGTTTTATAAGCAAAGTGGAAATATCCAGAGGAGTGCATTTATATGGAATGCGATGGCATCGATGGTGCTGGCTGCCCAGTCGGTGGTCGTGATGATGATCCTGACCCGCGCCATCGGTATTGAGGAAGCGGGTATATTCTCGTTCGCCCATTCCAATGCCAATCTTATGTATTTTATCGGTGAATTCGGAGCCAGAAGATATCAGGCATCTGATGTGAACGAGAAATACTCGCCTTCGGAATACTACGGGTTCAGGATGCTGACATCGGCGCTCATGGTGGCGGTGCTTCTGATTTTCTCCGTACACGCATCGATCACCCGAGGCTACACCATGGCGAAAACACTGACCGTATTCTTCGTCGGTATGTGCCTTGTGGTCCAGGCGGTGTCGGACGGTTATGAAGCCAATATGCAGCAGAAGGGGAGACTGGACATCGCGGCGAAGGGCGCTTTTACCAGATCGTCATCTCTGATCGTTGCGTATCTGATCGGCATATTCGTGACAAGAAGCCTGGTATTCTCTTCTGCGCTGGCATTCGCACTGGCGGCCTGCTCTTTCCTCTTTACGGTGTTCAGATATTCTTCCGATTTCGGGAAAAGAAAGCCGGTCCTGAAGTCGACTGCGGTAAAAGGACTGTTCCTCGCGCTTCTGCCGATCTTTATTACGCTCTTTCTTAACAACTACATCGCCAATGCTCCGAAATACGCCATCGACGATGTGCTGGGAGACGAGATCCAGGCGATATACGGGTTCCTGTTCATGCCCTCTTACGCGATCGGTGTGGTATGTAACTTCATCTTCAACCCGATCATCGTAAGCTACTCCAAGCTTTGGACGGAGAATAAGATAAAAGAATTTGCAAGACTTGTCGGCCGGCAGATGCTGATCATCTCAGGTCTGACGGTCCTGGCTCTTATTGCGGCCTTCTTCCTGGGGATCCCGGTTCTTTCCCTCGTGTTCGGCGCGGATCTTGACGGATACCGCAGAGAACTCTGTATCCTGATCCTGGGCGGAAGTATGTGGGCATTCTGCACTTTCTTTACGACGATCATCACAATCATGCGTAAGCAGAATACGCTTCTGGTCGGATATCTTATCGCTGCGGTGGCGATCCTTGTGAGTGCGAAGAAGGTGGTTACCACATACGGGATCAGCGGAGCGGCAGTGTTATACACCTGCGTGATGATGTTCCTGGCTGTGATGCTGTTTGTGTTCTGTGCGCTGGGTATAGTCAAGCAGAAGAAAGAATCCGTCGGCTAAATGGATAACATGAATAACATGTGTTATGATAAGCGTAAGTAATAACGCAGATGGTATGTTGACCTAATGAACATTCATCTGGAGGGGGCTAATATGGATATCAGAGACCAGATCGTAAATAAGATTAAGAGAAACCGTATCTCGACAACGGAGGTTGCCGATTGTCTGGGAAAGACCGGCGTGTTCAAGGGGGCACAAGCGGTGAATAGAGGACATTTTGCGGTGGGGACCGTGAAGTGGATCTATACATACGATGAGTCGAACTGGCCAATACATGAGCAGGCGAGAGATATAAATGAAGGCGATGTGATTCTGATTGAAGCCTTTAATTGTGAGAACCGTGCACTTCAGGGCGAATTGGTGACCAAGTTCATGATCCTGTACCGTCAGGGCGTAGCTGTCGTAACCAACGGACTGATGAGAGATGCGAACGATCTGATCAAAGAGAATTATCCGGTATGGTGCAGTGGTTTTACCCCGGTAGGATGCTTCAACAAAAAACCGGAGAAGGAATTGGATCCGGAACTGGTGAGGAGTCACCGCGAGATGTATGATGGCGCCGTTGCAGTGTGCGATGATACAGGCGTGGTAATCATCCCCAAGGAGCAGCTGACAGAGGAATTCCTCGGAAAACTGGACTTCATAGAGAGTCAGGAGGACATCTGGTTTGACTGCCTGGATAGATTGAAATGGGATACTTTCGATATCGTCTGCCTGAAGAAGTATTTGGAGGAGAAATAAATGCCGTCCATTTCCTTTGTCATTCCCTGTTACTGCTCGGAAAAGAATCTGCGATTCGTCGTGGATGAGATTAGAACCGCTGTATGCCAGCGATCCGGTTTCTCCTATGAGATCGTTCTGGTAAATGATAATTCCGCTGATGGAACGAAGGAGCTGATCAGCGAACTGTCGGAAGAGTATCCGAATATCGTCGGTATAAATTTTATGAAGAATTTTGGACAGCATGCCGCACTGATGGCAGGCTTCCGTGCCTCCCGGGGCGACTTTGTCGTCACATGTGATGATGACGGGCAGACGCCTATAAACAGAATGTGGGAGTTTTATGACAAGCTGGAAGAAGGGTACGAGATTGTCTGTGCGAAATACAAGTCCCGTCCGCAGAAGTCGATCTCCAGGCGTATCGGAACGGGTGTCAACGAGTATATGCTGAAATCCCTGATGGGTAAGCCTGATGATATATATATGTCTTCTTTTTTTATTGCGACCCGAAGCATGATCGATGAGATCATCCGTTACAACGGACCATACCCGTATCTGGCTGGACTGATTCTACGCTCTACGGCCAAAATCGCCAATGTGGAGGTGGAGCAGTGTGAGAGAAAGAGCGGAAGCAGTGGCTACCGTATCAGCAAACTGTTTAAACTTTGGATCAACGGTTTTACCGCTTTTTCTGTGAAACCTCTGCGCATCAGTTTCATACTTGGACTTCTGAGTTCTGCTGCAGGCCTTGTGTACCTGATCGTTCTAGGGATTATAAAGTTAGTTGACCCTTCGAAAGTTTTGGGCCTGTATTGTCTGACGGCTATTATTCTTCTGTTGTTCGGTGCGGTTCTGTTTTCGCTGGGCCTGATAGGAGAATATGTGGGACGAATCTACCTTACCATCAACAATACACCGCAATACGTAATCTCAAACACCAGCCGAAAGAGGGTTAAAGATGAAGAATAAGAAGGCTTCGCGCAAAGAACGGACAAGATACTTGTGCATTAAGATCGGGTTGTGGATGCTGATCATCCTTTATCCATTGATTAGTTCTTTCTTTGGAATTGATTTAGGTGACAGTGGTATCCATTACTATGGATACTCGCACCTTTTTTCTACTCCGGAACAACTGAGTTTCACTGCGTATTTTTCTATGCTTATCGGATGGGCTTGGCTCCGGATTTTTCCGTTTCTGGGGTTATGGGGATTAAACCTTCTCGAGGCTATTCTGGAAATTACCATTGCGGTTGTCACTTATCGTATGCTGAAGAGCCGACTTGGAGATCTGACTACGCTGGCCGGCATATTAGTTGCGATGATGGCGATGGGTACATATCTGAATGTTTTTAATCACCATCAGCTGAATGTCCTTCTGCTTGTCGCGATTATGGCTTGCCAGTATCGGGCTTTCACCACCGAGAAGAAGAAGTACAGCTTCATGGCCGGTATTTTCTTTGCGCTGGTTGTTGCCTCCCGAATGGGAAGTATTACGGCGATTGTCACCTTTGCGGTTTATTTTGTTTGGTGGCTTTTGGAGAAGAAGAAGTTT
Organism: Clostridia bacterium; assembly: GCA_016281535.1. Taxonomy (GTDB): domain Bacteria; phylum Bacillota; class Clostridia; order Saccharofermentanales; family Saccharofermentanaceae; genus Scatonaster. The sequence goes on along the minus strand of JAEEIT010000120.1, from coordinate 9,987 downwards.
AAAGACGTAATGAAACATGCAGGATATAGTGCGCTTGGTGCTTGTTCCACAGTGGCTGTTGTGTTGGCCATTATGGCTATACTGGGTCATGTGTCGTATTTTGCAGGTAATATCGGAAGACTGTTCGGACTGGCTTCTGGCAGCAATGGCGGATCCGGAGGATATGGCTTCAAGGATCTGCTGAAAGGTTTTATCAAGGGTAATATATATGCCATCACGTCCGGGGCTGTTGTCTACGCGGCTTTCTTTATCATACTGGCAGCGGTAGCTATAATCATTAAAAACTCCGCTAAAGGAGACCGAGGAAGAACGATCATGACGGGTTTCTTGAGTTTCATAATGATCGTCATCGCGGTGTGCCTCCTGAAATTTGCCTATGACGTTTATCCTGCTCCAGATTGGCCGCAGATGACATCTGGTCCTTCCTACACTATCGGTGTACTGTATTTCTCTGCTTTCCTGTGCATGGCATACAATCTGTTCCATGAAGACGGAAATAATGAACTGGTATATATTTCGATCTTTTCCTTCATGCTCCCCTTGCTGACGATTGCCGGTGCAAATACAGGAACGAAGCATGTTGTGCTGGCATTCTGGTTCATCGCTCCGGTGACCGTGTATGTAGTCAAACGTTTGTGGAAATCGGATATGGTAAGAAAGTATGTCCTTATAATAGGAGAAGAAATCGACTCGAAGAAATCAAGATGGCCGGCCCGCATAGCTATCGTGATCGTCGGGGCCTCGTTCTTCTATAAATACGGAGACATGCTCTACCGTACTAACAATTTTGACAGTATTCACAGAACTGAGATCACTGCGTCTGTAAACAGTGAGAAACTGAAATACCTGAAGACAACACAGAGAGAAGCCGACTCTCTGAACGGCATCATCGACGAGGTGAACGAGGTTGATGACAAAGAAGATCGTAAACTGATGGTATATGGCGGATCAATCCTTCTTTATACTCTTCTGGATATGGATGCCTATGTGCAGCCCTGGTTCACGAATGGTGTTTACAACAATGATACTTTGGTCGAGGATCTCGAGAAGAGACTGGACGATGAAAATGAACCGCTGCCTATTGTAATCTTCTGCAGAACCAATAACTATTATGGGTTTTATGAAGAGAAGTACGATGCTCTGGTAGAAGCGCAGATGAAGACCACGTATAGCGGTAAACGGGATATTTTCCTGGATTTCCTTTCTGAGAACAACTATCATCTGGGTTACTTTAATGATTATTACTGCGTCTTCTATCCTGAAGAAATTGATAGATACGAGGAAGGTGACTATCTATCGTTTGTTAAGAAATGAGAAGATTCAGATCCGTGATGCATACGATTCGTTGACAGTAAGAGATATAAGTGATATTTATGATGAAGATTTTGAGTGAATGAAGGAGAATGGAAGAATGAAGTTGCTCATTATTGCCGGTGGAGATTTTCAGGTGCCGATCATTAAGAAGGCGAAATCAATGGGTGTGGACGTTGTTAACAGCAATTTATATGAAGATTCGATTGGATTTCAGTATTCTGACTGGTCGGAGGTGGCGGATGTACGGGATAAGGAGAAGAATCTTCAGTTTGCCAAGAAACACAATGTTGACGGAGTCCTGACAGATCAGAGTGATATCGCTGTTCCGACGGTAGCATATGTTGCTACGGAATTGGGTCTGCCGACAATCGGAAATGATCTGGCTAAACTGTTTACCAATAAGTACTGTATGCGGGATTTCTGCCGTGACCACGGCTTACCCTATCCGGAATATGCTTGTTGCAGCTCGGCGGAAGAGGTTCGCCAATTCAAGAGAAGCCTTGGGAAGAAAATTATCATAAAACCGCTGGATTCACAAGCTAGTCGAGGGGTGCATGTGATCACCAACGAGGAAAACATCGATGCCCAGTACGAAGATGCCTGCCGGTTCTCGGCAGACGGAAAAAGCGTCATTGCAGAACGTTTTATTAATGGTACCGAGTTTACGGTGGATGGCCTGGTAACGCCGGAAGGCCATCGCTCGCTGTGTATCTCGGAGAAGAAGCACTATACGCATAACGAGAGTATCGCATGTGAACTTTTCTTCTCACATGACAATGACAGATTCGATTATGCGAAACTGCGTCAGACCAATGATACATTCGTCAATCTGGCGAAGCTTCCGTTCGGATTGACACATGCGGAATATAAGTATGAGGACGGACAGTTCTATCTCATTGAAATTGCAGCCAGAGGCGGCGGAACAAAGATTTCATCTGATATTTTTCCACTTCTTACCGGCATAGATAATTATGCATATCTTGTTGATTCTGCACTGGGGAAGAAGTTTGACGGCAATCTGCATGTCAGCGATGAACATCTGCAGAGATGCGCCGTTCTTAAATTCCTGAATATAGATACACATGGAGCACCAGTGCAAGCCATAGAAGGATTTGACGAGATTGCTTCGTGGAATAAGATTATCGATTTTCAGTTAAGCTTTAAGCCAGGTGAGCCCGTCGGACTGCCCAATGATGATAAGAGCCGATGCGGCTACTATATTGCTTATGAGGAGACTCGTGAAAACCTGCTTGCGCTGATGGAAAAAGTTGAGAAAACACTCACAGTCCGGTATTAAGAGAGTTTTATGAGGTTGGAGAAAGCAGAATGGCAAAGAAGTGTGTGATATTCGGTACGACGAATTATACCCGCATGATGCGCTACAACTTGGAGCATTATGCAGGTATAGAAGTTGTGTGCTACTGCGTTGGTGAGAAGTACATCGATCAGCCGGAGTACGATGGTCTTCCGATCGTTCCGTATGAGCAATGTGCAGAGAGGCTCGCTCCTTCAGATTATTCTTTCCTTGTTGGATTAGGTTATAAAAAAATGAATGCTCCCAGACGTCAAATTACTAGAGAACTGAAAGAGAAGGGATATGCGATCCAGGGTTTTATTCATCCGAGAGCTTGTATTGCAGACAATGTAGAGATGGGCGAGGGGAATATCGTTCTGGAGAATACGGTGATATCATATAAATGTGTATTGGGAGATGGTAATATAATTTGGAACGGCTGTAATCTGTCTCATGAGACGCACCTCGGCGACTATAACTACCTGTCGCCCGGAGTGACGCTGGGAGGAGAAACACAGATCAAAGACCAGTGTTTCCTGGGCATGAATTCCGTGGTGAGAGGTAAGAAGGTACTGGCCGATAAGACTTTGGTGGGTGCGATGGCATTTATCAATTTTGGCACAGAAGAAAACGGTGTTTATGTGCCGCCAAGGTCGTATCTTCTTGAAGGAAAGAACAGTAGCGAAATGATATAGGTAAACAAGAAAAAAGAGTCGGCGGAACATGCTGAACATTACGATTTAGTAATTTGAAAACTGCATTAACATGGTATAGTAGATATATATGATGAGTGATATAGGAGCATAAAATGGGAAGAATTCGAGTAACCAAAACTTTTATTGAAGGACTTGCTATTATCGAACCTGAAGTGTACGGGGACTCGAGAGGGTATTTCTTTGAGACGTTTAACGAAAGAGACATGATAGAGGCCGGATTTGGATATGACTTTGTTCAGGACAACCAGAGCATGTCGGTGAAAGGTGTTATGCGCGGCCTGCATTACCAGAAGGAGCATCCTCAGGCGAAACTTGTACGTGTGATAAGCGGTGAGGTTTTCGATGTGGCTGTAGATATCCGTCGTGGAAGCCCGACATATGGAAAGTGGTTCGGGGTCGTACTCTCTGCGGAAAATAAGAAACAGTTCCTGATTGCCAAAGGATTTGCTCACGGATTCCTTGTTCTGAGTGACTACGCTGAGTTTACATATAAGGTAGATGATTACTGGCATCCTGAGGATGAATATGGCATCCAGTGGAATGATTCCGATCTTGATATAAAGTGGCCGGAGATCGATGAGGTCAAGAAGGAAATGCTCGATGGCACGAAACTGATATTCAGTGAGAAGGACCTTAACTGGCCACCGTTCAGCGAAGTGAAACCGATTTGAGCTATTCCCGGCGTTCTGCATCGTGACAGGAGAGCTGAAACATGAAGACCGTATTCTACATAACGAACCACGGGTTCGGTCATGCGTCCAGAAATGTGCCGATAATTGAGAACCTTCTGGATGCATCTTCGGAGAATGCTGTCGCGGTGAAGTCGGATGAGCGGATCTGTTCATTCCTGAAACGTAATCTTTCCTCATCCCGGGTTTCGTATTATACTGATTGTCACGAAGTCGGGCTGGTTCTTAAGGAGGGAACGGCCATCCCTGACGAAACCGCTCTTCTGGATGCGATCAATACAGATAAGGAACAATGGCCTTCTTACATCGAAAGAGAGAAAGTGTTTCTCTCTTCTTTTGTGCCTGATGTTGTGATCTGTGATGTGATGGCCTGGCCGATCCGGGCTGCCCGTGATTTGAAGATGAAGACACTTGTTATCGGCAATTTCACCTGGTCTGAGATGTACCGCTCATTTTATCGCCCGGAAGTGTATGAGCATTATCTTGCATGCTACCGCCTGGCGGATAAGGCTCTATGGTACGAGATTCATTCTCCGGAACTTCACAGTTATTGTTCCAACTACGAGTGTATCTCTCTGGTATCCCGATCGCATAATGATGAGATCATTGCCGATATACGGTCTTCGTCCCCGCTTCCTAAGGTGTTCGTAAGCCTCGGCGCTTCTGTGGATCTTTCTTCTCCGATCGATGTTTCATCACTTCCCTATACATTCTTCGTTACCAGAGGGATCACCCTGACCGGTGATAACGTGGTCCATCTCCCGATGGACATGATCAATACGCCTGATTACATACGGGCATGTGATTATGTGATTGCCAAGGGAGGATGGTCCACGGTGGCGGAGATCCTGCTTGCGGGGAAGAAGAGTGCGCTTCTGGTGCGGGGCGACAATATCGAGGATCAGATCACATCTCAGTTTCTCACGTCTAGAGCGCAGGCAGTGATGATACACGAAGAGGAGCTTTCCGATATCGGGGAGCTGATATCACGTATCGATTCGCTGAATGGATCTGATTTTGACATATACCATGATGATACGGCCTATATTTGTGGTATAATCAAAACGATGGCTTTGCCTTCATAGGAGGATGTATGATACCGTTCAATAAAGCTTCGATTACAGAAAAAGAAATCGAATATGTAACAGATGTACTGAGAAATAGCAAACTTTCAGGGGATGGACCGTATACCATGAAGGTGTACGAAGAGTTTAAAAAGAGATTCGGAATCGAGAATATGCTTCTTACCACTTCCGGAACTACCGCGCTTGAGATGGCGGCGATTCTAGCCGATATCAAACCTGGTGACGAAGTAATCGTCCCGTCCTTTACCTTTTCTTCCACTGCGAACTCGTTTATGCTCAGAGGAGCAAAGCCTGTATTCTGTGATATCAGAAGAGACACCATGAATATCGACGAGACACTGGTGGAAGATCTGATCACACCTAAGACTAAAGCGATCTTCACTGTGGATTATGCAGGTTTCCCAGCGGAAGCGGATACGATCAACGAGATTGCCCAAAGACATAATCTTATGGTTATCGAGGATGCCGCCCAATCCGTCGGCTCCAGATACAAGGGACGTGTTGCCGGAACGCTGGCGCCGTTCGGGTGTTACAGTTTCCACGAGACGAAGAATTACGTCATGGGCGAGGGTGGTGCCATCGTCATCAATGACACATCTTATATGGATAGAGCGGAGATTATCAGAGAAAAGGGAACCAATAGAAGACAGGTACTTAAGGGTATGGTGGATAAGTACACCTGGCACGATGTCGGATCTTCATTTCTCCCTTCAGATGTTCTGGCGGCGATCATGTTCGCGCAGATGGAGAGATTTGATGAGATCATGAGCAAGAGAATGGCCGTATGGAATTACTATCAGAAGGAATTGAAGGAACTTGAGGACAAGGAGATCCTCCGTTGTCCGGTACTTCCTTCTCATATCGAGCACAATGCCCATATGTACAATATTATTCTTCCAACAGATGAGATTCGGACGAATCTGGTGGAGAAACTCAAAGATCTCGGCATTTATGCGTATATATGTTATGTGCCTCTTCATTCTGCGCCTGTAGGAAGAAGCCTCGGTTACGATCCGTCGTCCTGCCCGGTTACGGAAGATTATGGAGAGAGAGTGCTTCGTCTCCCGCTGTATGCGGATATGACAGAGAATGATGCGGCCACAGTGGTTGAAGCGGTTAGATCTATACTTTGTAAGTAAAGTCGGGGGGAAAGTATGGTACGGCTTGGTATAATCGGGTGTGCAGAAATAGCTTTTCGCAGATTTATGCCTGCTGCATTAGATGTAGATGGGCTTAAGGTAGTAGCTGTTGCTGAGGAATATGCCCCTGCCAAGCTTGAATCCTTTAAGGAAGAATATGGTCTTGAGACCATGACATCCTTTCAGGAACTGATCAATCGAGACGATATTGACGCTCTATATATTCCGCAACCCCCGGCTCTTCACTTCAAGTGGGCGAAAGCAGCGCTGGAAAAAGGAAAACATGTCCTGGTGGAGAAACCGTCCACTACTGCTCTTTCAGATTCTTCGGAACTTGTCAGGCTGGCTTCGTCCAAGAAGCTTGCGCTACATGAGAACTACATGTTTATATACCATTCTCAGATTCAGGAGATCAAGGAGATCATTGCTTCCGGTAAGATTGGTGAAGTGAGACTGATCAGAGCTTCCTTCGGGTTTCCGATGAGAGCGGCGAATGATTTCAGGTATAACAAGACGCTGGGCGGTGGTGCACTCCTCGATGCCGGCGGATATACTCTGAAACTGGCTACTTCCTTCCTTGGCGATTCAATCCGTGTCACTTCCTCACAGATGAATTCTCTTCCGGGTTTCGAAGTGGATATGTTCGGGTCGGCTTCCCTTGTTAACGATGCTGGTCTCGTATGCCAGATCAGCTACGGTATGGATAATGCTTACAGATGCTCTATGGAGATCTGGGGAAGCACGGCTTACCTTTCTACGAATAGAATTTTCACCGCTCCTGGAGACTATGAGCCAGTTGTGGTGCTGGAGAGTAACACCGGGCGTGAAGAAATCAAACTGTCTAAGGATTCACATTTTAACCATTCCATAGAAGCTTTTATCAATGAGATAAATGATGCGTCTGCACGAGACAAGATGTATAAGGGAATCATGCTCCAGGCGAGTCTCGTAGATGCCTTAAAGAACAACGGAGACATAGTATGAGCATTATTTATGAGATCATAAAATCCTGGAAAAATACTGAAGGCACCGTGAATTCCATGGAGCAGATCCACAAGTGGATCGATGACCGGAATAAGAATCTGAAAGTTTCTATCCGTAAAGAGAATTTCTCTTACGATGGTTTCTGGTTTTTAGATAGTACCGATGGCTTTGTGAGAAACAAGAACAATTCTTTCTTCCAGTTGGCGGGCTTTCAGGAGATCTGCGAGGACCGTATCGTAAATGAACAGCCCATCATCCTCCAGCATGAGATCGGCTACTTAGGTATTATCTGCAAGATGATCAACGGTACGCTGAACTTCCTGATGCAGGCGAAAGTTGAGCCGGGTAATGTCAACGTCATCCAGCTGTCTCCGACCATTCAGGCTACGAAGAGCAATTTTACGAAGCGTCACGGTGGGAATGCACCGGCCTATCTGGATTATTTCAATAATGCTTCATCCTACGAGATCTTAGTCGATCAGATTCAATCCGAGCAGTCTTCCCGTTTCTACAAGAAGAGAAACAGGAACATCATTATCAATATTGGAGATATTGATATACCGGTATATGATAGCCACAGATGGATGACTCTGGGTCAGATCAAAGAGTGCATGAAGATCGATAATCTGGTCAACATGGACACAAGAACGGTTCTTTCCTGTATTCCTTTTGCCTGCCTTAAACTGGAAGATGGTGAACTGGAGAAAATCGAAGAACTCTTTGATGATAAGCCTCTCTTCAAATCGATGTTCTGTGGTCGAGGATTCGAGAATATTGTAAATATATTCTCCAGTATCAACAACTATAAAATGTACTCCAAGAACAGCTACAGGATCGTTCCGCTGGCCAGCCTGAAGAGCTGGGATATGACTGACGAGGGGATCATCTGCAAGAAGAAGTACGACTTCAAAGTTGTATATTGCTATATAGAAATTGAAGGACGTGAAGTCAACTACTGGGAACAGCCCCTGGTTGAAGCATTAGGCCAGGCTGTATTTGGTATCTTTACTTGCGTGATGAACGGCTGCCGATATTACCTTGTCCGGATCAGATCGGAGATCGGTTGCTTCGACGGCGCGGAACTCGGTCCGATCATCCAGCTTGAACCGACAAATCCCAGAAATTGCCTAGACGCGATCGAGCAGCTTTTTCTGGATAAACTGAATGCGAAACAGGGAATCATCAAAGACGTGATCCTTTCTGAAGAGGGTGGACGCTTCTACCATGAGCAGAACAGAAACGTGATTATTGAAGTCGACAAAGACGAAGTATGTTCCAATCTCCCTGAGGGGTATTTCTGGGTCAAGTTCTCGGATCTCAATTACATGACACAGTTCAATAACTGCCTGAATATCCAGTTGCGGAACCTGATCTCTCTTTTGGATCTGTGATAACTAATCGTTCAATTAAATTAGATAAGTAATCTATGAAGCACAAGCGGATAAAACCGCCATTAGAGAGTGTACCTGGACGAATTCCAAATATCAGCGACTATCTTCTCTTGGGTAAATCATCTGTCACGCTAGTAAGATGTTACTCGTACCGGTTCGCGTAATTTCCGGCGGCGTTCCACAGGATCCATTCACTGTAGCCGGCGTCGTTGATCGCCTGAATCTGGGCTTTGACTTCCGGTACCTTATAGTTCAGGTGGTTCGTGACCCATGTGGCAGTAAATGCCTGCACATACGGACGGACGGTGGCGAAGCCTTCTGCGGAGGCCGCTTCCTTGCCGGCGATGAGGGCATTATACATGACGTCGTGCGGATACAGATCCGGATAGTCGAAGTTCTTGCCGTTCAGAACAGTATTGGTCGCATAGTGGGAAGGATAGAGCATCGGGCAGACGGCGTCGACGCCGGTAAGTCCTACGGTGCTCCAGCCCTGACCGATGAGCTTGCCGTCGAGTTCGCTGCTGAGGATGATACCGAATACGTCAGCAGTGACCGGGATACCTGTCGGATCCTGGATGCGGCGGCGTGCAGTCTGGAGGAAGCGGTTGATTGCATCGATACGTGTCGGCGTGCTGTCCTCTGGTCCGAAGTACGGGCTCTCACCGCTCTTGGTGCTGATGGTCGGGAAACGGACGTAGTCGAACTGGATCTCGTCTACGCCACGCTCGATGGCCTCCAGTGCGATGTCGATGATGAAATCCCAGGATTCGGAGTTATACGGGTTAACGAACATGTGATAGCCTTCGAGCTTGAATCGCATGGTGTTTCCGGAACTGTCCTGGATACTCATCTCCGGGTGGTTCTTCGCAAGAGAGATGTCGTTAAAGCAGACGATACGGCCGATGACCTTGATGCCGTTCTCGTGGCAGCGCTTCACCACATCGTCGAGATTGTAGGAATTGGAGATGTAGCTGCCCTTCTCCGTCCAGGTCTCTGCACCGGTTTCCTTATCACGGGAGTAGCTGTAGAGCGTCATGGACTTGGCAAATTCATTATTACTGTTGAAAAGAATACCATTGGCTTCGTCCTTCAGGTCGACGACGAATGCATTTACATCTGAACTGTTGGCAAGCGCGATGTTCTCATCCATGTGAGCGGCGGCGGCAACATAGATACCGCGCACCTCATTATGCTGTACGGGCTTCACTTCGGTCACGGCCGGAAGCGGTCCCCAATAGGACTCTGCGAGTGCATTCTCAGGAAGGTATTCTTTTACTTCGATTCCGGGAGCGGGAGTGGTGTCCGTCGGCTCCGAAGACCCTTCGTTCTCCGATGAGCCGGACGGATCGATTCCCGAAGTGGCCACTGTCGTTGC
>JAEEIT010000119.1 GCA_016281535.1 Clostridia bacterium | reverse complement strand
TGTGTGCTTGTTCTCACCGATAACGCCGCAGTAACCACCCTGAGCTGTATCGTACTTCAGAAGATGAGCCAGCATGGAAGGCTTTGTCAGATCGTTGATAGCAACAATCTCATAACCCTCTGCGCCAAACATCTGACGGAATGCAAGACGGCCGATACGACCAAAACCATTGATTGCAACTTTAACTGCCATGTTAAAATCCTCCTATATTTTCCCCTCATGGGGATAATTAATGAATTTGTGCACAAGAATCGCACCGTTAAAATTCTACAACAGAATCCCTTTTATTACAATCAAATTTCAGCCCGAAAAGACGAAAAAACTGGAAATAATCTGATTTTCGTACATTTTCACAACCAAATGATTTTCATTCTGATTTCGAAGCCATTTCCATACGTCTGCCCATCTTCCGATCTCCAAGACCACCGTCGCAAAACCGTCGCAGTTTTTGACATTTCAGCGACGTTTCTGCGACAAACCTCCATTTTTCCTCGCCAAAAGCACTTCCGTCGCAAATTCGTCGCAGTTTTTGACATTTCGACGACGTTTCTGCGACGCGCCATGTCACGCAGCGAAAAAGCCGCCGCAGCGCCGTTCATTTCCGAAGAAGAGGACGCCGCAGCGCCGTTCGTTCAGGAAACAAAAAAGGAAGCGGAACAAATCTCTACGGCGCCGAGTTTTGCGCTTGCGCAAACTGTCTGAGGCGCAGGAGAGATATTGGTCCGCTTCCTAATTATTCTGAAAGATGCGCTGCGACGGCTCGTCGCGAGGGAAAGACGCGAGGCGGTCATTCGCACAGTTACTCGTCCCGCGTAATATTCTTCACCCACTTATACTTCACATAATGCAGATACACCGCCGGAATCTTCACAAACTCATCCAGCGTCAGCACCGCCGCCACCGCCACCACCGGAAGCTTCCAGACGAACGCCGCAAGCAGTCCCAGCGGCACGACCACGCACCAGAGCGTCACGCAGTCGCAGATCATGCCGAACTTCGTATCCCCGCCCGCCGGGAAGATACCACCGATCACCGTCGAATTCAGTGAATTTCCAATGATATAGTATGTGCCCATCAGGAGCATCCACTTCATGTAGCCATGGGCCACCGGAGACATATCCGTCGGGATCATGAGCGCCAGCGGCGTCAGACCCAGGATGATCAGGCCACAGCCCACGCCGATCAGAAGCGACAGCCGCACGAACCGTCCGCCGCAGCGTTTCGCCTTCTCCAGCTCCCCGGCCCCGAGCATCTTACCGATGATGATGCCCGCCGCCGTCGCCATCGCCCAGCACACACTGGCGATGATGTTACGGACGATGCCCGCGATGGAATTGGCCGCCGTGGCGTCGTTGCCGAGATGGCCCATAATGACCGAATACATCGTGACACCACCGCCCCAGCCGAACTGGTTGATCATGATCGGCACCGTATATTTCCAGAAATCCTTGTGGAGGAACTTCTTGGAAATGCGGATCAGTTTCTCGAGACGGAGCGGTGTGACTTCACTTCTTTTCACCGCGATGAACACCATCACGCACTCGAGCGCACGGGAGATCACCGTAGCCAGCGCCGCTCCCTCGATGCCCATCTCCGGCGCCGGTCCGAGGCCGAAGATAAATACGGCGTTGAGGAGGATGTTGATCACGACGCCGATGGATGCGATCACGGAACTCAAGGTCGTTCTCTCGCAGATCTTCATGATGCACAGATACGGGTCACAGTACGCCATCAGGAAATAGGAGATGGCGACCACGCGCAGGTACTTGACGCCGCCCGCGATCATGACCGGATCGTTGGTAAAGACACGCATCAGGACCCCCGGACAGAATTCCGCCGCCAGGGTGAACATAAGCCCCGCCAGGAGCGAGTAGCGCATGGTGATGCCGACGATGTCCTCCATCGCCAGGAAGTCCCGCTTGCCCCAGTACTGCGCGCCGACCACCGTCGCGCCGGTGATGAACGTATTCACGAAGAGGTAGAATACGAAGGCGACCTGCCCCGCCAGCGAGACAGACGAAAGCGAATCCTGGTCGAGAAATCCGAGCATAAAAGCATCGGACGCCGTGACCAGCGAGGACATGAAATATTGGAAAATGATCGGCGCGACGAGAACCAGCAGGGCGCGATAGAAGGCCTTGCGGTTGTCGAGGTCCGGAAAAGTTGTCTCGTTTCTCATCTGATTTTAATGACTACCTGTGTCTGGGGTGATGTTTTCTTTATTTCTTCGGCAAAAGCACTGCCGCATGTCTTTTCGCCGACCGGGTCGCCGTAGTGTGTCGGGACGACGTACTTCGGCCGGAGATATCCGGTAAATTCTGCCGCTTCTTTATAGTCCATGGTATATGTGCCGCCACAGGGAACAAGGAGCACGTCGCAGCGGACGTTCTTTCCTTCTTCGGTAATATCCATATCGCCGCATACGTAGTAGCGGATGCCGCCCAGGGTAACGACGTATCCGACCCACCCCTGTTCCTTCGGATGGAACCGCTTCCCGGGGTTATAGGATGCGATGACCTCTACCGGCACGCCCAGAACTTCGGTTGCCTCGCCGGGAGCGACGGTGAGGAGTCTTTCTTCCGGGACAGGAAATGCCTTCCGGATCAGCGCCGACGTAGAAGCAGGCGCGACGAAGACGGTGTCCGCCTTCATGACTTTCGCGATATCTTCCGGCGAGAAATGGTCGTAGTGATCATGTGTCACGAAGATCACATCCGCATCGTGATTCTCTTCCGTGATCCGGAAAGGATCGAAGTACAGCGCTTTTGCATCGGCAATCTTAATACTGCTGTGGATATTGATCGAAATCGGATCGAGCATTTCTTTTCCCTCACTTTGAAATAATCTTACATTTTGATTATAACATGCCATTCATACTGCGCACGTGCTAAACTTATACCATAGGTAAATAGAATTTTGAAATAGGAGGTCGTAATATGGAATCTTTAAAAAAGTACATCGCTGAGATCATCGGTACTTTCGTACTGGTTTTCTTCGGCTGTGGAACAGCAGTTGTTACCGGCTGCAGTCTCGAAAGACCGGCGGCTTATCTGGCTACCGCTTTCGCATTCGGTCTGGTCATCGTGGCCATGGCCTACTCTGTCGGCAACATTTCCGGCTGCCACATCAACCCGGCCGTTTCTCTGGCTATGTTCATTAACGGCAAGCTCAACATAAAGGATCTGCTCCTTTATATCTGCTCCCAGGTCGTCGGCGCTACCGCAGGCGGATTCGCACTCGTGGCTTTCCTCGGCAAGGACTGTGGCCTCGGCGTCAATGGTCTCTATGACGAGAGCGTGGTGAAGTCCCTCGGTATCGAAGTGATCCTGACATTCGTATTCATCTTCGCGATCCTCGGCGTCACATCGAAGATCGAGAACGGTGCCATCGCAGGTCTGGTCATCGGTCTTTCCCTGACACTGGTACACATCCTCGGTATCGCCTTCACCGGCACATCCGTCAACCCTGCAAGAAGCATCGGACCGGCTATCTTCGCCGGCGGCGACGCGCTGCAGAATGTATGGGTATTCATCGTCGGACCGCTCTTCGGTGGTGCATTGGCTGCGATCATCTATCGCTTCCTTGATCCGGCGAAGAAGGAAGAGGCGAAGAAGGTAGAAGAGAAGAAGTAATTTCTCTTTCCGAAGGAGCGGAGAAGCGCAAATCCCCGGTCCTTCCCGGAGCTTCCATGAAGAATCTAAAAACCCCGTGGTGTCATGCTTCACAAGCGTGTGACCCACGGGGTTTTCTTCTGTCTTCGTTCGTGTGCAGCGCGGTGCGGCACGGGAGGGTAAGGTGCGGCGCGGGATCCATACGGGCGCGCGGCGGCGCCCCGCCCTTCTTAATCGGAAACCGTGATGACGTTATCGATGCCGGGCTTTCTCGGCGCCTGGGAATTCGCCTTACGGATGAAGGCCAGGCAGGACCCGCCGTCCATCGGCCGTGCGTAGTGGAAGCCCTGCACCATATCCGGGCGGCACCCCTCGATCCACGCTGCCGAGGACGCCATCTCCGCGCCGACGACGACGGACTGTATCTCCATCTTCCGGAGAAGATCGATCATGTTCTCGAAGAGTATCCGCGCCTTCGGCGACGATTCGACCTCCTCGACCACGCTCCGGTCGAGCTTCAGCACCGAGATCGGCAGCACGGACAACTGCGCCAGATCGCCTGCGCTGAGCGGCACGCCGTCCATCGTGAATCCCACACCCATGGCGGACAGGAAACTCATATTCTGCAGCATCAGCAGTACCGTCGACTTCACCGCTGCCTCCGAGATCTCGAGCATGATCTTCTTATACGGCACGCCGTATTCCTTGAGGATCGAGCACAGTTTCCCGGGGAAAGCCGCGCTGATGAAGTCCGTCACCGAGATGTTGATGCTGACGTAGTCCAACTCCACATCCGATGCGTCTTTAAGCCATTCGCAGGTCCTGCGCAGGACGAATTCGTCGACCTTCGCGCCCAGTCCCCGCTTCTCCGCGATGGGGATGAATTCCGACGGTGGCACGTCTCCCCACTCCTCGGACTCGAAACGCACGAGTGCTTCTACTTTCGTGAACCGTCCGCTGCTCAGGGACAGCACCGGCTGGAAACGGATATCCAGCTGATTCGCATCCAGTGCTTTTTCCAGAGAAGCCTCGAGACGGATGTGCTTCTCGATCCGCTCGAGTTCGCGCTCGCTCAGTGTCACCGTGTCGCCCTTCGGCACCGACGGCAGCATGATCTCTACCACCTTATACAGCTCTTCTCCCGATCCAAAAGCACTGACGTCTTTCATTTCTGCGGAGGTGAGTGTGAGGTTGAGCTCCAGGCCGCGGATGGTCCACGGGTCTTCGAAGCCTTTCTGCAGGAGGCTTAAGACTTTCTCGTGGGTCCGCTCGTCTGTGCTGACGATGGCGAACTGGTTACTCATGAGGCGGAAGGCCCAGGCCGGCGGGAAGTCTCTCTGGAGACGTCTGGCGTCTGCGGCGCCGCCCTTCCCGCTTCGGAGTTCCGGCGAGAAATTCGACAGGAATGACGCCACTTTCTTAAGCGTCAGGCTTCCGATGGTGTATCCGAAGATCGAGTTGATGCGGCGGATGTTCTCGACTTTCATGACGATGACGTAATACCTTGTCTCGCGTGCGATCAGCTCGTCGATGTAGCTCATCATGGCGTCGAGATTGAGAAGTCCGGTCAGGTGGTCGGTCATGGATTTCTCATCGGGGAGCGACAGGAACGCCACGAGCATGGCGGTGGCGATGGCGACCGAGGAGATGTTGGCGTTCGGGCGGAAGATCTCGATCACGCAGGCTGTGCAGTTCAGGAGGACATAGGCGCCTACCGTCAGGAACTGTCCGTGGTCGAAGCGGGTGCGGCGCAGGACGACAGCGACCATGCAGGCGATGGCGGCCAGCGCGTGTACCAGGTATATGCCGAAGAAGAGTTCGCCGCGGAGGAATGTTCCGTTCTCTTTATAGAAGATCAGGCCGGAGAGGGGGCTCGAGAGGATCACGGCCGAGCAGAATGCGGTCGGGATCATCATGGTTGCAATCGCCCAGAAATTCCGGGTCTTGAGGTCCTGGGTGATCGAGAGTGTGTGCAGGATCATCAGGACCGGGAAGGACATGCGGAGCAGGTAGAAGATCACCAGGACCATGTATCCCAGTGCCACCGGGACATTCTCGGAGTGCCGCAGTACCATGGTGGTGAATACTTCGAAGACCGAGTACGTGCAGGAGAGCAGGATGGCGACCGTGAACATGCGGTTGCGGATCACGGGGAGCTGGCGCTTGCTGAAGAAGTGCAGAAGTATCACGAGGAGGACCAGAAGTGAACTGATCGGATATGCGTATGAGAAAGCCAATGCGCCGGTCATCATCCATTCCTCCCCTTTCGTTTCTGCCTATATTGTAGCACAGGACGGCGCCCGATTGTAGCACCGCCGGTCCGCTTCGCGCGGCGCACCGTCCCTCGGAGGCATGCGGCCCCGGGCGCGCGGCCGTTTCTTTTTCGCACCGCGCGCATCTCTCCTTTTCTGCGCGCCGCGCTCCGCCCGTGCCGCCTTCCCGAAATCATGGTAAAATGGTTAGAGCATGGTCTTTCGTTCCCTTCCGGGAAGAGTGCTTCTCTTTTCGTGAAGAGTGCTTCTCCATCCGTGAAGGGTGCTTCTCCTTCCGGGAAGAGTGCTTCTCCATCCGGAAGGACGGCACGACAGGCCACAAGGACATGGAGGTCAGAGTATTGAGCACGATTCTGGATTATGTAGAAACCGAGAGGCGCCCCTTCGACCAGTTCCCGATGAACCCCATCGACGCGCTTGTCTTCGCCGAGGCGACTTACTTCCAGTGGGAGTACCTTCTCCACAATATCTGGACCCGTGAATGGCCGTATCAGGTCTCCGACTCCATGCTGTTTTCCGACATGCCCGCCGCCTCCGAGATGCCGCTCTTCGGGCAGTATGCGGCGGACACGGCCAACAACCTCAAGATGATCGACTTCCTGCGGAGAAGCCCCCGTTTCAAAGACGTTTCCGTCTCGCACCTCTGTGCCCACACCGACAACAAAGAGCAGATCCAGTTCGCGGCGATGTGTTTCCACATTCCCGGTGACATCTGTTTCATCGGCTACCGCGGAACCGACGGCACCCTGATCGGCTGGAAAGAAGATTTCCAGCTGTCCTACCAGTACCCCGTCCCCGCGCAGGAAGAAGCCGCCCGCTACCTGAATTACCTGGCGCGCGAGCTCCCGCCGAAGGTCCTTCTCCAGATCGGCGGCCATTCGAAAGGCGGGAACCTCTCGATCTACGCCGCCACCAGCTGTGCCGACTCCGTCAAGTCCAGGATCACCAACGTCTATTCCTTCGACGGCCCGGGCTTCTCTTTCAAGCTCCACGAGACCGATGAATACAAGAAGATCAGCGAGCATGTGAACCACCTCGTGCCCTCCTCCTCCTTCGTCGGCATGCTCCTCGAGAGCGCGCCAGGCACACGATTCATAAACAACAAGGCACTGTGGCTCATGCAGCACAGTCCTTTTACCTGGGAAATCGACGTCAACGACTTCTCCTACGCCTCCGGCTGGGACAAAAACGCCGAGAACCGTATCGGTGCGGTCCGGACCTGGCTGTCCGACCAGTCCTTCGAGGAGCGCGAGAGCTTCACGGAGATGCTCTACCACATCGCGACCTCTTCCGGCGCGAGCAACATCTTCCGCCCCGACAGCAGTTGGGCCGTGAAAATGTCGCACATCATCGATGCCACCAAGGCCGTGGATGCGAAGTCGCGCGCCCGCATCATCGAGACCCTCCGCCTGCTCGTCCTACTCTCCTTCAAGCAGAAGAAGTAGGCGTCTGTCGCTTCTTCGCTCCGATGGGTCCTTCCGGCTGACCAAACTGTTCAGAATCGAAGTTTAGTATGTCATTTCACCTCCAGAAGTACGGTCGACAGTGCTTTTCGACATACCAAATTCAACATATTGAGGATTTGGTTAGTTCTCCCCACCGTAAAAGGCAGAAAATGACATACCAAATCCCGGATCGGGAAGATTTAGTCTGTCGTCTTGCTCAGAATCGCGAAAAAGCGACCTACCAAACCGCGTATTTTCACGATTTGGTTGGTCGCTGTCCATCTATCGCGCCTGTTCAGGAACCGGGAGCGCTGGTGACCGGGAGCGCAGATCCTCGGTGATCCCTCTACGCGAGAAGAACTGCCCGTCGGCTTTCGCCTCCGGGCAGTTCCCTAACCTTGCAGCTTTATGTCTGATCCGGGTTCGAGGATTATTCCTCCCAGATCGGCTTGTTCTGTGTCGGAGCGCTCGGTGTGTCCGGGCCATCCGTCGCCGGATCAGCCGGTGCTGCCGGTGCTGCCGGAGCCGCCTTCTCATCCTTCGGCGCATCCACGCCCTTCACTTCCTTCGCGGAAGCGGCCACACTCTTCGCATCCTTCGCCGCAACGACCTCGCCGGCCGCCGCATCTTCTGCTTTCGGATCCATCTTCTTACCGAGGAACTCCGGCAGATTCATACCGGCCATCTCGAAGATCTCGTTCATCGGCGGCACACTCTTCATAAGACCGGAGATGAAGTTAGCCGTAGAGCTCTTGCCATCGGCACCACCGGCACCGGCGCCACTGTCCCAAACGGTGACCTTGTCGATCTTCAGATCGCGGATCGCCTCGACCTGGATCTTCATGAGGTCTTCCATCTTATCGGCGAGCATGAGCATCATAGCATTCTTCGCATCGCCACCTGCTGCGGCCACGATCTTCTCGAAACCTGCAGCCTGCTTCTCCAGGATCTCCTGCATACCACGAGCCTGCGCTTCCATCTTCGCGTAGATAGCATCCGCTTCACCGGCTGCCTGTCTTCTGATCTTCTCCGCTTCTGCCTCAGCAGCCAGCTCGATCTCACGCTTATTGATCTCCGCCTTAACGATAACGTCTGCTTCGAGGGTTGCCTTCTCACGTGCGGAACGGGAGAGCTCAGCCTCTTTCTCAGCCGCATACGCTTCTTCGAGAGCCTTCGCTGCCTGAACCTTCTCAGCTGCGATCGCAAGTCTCATCGCCTCAGCGGCCTTCTCACGGCGGATAGCCTCGGAATTCGCCACTTCGATCTTCGCATCGTTCTCACCGCGGATAGCCATGGAGTTCGCCGATGCAACCTGGATTCTCTGATCCTTCTGGGCGAGAGCCTCACCGATAGAACCGTCTCTTTCCTTCTCTGCAACGTTCTTCTTCGCGTCGTTGATGGCCTTCGCAGCTGCCTCTTTACCAAGAGCGCTGATGTAGCCGGACTCATCGGAAATATCCGTTACGTTTACGTTGATGAGACGGAGACCGATCTTCTTCAGCTCTGTCTCCACGTTTCTGGAAACCGCCTCGAGGAACTTATCGCGGTCGGTGTTGATCTCCTCGATGTCCATCGTCGCGATAACGAGACGGAGCTGACCGAAGATGATATCCTTCGCAAGTTCCTGGATCTCCGACAGCTTCAGTCCGAGAAGACGCTCGGCTGCGTTCTGCATCACGCCCTGCTCTGTAGAGATACCGACTGTAAAGATAGACGGAACGTCGATACGGATGTTCTGACGGGACAGCGCAGATCTCAGGTCAACAGCGATCGAGATCGGTGTCAGGTCGAGATACTGATACGACTGAATGACCGGCCAAACAAACGCGGCACCACCGTGGATGCACTTCGATGAACGGGCAGATCCGTCTGCATTCTTGCCGACCTTACCGTAGATGACCATGATGCGGTCAGACGGACATTTTCTGTACCTCGACAAGAAAATCAAAAACAGTGTGAATACCAACAGAGCAATGACTACTAATAGACAAATAACTTCAAATGGCATTTTTCAAATCCTCCTACTCCTTGTTTAGTTATGTTTGGTCACAATCAGTGTTGTACCCTTTGTAATGCCGATCACCGTCACCTGCGTTCCGGTACCGAGCTTCTCCTCATCGTCCGTGACCGCCTCGAACTCCGTAAGCTGGTCCTGGACCTTCACCATGACTTTACCCGGCATCTCGCGATTCCCGGGGATCGGAATATAGACCTCACCCGAAAGCCCGAGTGCATTTCTGATATTCATCGTTCCATCTGATTGTATCTTTAGCATGCCCCACATGGCAAGAGCCATCAGGAACATTCCCACGAAACCACAGACGAACGCCAGGAGCGCCGCGCCCCAGACCGGCATGCCCGCCTTCATGAACAGAAGACCCGTCCAGCCGAAGAGGCAGAAGAAAGCGATGATGCCCTGCATCGAGAAGAGTCTGAATCCGGAGCCGTGCACCTTATCCGCACGGTCCACATACGTTCTTCCGTCCGGCAGATCCTGATCCGGGATACCCACATCCGGCCCGTGGATCCCGCCCTCATGCGGAATGGCCTCCGCCAGATAAATATCACCGGTATGCACATCGACGACCACGCCACCCTGGACCTCCGAGAATTCGTGCGCCATCTGCCCGACGTGCGTGTGTCCCGCTTCCATGTCATGGTCGTAGCTGAAGGACCCGTCCGCCTGGCCGTGTGCCGGGAAGTCCGCATTTCCATCTGTGTCAAATGCACTGTCCCCGTGGGCCTGCCCGATGTCGTGTCCGACATCGCCGTGCAGTCCGCCTACATCGCCGTGGCCGAAGCTGTGGCCGAAATCACCGTGCACATGCCCGCCGATATCGTGACCAAAGTCCGCACCATGACCGCCGAGGTCGTGTCCCACATGACCGAAATCGTGACCGCCGGCATCCAGATCGTGCCCGACATCCATATCGTGCCCATGACCGAAATCGTGATCATGCCCGCCGGCCATGTCATGTCCGTTCAGATCTCCGGCCGCATGCGACGCGGCACCGATCAGCAGAAGAATAAACTGGAAGATCAGAAGTACAGTAAAGACGATCGCGATGCACGCGAAGATCTGCTCAGACAGATTTAAAGCATTAAACCAATCCATTATGTATCCCATCTTGTTTCTCCTTTCAAATCTCTTTCAGCTGCCGCTCCGCTTCCTTCTTCAGCACGATCGAAAGATGTGCGGTATAAAGGATCGTCAGCAGCCTTTTCACCTGTTCACGGCTTGTCTTACTGTAGTCGAATCTCTGCGTTCCGATCGCCTTGTCGACAATGTCAGACAGCTTCGTCTCCGCCTTGATCGGATCCACCGGCGCTTCCGCCAGCATCTCGCAAAAAGCACTGTAAACCTGATCATCCTGCCCGGCCATGCCGAGTAATGTGAGGATCGATTCCAGTGAGAAGACATCCTTGAAGTAATTGAGGATCGCAAGCCTGACGAACCGGTCACGGTTATATAGTTTCTTCACCGGCGAATCCACGAATCCGCGCTTGACCCAGTTCTGCACCGTATGCGCCTCGATCCCGAGAAGCTGTGTCACCTGCCGCAGCTGCATGCCATCCATCAGGAACATCGGATCCAGGATCTCGTCGATATTCTGAAGATGCTGTTTCGTAACACTGATCAATGTGCCCGGCAGATACTCATTCATTTCGGATGCCTCCTTTCTCTCACTTGCCCATATCTTACTACACGGTCACGTGACTGTCAAGGGTGTTCCTGTGAACTTATTTTATCTTCTCCTGAACGTTTCACAAGCCCGCGGCCGGCGCCCGGTTTCCCGCTTTCCGGATCTTTGGCGGCACTGCCTTCGAACAGGCCGCCGCAGTCGGAAAGAAGCAGCAGCAGGATCGGGTTATAGGTGATCTCGATAAGATGGTGGGCCAGCATGCAGTTCACCGCCAGGACGAAGATCACATACTGCACCTGCGGCCGGTCTTTATATTTCTTCGAGAGGATAACATAGAGCGCGATCACCAGAAGCACGGCCAGCACGCCCTCTTTAAAAAGCATATTTAAGTAGGAGCAGTCCACGAAGTTATAGTTCTCCAGTACGTAGGCGCCGCGATACGTCACCGACTGTCCCAGAAGTGTCACGCCGAACTCCGTAAAACCATTCTTCCCGAGGATCAGCCGCCCCGTCGTCAGCTCATCCACCACACGGGTCAGTGCATTTTCCGGAGAATAGAAATACGAAAGGAGAAACATCACCACCGCGGCCACCGGCATGGACAGAAGCCCGATCTTCGGCCAGGCCGCGCCCCACGTCTTCGAGAAGCTTCTCTCCTTACGCCCTCCCACATATTTATGGATCCCGAACAGAAGAAGGATGAGGATCGAGCAGGCGAAGTCGAGTTTGCCGAAAGTCGGGATGAACACCAGCGCCGCGAGCACGCCCAGAGCCAGCAGGTGGAGTATCTTCAAGTTCTTATGGAAAAGAAGCAGGAACACCAAGGTCAGGAAGAAGACCCGGGCGGCGAAGTCCGTGCAATAGATGGTTCCCATGGCATAGCGGATCCTGCCGAATTTCTCGAAAGGAAGATTCGGGATCACGCCCGTAACAGCCAGGACCATCGCGACCAGCGTGATGGCGCCCGTCTCGATAAGATAGACCTTCAGGATCTTCCGGATGTCCACCCCGTAGGACCCGACGAGAAGGGCCAGCACGACAGACAGTTCCCACGACAGCACCAGAAAAGACGACTGGCAGAAAACAAGCACCAGAAGAAGCACAGAAAGAAGCTTCGCCCACGACTTCGCATACACATCCAGGAACAGTGCTTTTGCCACCATCGCGACACAGACCAGGATCGTCAGCACGTAGCTTATGACCCAGAACGTGTCGGACTGGGCATAGGGGAGCATGGTCGTGCGGATCGTGGTGACAGCGAGGATCAGGATAAAGCCGAGGAGAAAGACCGCACTTCCGAGGTCGGTCTTCCCGCGCCCGTCCGGCGCTCTTCTGGAAATCGATTCTTCTATCCTCATTTTCCCCTCCGGCTCAGAAAACGAGCCGTCATCCCGCGTTTACATCCTCGGAACAATCATAACACATATCGCACGCCGGGGCATCTATCATGTATAATAGAAGAGAAGTCTTAAGAAGACACCGACGAAAGGAAGTATCCCTATGCCATTTCAGAAATCGACATTTACCGGCACAGACGGCGTATCGGAGATCGCCTATTTCATATGGGCGCCATCGGTCCCGGCCCGAGGCGTGGTGCAGATCGTTCATGGCATGTGCGAGTACATGGGCCGCTATAACGACCTGGCCGAGTACCTGTCTGACAAGGGTTACGTCGTCTGCGGCGAAGACCATATGGGACACGGACAGAGCGTCCGGGACGAGGATACCTTCGGCTACTTCGGACGGTACGACGGCGCGCAGCATCTTATCGAAGATGTGGAGAAGCTGCACCGCATCATGAAAGAGAGCTACCCGGGCAAGCCCTACATCATGCTGGGTCACTCCATGGGGTCTTTTATCGCCAGGAACTGGTACGCCCAGTATGGCAATGACTGCTCCGGCCTGATATTGTCGGGCACCGCGCGCACGAATCCCCTGATGGGACCTCTGACCGCACTGGCCAAGTTCCAGCGTTTCATCCTCGGCGATAAGAAGCCGGCGAAGCTGATCGCTAAAGCCATCAACCGCACGTATCTGAAGCGAGTCTCCGACCCGCTTACCGGCTCGGACTGGATCTCCAATGATTCCGATGTGGTCAGAAGATACACGGGCGACCCGTTCTGTACGTTCACGTTCACCCACTCGGCCTATATCGATCTGTTCAAGCTCCTTGCCGACTGTAATACCGATTCCTGGTACGAATCCATCCCGAAGGACAAGCCGATCCTTCTGATCGCAGGCGACGAGGATCCGGTCGGCGACTACGGCGAAGCCCCGCAGGAGATCTATAACAAGCTCGTTTCCAGCGGGCAGGAGAAGGTGACGATCGATATCCGTCACGGGATGCGCCACGAGCCCCACAACGAGATCGGAAGAGACGCCGTATATCAGCGTTTCGCCGCCTATTTATTTGATAATTTCGTCAGGAAAAGCACTGTCGACTGATCCTTGCTGTTTACGGTTTAGTGGATCAGATGCGGCTGCTCTGGCGGGTTATATAGAAACAAGAGAAACAAAAGAGGAAAACTAAGGAGGAAGAGCATGAAGAAGATCATCGCCATTCTTCTTTCTGCGGCCATGATCCTGTCCCTGGCAGGATGCTCGAAGGAAGAAGAAACTACGAAGAAAAAGAAGAAGACGAAGAAGACCACGGCAGATACCGAGGATACTACCGAGGATCCGACGGATGATCCCACGGACGATCCGACGGAAGATCCGACGACCGAGCCAACGGATGACCCGACCACGGATACGTCCGCGGTTCCCGTCGATACCTCGTCCGACTCCACTTCGGGAAATCCCGATCCGGGCACGAATCCTGTCCAGAGCCTGCATACCATCATTTCGACAGAATGTGCCGGTTACGGAAATTTCAATCAGGACGAGTACCATATGGACTACGTCAAGATCTGGATCGAGTATCCAGAGTTTACGTCTCTTTCCGTGGACACTCTGGAGGAAAAGGTCTACAGCTATTTCTCTCCTCTGGAGACCGCTATGATCGATGAATATGATGCCGCGGTCGCAGAATATACCAACGGCACCGTGCCTGAGGATAATTCTCTTGCCGCCTACACGGACATCTTCCGTGATGACACGTATATCTTCTCTTATGTGGCCGACGTTTCGGAGAGGTTCAGCCAGGACGGTACGGGTTTCGATGCCCACTCTTTCTTTACCGAGACCGGAGAAGAGATCGCGCTCAGCGATGTTGTCAAGGACTTCGATGCGGTACTTAAAGCGGCGGAAGAATACCATGCGGCCATCTACGGCGATTCGGTCCCGCTTGATCAGGCATTCGTTGATTCTTTCAAGGCCGGAAAAGCCCCGTTTACTCTGACCTATGACGGAATCTGCCTCTTCTCCGGATACTCGTACATCAAGGTCCCGCTCTCTGCGATTTCTGATGCTGTGGATCTGAAGTATTTCGGCAATACACCGGACAGCTATTTCCTGAATCTGGACAGTAAGATGGAACTCTATTGGGATATCGACGGAGACGGTCAGGAAGACTCTCTTTCTGTCGAGGGAAAAACAGACTCGAATGATATGCTGGAAGAGGTCATCATCCACCATAACGGTCAGGATTTCACCATCGGCACGGATGTCTGGGGCGAGTTCCACTCCTACGATGATAACTACGTCATGGTGACCGAGGACGGCATCTACATGTATCTCCTGCTGGGTATCGACGAAGCCCAGGAGTATGTCGGTTTTGCTTACGAGAACGGAGCATGGACCGGCATCGGTACTTTTGAAAACGGAGAGTCTTTCTACGGACAGGCTTGTGATCCGAGCTGCGTCTATATGTCTCGCGGATTCGATCTGATCGGCTCACACTATTTCTATTCGGATTACTATTTCGAGGGAAATGACGGCAAGCCGGAGCTGAACGTGATCCTTTTCAATTCCACGGTATTCCTTCTCGAAGCCACACAGGATATCCCATGCTACGAGATGGACAAGAACCTTAACGTCACCGGAGAGGGTACCATCCCGAAGGGATCCTGCGTGAATGTAGCGATGTACGATCCGGAGTATAACCAGATACTCCTTGAAGTGTCTTTCGCTGACTATTCGCAGAACTACTATGTATCGGCCGATGTCAGTGCCTCTTCTCCGTACACCATCTCCGGCATCCCGATTAACGAAGCCTTCGACGGAATCTTCTACGGCGGCTGAGTATCGGCGGCCGCTGACGGAATAATGACCGTGATAGTTACGGGCGATGATCCCGGGCGCGCAAAAAGCCGCTTCGGGATTTCTCCCGGAAGCGGCCGGCAAACAAAAATATAAAGCGAAGAAGCTTAGTGTGTAAAGAGCTTCTCGAGCACCTCAATGATCTCTATGGACATGACCGTTCTCGAATTGACCGAGAGCGGCGAGAGGAACTCGAGGAGCTCATTACATTTATTGACCTGCCAATCCTCTATGTCCGTTGCTCCGTTTTCCAGTTCCGCCACTTCGATCGGTATATCGCCCAGATGCATCAGTCCGAAGCCCTTCGTCCGTATCACGCACTGCGGGACTCCGTCCCAGTCTGTAAGGATGTTGATATCGCCCGACTTCGGATACATCTCCCTGCAGTCGGAAAGAAGCTCCTGCAGTTTCTCGTTACTTAATGCATCACACTCTGCGGTCGTCAGATTCCCGTTCCCGCCCAGTGCCCAGTCGAAATACTGGATGATGGCCGTCCTTCTGCCGTCCAGGATTTCTGACGCGATCCGGTTCGCCTCTTCTTCCGTATCTCCATAATGCCACTGCATCAGCTCGTCTTTATTATATTCGTACTTCATGGCACACCTCTTCCCAAGACTCATCCCTCTCTGATTATCAAGCAGAAATGCGCCATCGTCAATGCAGTTCTTTCTTTCTCCGGTTTTCCGCAACTTTTTACTGCCGATTTTCGGCATTTTTTTTGCAACAGTTTTCCGACATGTTTCGTCTTATTTCCAGGAAGCGCTTGGGTCCGGCTTCTCATACACCCTCCAAACACATCGGACTCAAGCGCTTCTCCTTATAAAATCAATGCGCGGGCGTGTTCCCCGATCCATGAAGCGCCCGGCCAAACAGGAGATAAGAAAATGAAGAAACTTGCTGCTACGCTACTAATATTCTCGATGGTGCTCTCACTCTCGGTTTCCGGGTGCCGTAAGTCCGCCTCTTCTGAGACAAGACACCGCCGCACCACTGCTTCTTCGGAAGAGGCCGAACTTCCGGAAGCGCCGCAGGTGGAATATAACGGAAGTGAGACGGCGATCTTCCAGATCGATCCCGCTTCTGCCGCCGGTCCGAACGCCAGCGAGGATGAGCTGCGGGTGGCCTATACACGTTTTATCTTCGATGTCGTGAAGCGCTGCGCCGAGAAAGCCGGCTCACAAGGCATCCTCCTCTCCCCGGATTCAGTGCTTTTCGCGCTGGAAATGACTGCAGCGGGCGCCAGTGGAGATACGCTCGACCAGATGCTTCAGACCACCATGCCCGGCGTCGGGAACGCGGACGGATTCCAGTTCGCGGTGGATCGCATGAACCGTCTGCAGAGCAAGTCTCTCTCGATCGCCAATTCTGTCTGGATCAACAAGGCTGATGCATCTTCCGTCTACAGCGACTACATGGATTATGTCACGCGTCATTTCGATGCGGGCATCAGCATCCTCCCCTTTGACGACAACGTCGTGGATGTGATCAACAAGTGGGTCGAGGAGAAGACGAACGGGATGATCCCGGACCTTCTTGATTCTTCAAATATCGATCCGAACACCTTCATGGTCTTGATCAACGCCATTACTTTCGAAAGCGAATGGGCAACGAAATACGACGAAGACCAGGTGAACAACGGCACATTCTATCTGGGGAACGGGAACACCCAGGAAGCCACATTCTTAACCAGCACAGAGAACACGTATCTCCGTTCCGGGAATGCGTCCGGCTTCGTTAAGCCTTATAAGGATGCCAAATACGGTTTCATGGCGATCCTGCCTGATGACGAGACGGTGGACATTAATTCGTTCGTCGCCTCTATGACTGCGGAAGAATACTGGGAACTGTGGGACAGCAGGGCTTCTTGTGAAGTGGATGTGATGTTCCCGGAGTTTTCTTCGGATTATAAGATCGAGCTTCCCGAAGTGCTTCAGGACATGGGCATGGTGGCGCCATTTGACGAGAACGCCGCCGACTTCAGCCGCATGTCTTCTGCGCCGGCATACATCTCGAACGTGATCCACCAGACCCACATCGACGTCGACCGTCAGGGCACAAAAGCCGCGGCGGCCACCGCCGTCACCATGGACAAGGCCACTGCCGAAAGGATCGACAATTTCGTTTACTGCAACCGCCCGTTCGTCTACGCCATCGTTGACATGGACACCGGCATCCCCGTATTCCTCGGCACCTGCACCAATGTCTGACAGGACGGCCGGGGCGCGCATGGATGCGGAGACGCGGAGATACGGACGTGACAGCCGGTAGCGCATCGGCCGGGCGCGGGACCTGACAAACATACCCCTCCTTAAACGGAGTCATACGTAACCCCCTCCAGATGGAAGATTGAGCGTCTCACCAAGGCGCTCTTTCTTTTTGTGTGCGAGGGGCAGACAAGAATCAGGCCGCTTTTCGCGTTCGTTCTTGTCGTCCATAAGATGATAGTCAAGAGGTTTAGTGCTTTTCCATGAAAACTCTTGAAGCCTGCGAGAAAAACATTCAAGAGGTTTAACACTTTTCCGCGATACCTCTTGAATCCTCCAGAGAAAATACTCAAGAGGTTTAGTGCTTTTCCACGAAAACTCTTGAAGCCTGCGAGAAAAACATTCAAGAGGTTTAACACTTTTCCGCGATACCTCTTGAATCCTCCAGAGAAAATACTCAAGAGGTTTAGTGCTTTTTCATGAAAACTCTTGAAGCCTGTGGAGAAAATAGTCAAGAGGTTTAGTGCTTTTCCATGAAAACTCTTGAATCCGCCAGAGAAAACACTCAAGAGGTTCTCCGCCATTTCGCGAAACCTCTTGACTACTCGTTTCACTGCCCCGCTCGCGCAGCCGTTCCATCTCCTCCAACCGCTAAAAAAGCGACCTGCCAAGCTGCGTTTTCCGCGCTTTGGCAGGTCGCCCCTAAGCCCTATACTGATTCGAGATCCGAATCGCTCACACCCGGTTGTAGTTGATCAGGCAGCCCTTGAGGATAATCTGACGTTCTTCATCCGTCAGATCGCCGAGGCGCAGATCGAACTCTGTGAGCCCGGACTCGCCGACGGTGTAAGCCTTGATGACCTCCGTCTTATTTTCCACTGCCGCGCGGATACCCGGGATGAAGATGTAGTCGAGGTTCTTAAACGGCAGCTCGCCCGCCTCGATCAGGAACGGCAGCATACCCCAGTTGATGAGGTTGCTTCTGTAACGCTTGGTAGCATACTCGTTAGCGATGTTTGCCCAGCCGCCGAGGACCTTCTGGCAGGACGCCGCCTGCTCACGGGCAGAACCGTCACCCGGCTTCACGGCAAAGATCGTGGAACCGAATCCCGTGTTCGTCTTATGCACATCCGGGAAGTCCTTCTTGATGGTCTGCATCACGGTATGAATCTCCGGGAACAGATCGCACAGCTTCTCGCCGACCTCTCTCGCCTTCTCGACCTTCTGGATCTCCTTGGCACGGCCGACATACTCCGGATCCTTACGGCTCAGCGTGAACTCCGCAAGGCCAAGAGGATTCGAACGATAGGATGAAGTCTCACCGGACGGAATCAGCTCGTCCGTCGTTGTGACCGGATCGTGGATCTCGGAAACGCAGCGCAGAACGAGGTTATCGGTAAGAGCGACCATGGCCGGCCAGTCCTTGATGTTCGGACCGAAGTGGATCGGATAATCCGGATCCGCCACGCCCTTACTGTCGAATACACGGTTCTCGTAGATCTTCGAATCGAAGAAGTACTTATACTTGCCGAACTCGCCGTCGAACTCGGTCGCCGCGGTCAGCTCGCCCTGGTTCGCAGCAGTAGCCGCGATGGAGCGCGCGTCCATGAGCGCAACAGAAGAGATCTGCCCGTTCTGGAGCTTAGAACCCTCACGGTTCGGGAAGTTTCTCGTAGAGTGACGGATACTGAATGCATTATTCGCAGGTGTATCCCCCGCACCGAAGCACGGTCCGCAGAACGCTGTCTTAATGATGGCACCGGTCTCCATGATGGTCGCCGCACAGCCGTTACGAACCAGTTCCATATAAACAGGCATGGACGCCGGATAGACAGAGAGCGTAAACTCATTCGATCCGATATACTTACCCTTCAGGATATCCGCTGCCGCGCAGATGTTCTCGAATCCACCACCGGCGCATCCAGCGATGATTCCCTGATCGACCATGAACTTGCCGTTTCTGACCTTGCTTCTAAGAGAGAAATCGACCTTATCGCCGAGGGAGACCTTCGCACGCTTCTCCACATCGTCGAGAATATCGTCGAGGTTCGCCTTCAGCTCCTCGATCGTGTAGGTATTCGACGGATGGAACGGCATCGCGATCATCGGCTTAATGGTCGACAGATCGATCTCGACAACACCATCGTAGTAAGCCACTTCGCCCGGATTCAGTTCCTTATAGTCGCCACCGCGGCCGTGGATCTCATAGAAAGACTTGACCTCATCATCGGTCTGCCAGATGGAAGAAAGACACGTGGTCTCCGTGGTCATAACGTCGACACCGATACGGAAGTCCGTCGACAGCGAAGAAACGCCCGGACCCACGAACTCCATGACCTTATTCTTCACATAACCGTTCGCAAACACCGCACCGATAATAGCCAGCGCCACGTCCTGCGGACCCACGCCCTTCACCGGCGCACCCTTCAGGTAGATCGCGACCACGCCCGGCATATTGATATCATATGTCTGATTGAGAAGCTGCTTAACGAGCTCCGGTCCACCCTCACCCATCGCCATGGTACCGAGCGCACCATAACGCGTATGGGAATCCGAACCCAGGATCATTCTGCCGCCACCGGCCAGCATCTCACGCGCGAACTGATGGATAACAGCCTGATGCGGCGGTACATACACGCCACCGTACTTCTTCGCACAAGAAAGACCGAACATGTGGTCATCCTCATTGATCGTACCACCGACCGCACACAGCGAATTATGGCAGTTCGTCAGAACATACGGCACCGGAAACTTCGTAAGACCCGAAGCACGCGCCGTCTGGATAATACCGACGAAAGTAATATCATGGGACGTCAGCTTATCGAACTTGATCTTCAGCTTGTCCATATTCCCGGATGTGTTATGGTCTCTCAAGATCCCATACGCAATGGTCTCTTTCTTCGCATCCTCTTTGCTCACGGTCTTTCCGGTCTTGCTAAGGATCGCCGCCTGCGCCTCCTGATTATCCGGAATAATTTCAGTTCCACGCAGAAGATATGCGCCGGAATCAAGTAAAGAAATCATAGATCATCCTCCTAAAAACTATCTATCGCATAAGGGCAGACGCTTCCGCCTTGGCAAAAGCACTTGTCCGCCACTTTCTCGAACACTCCTATTATAAGGAAATCACGGGAACTTGCAAGCAACTACTTCAGCTTCTTCTCCAGAGCTTTGATCACGATCTCGAGCGCCTTAATACGCGCATACTTCTTATCCACCGACTCGAGGATATACCAAGGCGCGAACTTCGTCGAAGTCTTCTGGATCATCTCATTGATCGCATCCTCGTAGACATCCCACTTCTCCCGGTTACGCCAGTCTTCATCTGTGATCTTCCACTGCTTCTCCGGCGTATTCTGACGGTCGGTAAAACGCTCCAGCTGCGTGTCCTTATCGATCTGCACCCAGAACTTAATGATCACGGCCCCCCAGTCATCCAGCTCTTTCTCAAACTCATTGATCTCGTTATAGGCGCGCTTCCAGTCATTCTCCGAACAGAATCCCTCGATCCGCTCCACCATCACACGGCCGTACCAGGTACGGTCGAAGATCGCCACATGCCCATCCTTCGGAAGCCGCGTCCAGAAACGCCACAGATAGTGACGGGCCTTCTCGTGCGGTTCCGGACTTGCGATCGGGTGCACTTCATATCCTCGCGGATCCAGCGCCTCGGCGATACGCTTGATGTTGCCGCCTTTACCTGCCGCATCCCATCCTTCATACGCAATGATCAATGGCACTCTCTTCCGGTAAAGCCGGTTATGCAGCTCAGAAAGCCGGTCCTGAAGCGCATCGAGTTTCTCCTTATACTCCTCGTCGCTGAGCTCCTTTCCCTCCAGCGGGATCTCCGAGAGCTTCGGCATCTTCACCAGCGGGAACGTATTCTGCAGAAGCGGCACCGCCAGCGAATGGTTCTGAAGCGCGATGTCGATGCCCTCATTCATACGCTCGAGGACCTGAAGCTCCGTCCACTTCTCGGACTTCGCATCGATAATATACCACGGCGCCGAAGACGTATCCGTATCCTCGAGATACTTCTCGAAGATCTTCTCACAGGCCTTGTAGTGCTTGTTCTGCCACAGGTCGCCCTCACTGACACGCCACTTCGTATCGATATCCCCCTTGAGGCTGTCGATACGTTTCTTCTGCTCCTGTTCGGAGATATGCATGAAGAACTTCAGAACCAGATACCCGTTATCCGTAAGCTGACGCTCGAAACGCCGTATACTCGCGATCCGCTTCTCATACTGGGCATCGGACATATCACCGCTTAACCGCCCCATCACGATCTCATTCATCCAGCCCGTGTTATAGAAACGGAATTTCCCCGCCTCCGGAAGGGCCTCGAAATACCTGCACAGGAACGGCTTTCTCTTCTCGAGATCCGTAGGCAGATCGAAGGTGGCCACCTTATAGAAACGCGGGTCGATGTTGTTGATCACGTTCCCGATCAAAGTGCCTTTGCCGGCCGTGCCCCAGCCCTCGACCAGCACCACGACAGGCAGCTTGTTTTCCTTGATCTTATTCTGATTCACAAACAGAAGATCTTCCTGCTCTTTCAGACGGGCCTTGAGGATCTCCTTCTCCGGCTTCTCGTTCAGATACGCATTCTTCAGCACAATAACCGCCTCCTTCGATATCAGGATTGATACTTCGATTGTATCACGGATCGCAATCTGAATCTTATCGCTTTTGTGAATTCTCCCTCGTGAAAAGCACTTTTCCCTCTTGACACTTTTGGTAAATCGTACCATACTGTTTATAGTACAGTAAACCATAAGTCAGGAGGTATGGAAAATGGGTACGTACAAATGCACTTCTGAAGACGAGAAAGGATTTCTGAAGAACTATGACGCCTCGAAATACGAGAGGCCATCTGTCACAGCCGACATTATCGTATTCACGATCGACGATGACGACGCGCTCAGCCTCCTCCTGATCCGAAGAGGCGGCTACCCGTATAAGGGCTACTGGGCGATCCCCGGAGGATTTCTCAACGCCGGGGCCGAATCCATCGACGAAGCTGCCGCCAGAGAACTTCGGGACGAGACCAATGTCGACCATGCTTTTCTTCAGCAGCTGTACACCTTCGGAAATCCCGGAAGAGATCCGCGAACCACCGTCATCTCCGTGGCCTATACAGCGCTGATCCCCAAGAATGAACTCCACATAAAGGCCGGCGACGACGCCTCCGAAGCAGCGCTTTTTAAGATCAAATACGATATCGGAGGGATCGTTTTCTATAATGACAGGAACACGATCACCGAGGCCGAGCTGGCATTCGACCACGCCGAGATCATCCGGACGGCCATCACGAGGCTTCGGAACCGGATCGACTATGAACCGGACGCCTTCAGTCTTCTTAAGGATAAGGAGGCATTCACGATCTCCGAGCTCAAGCGGATCTACGAGACCATTAAGAATACGACCCTGGATCTTCCGAACTTCCGGAAGACGTTCTTGCGGAACTATGTGGAGACAGGAAGAGTCGAAGCCCTGGACACCACGGCCGCAACCAGGGGACGGTCCGCAAGACTATACCGTTTCATCGGCTAGCATCGGGCGTTCCTGTAAGACAGATCGGGTAACATCGGGCATCCCGGCGGACAGATCCGGTAACATCGGGCGTTCCCGGCGGACTGACCCGGAGCGCGAGAAAGGAGAGAAAAGATGGGTGAAATCATCGGATTCTTCGGGGGAAAGTTTCTTCCGATGCACAAAGGCCACCTGTACTGTATCGACACGGCCGCCAGGCAGTGTGACCATGTCGTCGTCATCATGTTCATCAACGGCGACGAGGAGCTAAAAGTTCTGGAAAACAATCACGACGAACTTCTTTCGGTCTCCTTCCGGACCGAACAGATACAGAGGGTCTGTTCCCTCTACGATAACGTCGAGTTCCACGTCATCGATACGATGGATCTGAAGAAACCGGACGGAACAGAGGACTGGGACGCCGAGACGCCGTTGGTTCGGAGCTTCGTACCGAAGATGGACTATGTCTACTCAAGTGAACCGTCTTACGGCGAATACTTCGAGCGGGCGTACCCGGAAGCGGCCCATATCATCGTAGATGCGAATCGGGAGACGTACCCGATCAGCAGCACGATGATCCGGGCGATGAAATTACTGGAGGAGAAGAAACTATGGATGGTATGACAACGAAAGTAAAGGCAGCCGCAGCAGCTGAAACCAACGCAACCTCAACCGTAGCGGCTGAGCCCAGCTTTTTCGTAAAGATCGGCCGTGCATGCAGAAGCCTCAAGTGGTATGAGATCGTGATGTGCCTCATCATGTTCGGCATTTCCACCTACTATGCGATCCTGCCGCAGGAGGGCACGCCCCGGTGGCTCGCGATCATTAACTTCGTCTCCGGCTTATGCGGCATCATCTGCGTATTTCTCACCGCGAAAGCCAACCGGATGAACTTCCCTTTCGCCGTCGTCAACACAACGGTATTCATGATCTATCTCGGCTACTTCGGGATCTGGGCGACCTTCTGGCTCGAGGCCTGTGTGTATTTCCCCATGAATATCATTTCCTGGAGAAACTGGTATAAACACAAGGATGAGGAAGACAAGCTTCTGGCGAAGTCGAAGACCCTTACCTGGTGGCAGAACACCCTTGTCACCGCCGCCATCCTCGCGCTGGCAGTCTTCGTACACTTCGCACTGAGCGAGCTGGCCGGAGACACCTGGATGAATTTCGCAACGAAGTTCGGCTGGAACATCACGGTCATGCAGTGGCTCGATGCGGCCATCTTCGCCATCGGCATCGTCGCCGTGATCCTCGAGGCACTTCGGTATAAAGAGCAGTACGTCTGGTGGATCATCACCGATGTCATCGCAGTCGGTCAATACGTGCTGAAGGGCGACCCTGTCTACGTCACGAAGAAAGGGATCTACCTCGTAGAAGCCATCGTAGGAATCCGCAACTGGCACCTCCTGGCGAAGAAGAACGAGACCAATGAATGAACCCGGGCAGGGCGCGATGCTTTTCGCTTCTTACGTGAAGTTCGTCAGAAGATCGGGGCGATCAGTCGGAGGATCAGTCGGAACAGGCTCCAGCCACGCTTGTAGCTCAGTTCCTCGGGGAGCACCTCGTCAGACACTTCGAAGGAATGAAGGAGGTCCTTCCTGACATCCTCGACCGTCGATGTCCCGCACATGAAGACCGCACTTTCGAAGTGGAGGTACAGGCTCCGGTAATCCCAGTTGACCGAGCCGACGATGGCGGCCTTGTCATCGATCACCACCGTCTTACTGTGCATGAATCCAGGCGTGTATTCGTAGACATGCACGCCGGCACGGACGAGGTCGCGGTAATAGCAGCGCGTCGCCTGATGGATCATCCACTTATCGTAGATGCTCGGCGTGACGATGCGCACGTCGATGCCGCTCTTGGCCGCGAGGCACAGCGCCGTGATCATATTCTCATCGAGGATCAGATACGGTGTACTGATATAGATGGACTTCTCGGCCGCCGTGATCATGTTCATGTACACGTTCTCCCCGACATGTTCCGTGTCGATCGGAATGTCGTTATAGGGCTGTACATAGCCTTCGCCCAGGACCGGACACGGACCGTTCTTCCACGGGTAATAATCGTAGAGATCTTCCATCTTACTGCTTAATGCCATCCAGATCTGCAGGAAGAAACACGTCAGGCTCCACGCCGCGTCGCCCTCGACCATCACGGCCGAATCCTTCCAGTAGCCGAAGCGCTCCTTCTTATTGACGTACTCATCCGACAGGTTAAGTCCCCCGCAGAAGGCGACTTTGCCGTCGATGGCCGTGATCTTTCTGTGGTCGCGGTTGTTCTGGATCGTCGTAAAGAACGGACGGAACGGGTTAAATACCTGGCACTCGATGCCGAGAGAACTTAAGTACTCCGGATATTCCGAAGGAAGCGACAGGAAGCATCCCATGTCGTCGTACATGATGCGTACCTTCACACCTTCTTTGGCCTTCTCCTTTAAAACTTCCAGGATCGAATTCCAGAACTCGCCTTCACCGATGGTGAAATACTCCATGAAGATGTATTCGCGCGCCTTCCTGAGCTGTTCCAGCAGAACCGGCCACACCTCCTCGCCCGGCGAGAGATATTTCGTTTTCGTATTCTTATAAAGCGGGAAATGCTCTGTCTTCTCGAGGTATTCTGCGTTCTTCAGAAATACCGGGAACTCCTGCGCCATCTTATACTTCACCGCGCCGTTGGTAGGGAGATATTTGTTCGTCGCTTCCACCACGTCGTCGAGGTTCTTCGAGTAATAATTCGAGCTCATCTGTACGTTTAAGAAAACATAGAGCACGCCGCCGAATACCGGGAACATCAGGATCAGGAAGACCCAGATCAGACGGTAGCCGCCCTTCTCGTTCTTACTGACCACATAGAGTGCGACGATGACGGAGATGATTCGGAAGATGATCGATGCAATATCGGAGTAGAGGGTACCTGCCGCGACGAGAAAAATGAATGACGCGATCTCAACAAGCAGGATCAGAATGATCACTGCCCGCCTCATGAGAAGGGACTGGAACCATTGTTTACGCATCTTTTCCTCCTTGTCTAATACCCACTTCTATTATCGACAAACTTTCGGTTTAGTCAAATTCACCACTGACCGGACATGGTTTTTCCTCATTTTCCGTCTATGTTTTTCTGCCCTCGTGTTATAGAATGACAGTAGATATATGCGAAGGAGAAATGCTCCATGAAAAACGATCCGTCCAACCGTCCGAAATCGATCCTTCCTTTCCTGATCCCCATGAATTATGTCTGCGCGGCGGCCGTGGTCTATCTGGTCTATGCCACAGGCGGAACACCGAGTATTTATGCCAACCTCATCCTGATCCCCGTCGTTCTGACAGCGCTTTTTACACCGGTATGGCATAGCGTGATCTTCGCCGTGCTGAGTGGTCTTCTGATGGGACCAATCATCAACTCTCTCACCGACACACCGACGAGAAATTTCGCGTGGTTCATCCGCGTGCTGGTCTATGCGATCGTCAGCAGCGTCATCGCCTATATCTCCACCAGGAACCGCGAGCGCCAGAAACATTTCGAGTACATCGCCACACACGATCCGCTCACCGCTCTTCCGAACTATAACAGCATCTCTTCTGCACATATCCCTTCGGACGGCGCCATGTCGATCCTGCTGATGGCCTTTAACGAAGACAGCGACATCCAGGGACTGTTCGGCAGTGATTTCTATCAGGCCATCGTGAAGAACATCTCAACGAAACTGTCCGAGCTCCTCGCCTCTTATCCGAATGCCCGGCTCTATAAGGGTGCGGACCTGAACTATGCGATCATCGTCCAGCACTATTCCAGTGAAGAAAGCCTGGAGAATATTCTGGCTGCCCTGAACAACATCAACGACGTGACCATCACGGTCGATAAGATCCCCGTGTATGTTTCCTATCGTATCGGTTTTACCGTGATCCGCCCCGGCTCCGACATTTCCGAAGGGATGCGGCAGGCCAATATTGCCCTCCGGTATTCGTTCCTCGAGGACCAGCGGATCTCCCGTTATACCGAGGCCATGCGCGATTACTACAAGGGCACGGTCAGCATCGCCAGCGAATTTGATACGGCCATCGCCAGAGGCATGGTCCAGGCTTCCTACCAGACGATCCTTGACGCCGGGACAAGAAAGCCCGCAGGTGTCGAGATCCTGGCCAAATGGATCCGCGAAGACGGCTCCCGCATGACTGCCGAGGAGTTCATCCCGATCCTGGAGAAGACTTCGTGCCTGCAGCAGCTGACGATCTTCATGACCCAGGAGGCCATCCGGTACGCCAAGCTTCCCGAGAACCACGGGCACCGTTTCAGCATCAACTTCTCCGCGGCCGAGCTCACCGAGCGTTCCGTCATGGAATTCGTCCGCGCCGTCGAGCATTCCGGCATCGACGCCGGTTGCATCATGGTCGAGATCGCAGGTGCTTTTACCGAGGATGAATTCCTGGTACGGGACAACCTCAACTTCCTTCACAAGCACGGCATCCGCATTGCCATGGATTTTCTGAGCGCGGCGGAATCTGCATTTATGCTCTTCTCCGATGCGCCTCTGGATGTGATCAAGATCAACCGTGAGATCACGGCCTCCTCCGACCAGCCGAAGGGCGCTTCCCTGATCCGGAACATCGTCAAGTATGCGAAGGAGAACGGGATCCGGACTGTGGCGGAAGGCATCGAGAACGAAGTGCAGGCCTCCTTCTGTGCCGAGGCCGGTGTAGATTATCTGCAGGGGTATTTCTTCAGCGTGCCGCAGCTTCTGAAGAATGAGTCCCAGGCGCACATGGAGAACGCAGGTCCGGCGGGTGCTTCGGATGATGGTTCTTCTGATGATTCTGCGGACGGTGCTTCGAAGGCCGACGCGGAAGAGGGCGCCACCTATCCCGAGATCTCCATCGTCCAGAAGGCCGGCGGCGATCCGGAAGTTTCCGATACTGCAGCCGATGAAACTTCCGATGAAACTTCCGATAGTGAAGCCGGCGCGGATGCCCCCGACTCCCCGGAGGCGTGAATCACCCGTTCTTATCCGCCCGGTCTTTCTGCTTGATCTTCTTGCCGACACGGATCAGCTGCGCATAGCGGTACGCCGTCTTATAGGCTTTCCGCGCATTGCCGGTCACCATCTGCTTGATCGCACCCATGCGGGTCGACGCCGCTTCGTCCTCGGGAAGATAGGCCTTCTCCAGGAAATGCCGGTCATCTTCCGGCGGAACCAGTTTGACTTTCTTGTACTTCTTCGCCAGGTGCAGCTTGCCGACGTTCGCGCGGCGGATCGCCTTCTCACGGACGAAACGAGAGATCGCATTCTGATACGCCTCCTCGACACGGCTGGCAAAAGTCTCCGCAGAGTACGACTCTACGGTCTTCTCCGCGTTTCTGGAATAACGCTCGGCGGTCATCGGATCCCGGAAGATCTCGGAAACGATATCCGCGATCTCTGTTTCTTCACGGAACAGCCGCGCATTCACCCCGTCCTGGAAAAGCTCATTTACCGCATCATCTCTTCTGGCTATGACCGGAAGGCCCGCCGCCATCGCCTCGTAATAGGTAAGGCCCTGGGTCTCGGATGTGGAGCAGGAGATAAATGCATCGCCGAGCTGGTAGTATTTTCCGATCTCGGCATAGGGCGCCGCTCCTGCGAAAATCACTTTCTCCTTGACGCCCAGCCGCACGGCCTGTTCCTTCAGTTCCGGAAGGGCCGGCCCGTCACCGACGATCAGCACACGGACATTCGGAGTCTTCTTGCATATATTCGGGATCTGGTCGATGATCCGGTCGATGCTCTTCTCCTTCGCCACACGGCCAAGGCTCAGAAGGATCTTCTCATCTTTACGGATGCCGAATTTCTTCTTCAGTTCATCGATCTCCTCTTCTTTAAAATTCGAACGGTGAAAAGGCGACACATCGATTCCGGTCGGAATGACGTAGATCGGCTTAGTCACACCATAATCACGAAGTGCATTCTTCACTTTCTCAGTCGGCACGATCAGGCCGGTCGGGACGTTACAGAAGGATTTACTGAACCATCTCGCCTTCTCCGGCGTGATGATCTTCGTGGCCTTGCCGCCTAAGACGTAGTGGGTATAGTCTTCGAGCATCGTGTGATAGGTATGCACGATCGGAAGATGCAGTGTCATGGAGGAAGAAAGACCGATAAGTCCCATGGAGAACTCCGTCTGGGTATGGATGATGTCGATCTTCAGGCGTTTCAGGATCTGGACAAGCCGGAAAGAATAGGGCATGGTCGTTCTGTAGGGGCGGACCAGCAGCATCGGGAAACTCGGGATGCGGAATACCGGCGGGTGTTTACTGACACGGCGGATCACAGGAGAATTCGTCTCCGACGTCGCGAAAATATAGACACGGTGTCCTCTCTTACGAAGCGCGATCGCCAGCGTATAGATCGAGGATGTCACACCATTTATATCCGGAAAATATGTATCGGTGATAATCGCAATATTCATACTTCTTCCTCACAACCACCTCTGATTATACCATAACGGTTTTGACGGAAATGACAAATCTATCACTAATTTGATATACGGATGACTTTCTGTCTGCTATACTCGAACCATATCTGAATGAGGACTTCCCCGTGCTTGTTCATCTACAGCATAGACTGATTATCAACAATTAAGGAGGACCGATCTATGTCACTACCGAAAGATTTCATCTGGGGTGTCGCCACCGCTTCTTATCAGGTCGAGGGCGCCTGGAACGAAGACGGCAAAGGCCCGTCGATCTGGGACACATACACACACTGGAGAAACTCCCCTGTACATAACCACGAGACAGGCGACATCGCCTGCGATCACTATCACCACATGAAGGAAGATGTGGCGCTTCTTAAGGAGATCGGTGTGAAGGCATACCGCTTCTCCATCAGCTGGACCCGCATCCTCCCGGACGGAATCGGCGAAGTCAATCCGAAGGGAATTCAGTTCTATTCGGATCTTGTCGACGAACTTCTCCGCAACGGCATCGAGCCGATGGTCACGATCTATCACTGGGATCTGCCGCAGGGGATCTTCGACCGGGGCGGATGGCTGAATCCGGAGATCATCAAGTGGTTCGAGCGCTACACGAAGATCGTCGTGGACGCCCTGTCCGACCGCGTCTCCTACTGGTTCACGATCAACGAACCGCAGATCTTCCTGGGCCTGGGCTGCTACCTGGGTTCCCACGCACCTTTCATGAAGTACACCGACGGCGAGCTCTTCCGCATGTCGAAGAACGTCCTTCTGGCCCACGGTACCGCCGTACAGACGATCCGCGCTAACAGCAAGAAAGAGGCGAAGGTCTCCTTCGCCCCGACAGGACCGTCCTTCATCCCGGAGAACGATTCCGAAGAAGCCATCGAGAAAGCCAGAAGCCAGACCTTCGCCTTCGACCCGTTCGGCTACATGCTCAGCAACTCATTCTGGGCCGATCCGATCGTACTCGGCAAATGGCCGGAAGGGGCGAAAGAATTCTTCGGCAGCAACTTCAGTGATTTTACCGAAGAAGAATGGAAGATCGTATCTTCCCCGCTTGACTTCTACGGCATGAATATCTACGCGGCGATGCGCGACCTGAGTAAGCTCTCCGCTGCCGAAGGAAACGAAGCGCTTCAGGGCGAGCCTCTGACCGCGCTGAAGTGGTCGATCACACCGGAAGTCCTCTATTGGTCCGCCAAGTTCATGCATGAGCGCTACGGCCTTCCGGTCATGATCACCGAGAACGGCTGCGCCTGCACAGACAGCGTCCACCTCGACGGTAAAGTCCACGATCCGCAGCGCATCGACTTCCTGAAGAGATATATCCGCGAGTATGCCCGTGCGGCCGAGGACGGCATCCCGCTCGTCGGCTACATCCACTGGTCCTTCATGGACAACTTCGAGTGGGCCGACGGCTACGACCCGCGCTTCGGCCTGGTCTACGTCAATTACCAGACCCAGGAAAGAACACTGAAGGACTCAGCCTACTGGTATAAAGAGGTCATCGAGACCAACGGCGAGAGCCTCTGGAAGTAAACGGGATCTGCGCTTCTGCCACATCAGGAGCAGAAGCACATCCGATGTACACCACTTCAGAAAAATGGATTATTTAAAGGGATTGGGTCCGGCCGGATCGTATTCGGGAAGGTCGGCCAGTCCCTTATCTACTGCCACGTGCTCCGGCGTCTCGATCCCGTCGAACATTTCCTCGTTTCCGACACGGCGGTCGATGGTCCGCTCCGGCAGGCGCACACCCTGGCCAAGCGAATTCTCCATCGCCTCCTCCTTCATGAGGAACAGTGCCGAATGTCTGGTCGGAAGCGGCACCGGCTTACTCGGGAGCGCCACTTTCTGACTCTCTTTCGCAGCGATCTCCGCCTCCCCCTGGAACGCCTCGGACAGCGGCACATTCACCGACATCTTCTGGCGGCGCATCTTCCGCTCCAGCTGGACGAGGCTCTTATCCGCCGACATCTCGCTGAGCGTCATTTCCGCCACGATGGTGGACGCCATCGTATCGATCATATAGGTCCGGTAGTTGATCTTCCTGTCCGGTCCGCCGAAATCTTCGTACGTGAAATTCCGGATCTTTTTCTTCTTCATGGTCTCGACGGTCTTGGGCGCCTCGTCCTTCACTTCCGGAACCGCGGACTCCCAGGAGATCTCGGACGCCTCGCCGGAGATTCCGTTCATGTACCAGCTGAGGCACTGGTTCTTCTTCCTTTTCTTCATGACCCAGAACGGGATCAGGACCATCTGTCCCAGCGGCTCTTCGTATTCCGTTTCGTCTACAAAAGAACTGATCGCGAAGTTCTGGAGATTCTCGACGACGACGCATTCCTTCACGAATTCGCGGATCCTTCGAAGGAATGTCTCCCGTATCTCGTCCGCGGGGATCTCGCATCCGAGAAGGACCGCCTCCTGGTCCGGTCTTTCGGGACGCGGCAGGAATCCCGTCATCGGGATCGGCGAGACCTCATCTAATTTCTCCACAGTTATAAAAGCACTGGCGCTTAAGGGGATGTTCTTCCACGCCATCTCGCTCGTGACATTCTTCGGATAAGGCGTGATTACAGACGACGTACGTTCGAAAGAGATGTCATTGAGGAGCACAGCCGACGCGAATTTCTCGCCTAAGTGGCGGGATGTCTTGATATACGGTACCACGCTCAGGACCGCCCGTGCGAAGGCGTGGTAATCGAAGAAGAAGAATGGTACCATCACCGGCGTGATGGCTTCGAGATACGCCTTCTTACTGAAGGAATGGGATTTCTTCTGCTTCCTTATACACTCGAGATACTCTTTCTCGGCATCTTCCTTCCCGAAGCGGAACGGCATACGCTCCGACCCTAGAAGGACCTCTGCGGATGAGGAGGATCTGCGCAGGTCGCTGCTTCCGCAGAAGACACAGCTTTCCGGTTTGATCGTACTGATTTCCGGAAGATACATGTGCTTCCCGCACTGCCCGCATACACAGGATGTCTTCTTCCCGGAAGACAGGTCCCGCGTATAGAAGCCGCCCTTCGGTTTCTTTAATGTGTCTTTATCGGTCAG
Source organism: Clostridia bacterium (assembly GCA_016281535.1). Taxonomy (GTDB): domain Bacteria; phylum Bacillota; class Clostridia; order Saccharofermentanales; family Saccharofermentanaceae; genus Scatonaster. Next base: position 317 of record JAEEIT010000119.1, on the reverse strand, counting down.
GGGGGTGCTGCAGAACACACACTTCTCTTCAGATGCTCCATCCAGAATAATGTCTGCTCCGCACTTCGGACACCGGTATGCTTTCTCCATCTGATTCTCCTTGAGCTGTTGTGAGCGGTTGTCAGGCAGCTTCGCCGCCCGAACCGTTCTCATGGATGCGCCACGCTTCCGGTCCCGGCCGGAGATGCGGCGTCCTGGGTATAAAGAAGCGCCGGATCCCGACAGTCCTCCTGTCAGGAACCGGCGCATCGCTTCCAAATTATTCCGGCTTAAAAGGGCTCGGTCCATCCGGATCGAAGTCCGGAAGTCCGCGGATC
>JAEEIT010000013.1 GCA_016281535.1 Clostridia bacterium | reverse complement strand
GAGGATGCGAAAGAATTGATGATGCAGGTTTTGGATGCGTTGCAGGAGAAGGGCTACAATCCGATCAACCAGCTCGTTGGATATTTTATGTCGGGTGATCCGACCTACATTACGAACTATAAGGGCGCACGCGGCATTATCCGCCGTATGGAGCGCGATGAGCTTCTTGAGGTTATCGTTCGCGAGTATTGTGAGCGCCTGGCCGACGAGTGATCGGAAGGAGACAGACGCGAATGAGCCGTGTGATGGCGATTGATTTCGGCATGAGGCGGATCGGAGTGGCCGTATCGGATCCGCTCCGTATCATGGCGCAGGGCTTGGAGACGATCAACTGGAATGGCATCGACAGCAGTTATGCGCTCGACCGTCTCGAAGCCATCATCAAGGAAAAAGAGATCACGGAGATCGTGATGGGAAAGCCCAGCCGGACCGATGGTTCCGTCAGTGAATCGGAGGAGAAGGCTGTTCTTTTTGGGAAACTTCTTACTGAGAAGACCGGCATTACACCTGTGTTCCGGGATGAACGGTATACGACGGTGATTGCATCGCAGTTCCTGCGTCAGACGGGTGTTTCCGGTAAGGCGAAGAAGAAAGTCGTAGACCAGGTGGCAGCGGAGATCATCCTTCAGGAATACCTGGATATGCACCGTTCCTAAATCGTTTCTGAATTTGTTGAATTCATGATATAATTAAATATCGGTATACCTGACCGTAAGAGGGTAATTATGCAGATTATGCGGAGGATGGGATTATGTTTGAAGATTGTGGACGTCCGTGTGAAGGCGGCGACTGTGAGAACTGTGAAGAGAAGAATATCGAGGGAACCTACGAAGAGGATGCTCTCATTACGATGGTAGATGCAGAGACCGGTGAAGAGTATCAGTTCGTACTGGTCGATGACTTTGAGTATAAGGATCAGGCATATTGTGTACTGGTTACTACAGACGAGGAAGAGCCGGAGATGGTGATCACCAAGGTCGTGAAGACTGATGATGGTGAAGAAGGCCTGATGAGTCTGGATGAAGATGAAGCAGACGAGATCTACGAAGAGTATGACCGTCTCTGTGCTGAGGCTGAGCTCGAAGATGAAGAAGACTTCTCAGACGAAGAAGAATAAGAATAATTCCGTACGCAAGTCGGTTTTCACGCATCATTCTCCGAAGGAGGGTGATGCGCTTGCTGTTATTCGCGACGCATCGAACGGGAAGGAATACTATCTTTCCATGATCGATACGTTCATGATCGAGAAGGTCGAATATGCGGTCATGTATAACTATGAGCCGGACGATGGCAACCATGCGGATCCGGAACTGGTGATCATGCGCACCGAGTATGCGAAGAATGGTGATCAGTATTTCTATTCGATTAAGAATGAGAGTGAGCTGGAAGCGGCATTTACCGTCTTTATGCGCCGGTATGCCGCGAATGTAAAAGAGAGAAGAAAGAAGAAAGTGCCGGGCGCCGAGCGTCCGCAGAATCCGGGTGAGGGACAGGCATGAGTTACCGCAGTAGAATATTCGTCCGTCTTTTGCTCGGTCCGGTAGCCGCGATCGCTGTGTATTTTGTGATCATTTTTCTGGCTGCGGAAACGGCATATTCGATCCATGGAGAGAACTATCTTCAATATGAAGGGACGATCGCTCTTGTCCAGGGCCTCGGAGGTATCCTTGTCTTCGGGATCTGGCTTGTGATCAAGAAGAAAATGATCCTACCCGGTCCGACCTGGGCCATAGGAAAACCATATGACTGGTATATGGCTCTGGTGGGCGGCGGCTGCATGCTTGGGCTTGCTGCCATTTATTTCCTTATCGTGCCGAATATTCCCGTGGCCACAAAGGCGGTGGAAGAATACAGGGAACTGATGAATGTCTCAAGCCCCTCCCAGACAGATCTGTATCTTAGTGTTTTCTCCATATGTATTCTGATCCCGATCCTGGAGGAGATCATATTCCGTGGCTGCATCATGGAGGGCATGATGGAACTGGGGCACCCCTATGTGGCGGTTTTCCTAAGCGCCATCTATTTCGGACTGATGCACGGACAGGTCATTCAGATCTGTTATGCATTCGTTTCCGGGATCGTTATCGGGCTGATCTATTATGCAACGAAGAATATCGTAATGACGATCATCTCCCACTCGGTCTTTAATATTTTCGGAAGCGGGATCTATCTGCTCTTCCATGTTTCCGAGGAGGCCGACAATGTCATCATGTGGGTCACGATACTCTGCATACCGATTTTTGCTGTACTTGCTTTCTTTATGCTGAAGCTGAGACCGAGCCGCTTTCCGGAGCAGGAAGAGACCGGTGACATTAATAAGATGCTTCCGGGGAGACACACATGATCGCCCGGCTTCGTCGTCTGTTCCGCAGAGAGAACCGTATGCATAAACGTCCGCTCGTGACTGCGGTCACAGTGTTTCTGGCGTTTGTGGTGGCGGCGACGATCCTGTTTGCCAATCTCGGACTGATCCGGAAGTCGTCAGATTATCCTACGGTAAAAGCACTGGACGGGACTTCTGGAGTGGTTACTTCCGGGCTGGGGGTGAATCTTTCTCATATTCCGTCGACGAATCTCCTTTGGGATCCGTCTTTCGAGAACCGGAGTATGGAGAGTGTATTCAGTGTGGCGGAGGCGACAGGAAATACGGTCTATCTCCATAGTGAACCAAGTACGGAGGCGAACGATATGTCGGTCTATATAGGCGGACGTCTTCGTATCATGTCCTATGACGAGGAAGGCCGGATGAGTGAGCTTGTAAATGCCGGCATACTGGATTATCAGGTGCGCCAGCTAGGTATTTGGAAACCTGTTGATATCGAATCCTTATCTAATCCGGATGCTGCGCGTATTCTTTCGAAAGACGGGTATACTGCGCTTCTTCTGAAGAATGGATCTTTACTCGGAGATGTGACGTCTAAAGAGCCGGTATCGGTCCTGCCGCTTACGGAAGAGGATCCGTTCGTAGATGCTTCCCTGGGAAACTCCTGCCACTACGCAGTTACGGGGAAGGGGTCATTCTTCCTCTCTGCGAACGGCCGTTCCTGGAGTTCGGTAGCTTATGATCTTGCCGACGCCGAGATCCGTTCGGTGGCCTGCCTGGGGAAACTGGGTGTCGCCTGCGGCACAAACGGCACGGTTCTCGTATGTGATATGGAGAAGGTGAGTATCCCTGATCTGAACACGAACGCCAATTTCTATTCGGCAGTGTCCGATGAGAATCGTGTGCTTCTGACGGGGGATATGGGTAGCGTATATACGACCTCGAACGGCACCGTATTCCGCCCGCTGTCTGACGATGAACTGGAGACAACGTCAACGGATACCTGGATATTTTCTTCCTGTTCCGGAGAAGAGTTCGTGCTGGTCGGCCAGCTTGGACAGGTGGCGATCGGACGATACGACGAAGAGACGGACCGATTCCACTTCGAACGTTACTCCGCAGTGCTGCCTGAGAGTCTGACTCCCGCGCAGCTGGCCGTGTTCCCGAGGGGGGATATCTGGCTTCTGACGGATAACGGTTATCTGTATGCGTTCTCGAGAGAAAGAGGAACATGGCAGCAGGTATTCGTACCGAATGATAATCAGATCGAAGCATTAAGTGCGGCATCGAGCGGAAGCATCTTTCTTTCACGTGGAGGGAAACTCTTCACGGCTACCATGTATACGAAAGTGACGATCGATCAGCCGATCGGCGAAACCGAGATTCAGAACGGTGATATGTGCCTGATGTCTGCATCGGTTCCTTCTATCGGTTCGGTCGGCGAAGCGGCATGGGAGGTTTTCGGTGAGGGTACGACGGGAAGGATCGTGTACGGTGGTGCGAAAACATACGGAGACCGTGCGCTTCAGTTATCGTCGCTTCTGGCGGATGAGAAGGAGGCCCATATTGTTTCCCAGGTCCTCTCACGGGATGAAGCCGGACCGATGCAGGGGAAAGTATTCTATAACATCCGGCTGAGCCTCAAGCAGAGCGGAATGGCGGATGATCAGGTGATGGTCTGGATCTCCGGTCTTTCCGAGCCGATCGGAACGACATTTACCGGAATCAGCGGAAACTGGAAAGAATACTCTTTTACGTTCGTATGGCCGAACAATAAATTTGATTCTGATACAGGGGTACGCCTGAATATCGGGTTCTATGGACAGGGTGAACTCTACGTGGATGCGGTCACGCTGGAGAAGGAGAGTTATTCGGAGCAACAGGTAGAGCCGCAGCTTGTCCGTGCGCTTGAGACTGCATCCCCCGAATTCTTGAGGCTTGAGAATCTGCGCCTTGGCCGGGTAGGGATGGATATTTCCTCGAATTTTCCTCAGATCGGGAATGAGCTCATGGGCCCGGATGGGATGGGCGGAGAGTGTGGATCCGGTGTGATCTCATTGGAAACGACGCTTCGCCTGGTCAAATCTGTCGAAGCGAAACCCTGGCTGGTGATCGATTCTGCTTTCAGCGCAGAGGAGATGGAGGCACTTTTGGGATATATGTGCGGAGGTATCACGGATGATTACGGTAAGATCCGTGTGGATAACGGTACCGCAGTTCCGTGGCAGAAGCAGTTCGACCGTGTCATTATCGAGATCACGGATGATAATGATCTTTTTGAGACGGATCTTCAGAGATGTGCATATGTCGATTATATGATGTCTCTGATCGCGAACTCGCCTTACTATCCGGATTTCAAGGATACCGTATTCTTCCTCGACGGGATGCACTACGATAACGGGACGGTGCTCTCCGGTGCGGATTATCACAGCACGGCACTGACGATCAATAATCAGGGCGAAGAACAGATCGAATCGACGGGGCGGGATCTGCTGAATCATGTGGCAGAAAGCGCATACCAGAACTATGTGGATGAGATCCCCCGGAATCCGTCTTATTCGCAGGAACTGTATGGTGAGTGGATCAGTGAGCTGTCGTTCTCGATGCTTCGGAGCCGCGTCTATGAGAATCAGATCCTTTTAGACGAAGTGCCGATGAACGCGGCGGAGATCATCAAGGTTCTGCTTGAAGATCTCGGAAGGCATACGTCTTTCGTAGCTGTGGATCTTCCCGTAAGCCGGCTCAGTGTGGATGACGATGAAACGTATTTCTTCTCCTATGAGAAGGAGACGATCGGAAATCGGGAGACGAAGACAAAGAATTCTGAGATCCTTCTTCGTACTGTCGGAGTGATTACGAAGTATGCGCAGGGAAAGAGAAGTGAAGCGGAGTGGGCGGTTCCTCTTTCTCATGTGAATGACAGCGACTATACTATCTCTCTGGATTCCTATGCTTTCACACAGGACGGGTATACGTACCTGATCGTTGTGAACCGGTCCGAAGAACAGCAGCAGTTCATGATCGATTCCCGGGCTTCATCGAGAGATATCGAGGTACACAGGTATTCTCTGGAGTGTAAGGAGATCGCACTTGCCGCGTCCGGAGGACTCCTGCAGCTGGCGGATCGAAGGTACACTCTCCAGCCGGGACAATTCTGTATCGCGATTATCCCGATGGAGTGATATAATAAAGAAGATTTAGGAATTATATCCGTGTGTCATGGATAGAAATTTAAGTAGTACGTGGATATAGGAGGGTTTACTATTATGATTTGTCCGAATTGTCAGAATGAAATGCCGGATGGCGTGAAGTTTTGTCCTGGGTGTGGTGCTTCGGTAGCAGCTGCTGTTTCCGATTCCGTTATGCCTGTGGAGGCTGCGATTGAGCAGATTCCTTCCGTGGATGAGAAGATATCCTCGGAGATGCCGAACGGATCGTTCGATCCGGGTGCGCCGATTGCGATCCCGAAGAAGAAGGAAGAACCTCAGATCGTGGAGAATGTAGAAGCAGCTGCGCCGGTCGAGACAGTTCCGGAAGTGGCTCCTGTTGAGAGCGTCCTTCCTGAATATCCGCAGACTCCGGCAGCACCTGTGGCACCGGCTCCGATCCCGGCTCCGGTTGAGCCTGCTCCGGCACCTGTAGCACCGGCACCGATTCCGGCCCCTGTTGCTGCACCGGCACCGCTTACTCCGGATACGGTTCCTGCACCGGTTGCTTCTGAGAAGTACGATATTTCCGAGTCTTCCGATGGTAAGAAGGATAAGAAGACCGAACTGAAGGCTATGTCTACCGGTACAGCATTCTGGCTGATGCTGCTGTTCTCGATCCCGGTCATCGGCTTTATCTTCTCGATCATCCTTTCCTGTGTCGGAAAGAAGTGCAAGAGCCGCAAGAACTTCGCAAGAGCGGTCATGATCTGGAATATTATCGCCATTATCATCGTGCTGGCTCTGGTCATTGTGACCTACTTCCTCTTCAAGGATGTATTCGAGGCGGCCATGAGCGGTGACCTCAACGGAATGACGGATGCGATCTCGGATCTGTTCGAAGGCTGATGAATAGATATTACAGGCGCTTTTCCTGAAAAGGAACGCAATTGCTACATGTCTGTTTAGAAGTTGTAACATTGTTTGCCTAAAATGGTAGCTGTGGATGTCTAGTGGATATCCACAGCTATTCTTTTGTGAGGTGAAACGCCATGTTTGAGAATGAAGAATTGATTTCGAAGAAACAGCTTCTTCGTGCAGCACGTATTTCTTACGGTACGCTCTATCGCTGGAAAAGAATGAAATTGATTCCGGAAAGCTGGTTTATCCATAAAGCGACAAAAACCGGTCAGGAGACGTTTCTCCCCAGAGACCGTGTCCTTGCCAGAATCGACCGGATCAAGGATCTGAAGGGGGAACTCACAGTCGAACAGCTTCAGGAGATCTTCTCACCGAATGTAAAGAGCTTCCTGATCCCGGTGGAGGATTTCATGAAACTGGAACTGGTTTCGAAGGTGTCCATGACGGTGTTCACATCGTGCTTCCCGGATAAGAAGAAAATGAAGTTTGACGATGTTTTCGGAGTGTATGTCATCGATCATCTGATGCGTCTTTCCGGTATTTATCTCGAAGATGCCAAGCAGGTTCTCCGTATGCTCAGTAAGTATCTGTCCACACAGCCCAGTAAGGAGTATCAGCTGCTTCTTCTGAGAAAACTTGGTGTACCGATGACAATGCTCGTTAAGGAGGATGAGGATATCCTTCTTGAAGATAATACAGAGGTGGTTGCCTGCGCGAACCTTTCTGATTTCGAAGAGGCGCTGAAAGGCCAGCTGATCGCATAACGGAGGGAGACGATATGGAGAACAGGACCAATACCTTTGAGGTCTTAGGTGATCCGACACGTATGCAGATCCTTACGGTGCTGTCCGAGAGCAGCAAGATGCGTGCCAAGGATATTCTGGAACATCTGAATGTTTCGCAGCCGACTCTTTCACACCATATGCATCTTCTGGAATCGGAGAGAATAGTAAGAGCCGAGAAGGTCGGCCGTGAGCGCTTATACTCGATTGATAAAGATACGATCCTGAACCTGATCGTGACACTTCAGGGATTCCTTCCGCTCAAGGCTTCGAAGAGTAATGAATACTATCTGAAGACGGAGAAAACGGAGAAAGAGAAGAAGGAAAAGAAGGATAAGAAAAAGAAGAAAAAGGATAAAAAAGAGAAGTCTAAGTAGTTCACAATGTGTTCCATTTGGGATATATTGAGTATATTAAAACTAACGGAGGGTGAAGTTTATGTGGAAAGATTTTAAAGCTTTTCTTATGAGAGGAAACGTTATTGACCTGGCAACAGCAGTTGTTATCGGTGCAGCTTTCGGCAAGATTGTCACAGCGCTCGTTGACAATATCATTATGCCGTGCATCGGCATGCTGACATCCGGCGTTGATTTCGCGAACATGAAGTATGTCCTTAAGGAGGGAACTTTCAATCCTGAGACACTTGCTGTGGAAGGTGAAGTTGCCATCGGCTACGGTGTTCTTATCAATGCTGTTCTTCAGTTCATCATTATTGCGTTCGTGATCTTCCTTATCATCCATGCGATGAATAAGGCGAAGGACAAGTTCAGCAAGAAGCAGGAAGAAGAGGAGAAGGAAGAAGAGACACCTGCAGATATCGCTCTTCTTACCGAGATCCGTGATCTTCTGAAGAAGGATGCCTGATCACTCGTAATCAGTTTATTGGCTAAATAGAGAATCTCTCCTGCGACGCATCGCAGGAGAGATTTTTTTTCGGCATCCGTCTGGCAATCTTGTTAGTGAGACGCTTTTCTTTGTGAAATCGGTTTCGATATGACTGCGGAGCCGGTTATTCCCGAGTTGCCGGATGGGGTGACCTTCGAGGGGGCCACGCTGTCCCTGAAGTCGGAGACAACACTTTCGCTGTACTTCACCGGCAGTGAAGAACTGCAGTTCAGTGTACCCGGTATGACGGTAGAAACGGCAACCGTAGGGAGCTATAAAGTGGCCAGGATCCGAGGCATCAATGCGGTGAAAATCGGTACGCCGATCACACTGAAGGTAACGATCGGCACACAGACATATGAAGTAACATACGGAGTACTCAACTACGTGAAGAATGTTCTGTCCGGTGACTATGATCCGAAACTGCAGGCGGTTGTCACGGCTCTGTACCGCTTCTATGAAGCAGCTGCCGATTATTCCTCTCAGTCCTAAAGGACGGGAGAGGATAGTGCAAAACATTCATTTTTCTAGCACTTTGCACGATTGATTTTGCATAGGAGCAAGACTATAATTTGGGGTACGCAATAAAATATCAGGAGGAATATATGGCTAAAGTATCTTTTCAAGAAGATCTGTGTAAGGGCTGTGGCCTGTGTGTGTATGCTTGCCCCAAGAAGATCCTCGTGCTCGATAAAGAGCGTCTGAACAGTAAAGGCTATCATCCTGCTTCCTGTACCGATCTGTCCCAGTGCATCGGCTGCGCCTTCTGCGCAACACAGTGCCCGGATTCTGTGATCACGGTAGAAAGGTAAGGTGGATCGTATGGCAAAAAGAGTATTAATGAAGGGTAATGAGGTAATCGCTGAGGCAGCGATCCGTGCAGGATGCCGTCACTATTTCGGTTACCCGATCACGCCTCAGACGGAAGTCATGCACTACATGGCCCGTGAGATGGTGAAGCACGGTGGTACATTCGTACAGGCCGAGAGTGAGGTCGCTGCGATCAACATGGTTTATGGTGCGGCGGCAACAGGAGAAAGAGTTCTTACCTCTTCTTCCTCTCCGGGAATCTCCCTGAAGCAGGAAGGTATTTCTTATATTGCCGGTGCGGAGCTTCCGGCTGTAGTGGTAAACATCATGCGTGGCGGTCCGGGCCTCGGTGGTATCCTCCCGTCTCAGGGCGACTACTTCCAGGCGACTAAGGGCGGTGGACATGGTGACTACAGAAATCTGGTTATCGCACCAGCTTCCGTTCAGGAGCTTTATGAGCTGACAGTAAAATCCTTTGACCTCGCAGATAAGTATAGAATGGTCTGCATGATCCTCGGTGACGGTACTATCGGTCAGATGATGGAGCCGGTTGCTTTTAAAGAGAAGGAAGAAACTCTGGAAGTAGCTAAGCCGTGGGCAACCACAGGTATGCACGGCCGTCAGAAGCACAACACGATCACTTCTATCTACATCGATCCGGATGATCTGGAAGCGAAGAACAGAGAGCTTCAGGACAAGTACCGTGAGATCGAGGAGAAGGAAGTCATGTTTGAGTCTTCCAACCTCGATGATGCTGAGATCGTTATCGCTGCTTACGGTACCTGCAGCCGTATCTGCAAAAATGTTATCCGTCAGGCTGCGGAACTGGGTATCAAGGTCGGTATGGTCCGTCCGATCACCCTGTGGCCTTTCCCGAGCAAGGAATTTGCACGTGTTGCAGATATGCCG
>JAEEIT010000118.1 GCA_016281535.1 Clostridia bacterium | reverse complement strand
CTCCAGACCCCTTGATTAAAAGTCAAGTGCTCTACCGACTGAGCTAGTGAACCATATGGCTGGGGTAGCAGGATTCGGACCTACGAATGCGGGAGTCAAAGTCCCGTGCCTTACCGCTTGGCTATACCCCATTGACTCCCTAGAGGGAATTGGTGGGGTGGGATATGGGAGTCGAACCCATGACCTCTTGTGCCACAAACAAGCGCTCTAACCAACTGAGCTAATCCCACCAAGTCTCTCCCAAAAGGCACTACGAAATTATAATGTTTTCTTCCCCCATATGTCAAGCACTTATTTTTGTTATCTATGGTATAATGCTCCTACACATATGAAACAGAGGTGATTCTCATGGAGATCGAAAACGCATATATTACACTTCCGAAGGGCTTTATCGCCAACGGTGTTCACGCCGGGCTGAAGCCGAACGGAAATCCGGACCTGTCCTTCATCGGCTCAGACCGCCCCGCCTATGTCGCAGGCGTCTATACCAGAAATCTCGTGAAAGGCCATTCCCTGACCCGTTCGATCTCGATCATCAAATCCAGAGAACAGGTACGTGGCATCGTCATCAACAGCGGAAACGCCAATGCCTGTGTCGGCACCGAGGGAGAAAATGATGCAACCGCCATGGCATCTGCCGTTGCATCCGAGTTCGGCGTAACTTCCGAAGAGATCCTCACCGCCTCCACCGGCGTCATCGGATCCCGTCTTCCCCTTGATAAAATCACCGAGGCCATTCCGGCACTTGTTAAGAATGCCACATCTTCCGAAGCATGCGGCCACCTGGCCGAGAGAGCCATCATGACCACCGATACGCAGCCGAAGGAAGTCGCCGCGACCGTCAGCATCTTCGGGAAAGAAATCACCATCGCCGCTATTGCCAAGGGTTCCGGTATGATCCACCCGAACCTGGCTACGATGATCAGTGTGTTCACCACGGACGCGAACATACCTCAGAATGTCCTGCAGTCCATGATCAGCGAGAACGTCAAGGATACCTATAACCGTGTCTCCGTCGACGGCGACACTTCCGTGTGCGACATGGTCGTGATCCTCGCTAACGGCGCATCCGAGACACCTGTAATCGAGATGGATTCCGAAGAGTACATAACCTTTAATGAAGCATTCCATGCTCTATGCTTCGATCTGGCGAAGATGATCGCCTCTGACGGCGAAGGCGCAAGCAAGCTTGTCGAGGTCGAGGTCAACGGTGCGAAGACACCGAACGATGCCTATCTCTGCGTTCTTTCCATCTGCCGTTCCCCGCTCTGCAAGACCGCCATCTTCGGTCAGGACGCGAACTGCGGACGTTTCATCACCGCTCTTGGTTATTCCGGCGCAGATATCGATCCGGATAAGATCAGCATGTTCCTGAGTGGTCTTCCGGTTTATGAGAATGGCGTTGCCCTTCCTTTCGACGAGGATGTCGCGAAGGAGAAGCTCTCCGAGCATGACATTCTGATCCGCATCGAGCTGAACGATGGCGAGTATAACGACCGTATGTGGACATGTGATTTTACATATGACTACGTAAAGATCAACGCGAGCTACCGTTCCTGAAAGCCGAAATCACAGAGTATCGGCTACGAAAGCAAAGAATCAGGTAATCACGCCACCGACGCCTGTTCCCGCATTAAATCCGAACAGTGCACAGCAGACAAGATCGATCGCAAACAGTGAAAGCAGCACGATTGCGACGGCATTCTGCGTTCTTTTCGAGAAATGGCCTGCCGCACGGCTGATTGCAGGCGCTGCGATATAAACACCGAACAAGCCGCCGACCCCAAAGGCCAGAAGACCCGCCAGGCAAATGCGGCCATTCACATTGATCAACATGTGCTTATAGTCCCAGTATGAGGAGTTAAAGATAAACTCCAGTGCGAAACTAGCCGCATATTCGAGGATCGCGCAGATCAGCATCGTCATCAGAAAGAGCTTGATCTTCTTTTCCTTAAACCGGTCAAGAAGCAGAACAATGGCCAGTCCACCGCAGCCGTAGATCGGGATCCACGGCCCGTAAAGCGTTCCACGGTTAACGAGTACTCCGTGATTGACGAACCAGTATGTAACCTCCCATACATACCCGATCAGACAGAACACGAAGAACAGGAACACCACATCCGTCAGGCTGTAGTCAAGATGGAACTGTCCGGGTTTATGCGCTGTCTTCGTATTTACGTCGTCAAGTACATACTCCGGTTCAGGAACTGTAGTAAGCTTCCCCTTCTTCCGGTTTGCTTTCTTTATGTACGGTGCATCGGCAAAAGCACTCTCCACCAGATACGGACTTCGGATTTCGGCACGGTTGCGGAGAACAAAATACATCTCGCTGTTGAGCTGCTCATCGAGCGGCACCGCGACCAGGATACCGGCAACCGGTATGAGCCGCAATAACCAGATATAGATATAGGACAGCTTGGCAACAAACATCTTCCACTTATATCCGGAAGTCATCTCCTTCGAGAGTCTCTTCGCCTCTTTCCATGGCACTTTCGGATTCTCTGCCAGGATATACGGAACTTCCGCAAGCTGGAAAGCCTTCCAGATACCGGGCACACCCAGCAGAAGCGACCACAGGAAAACCGCCAGATAGTAGCGGAACATGACCCATATGACATTCGGGATCGTCCGAAAATGAAACGGTGTAAATATCCTTCGGAACCGAACCCTCTCCTGCTGACGGTTCTCCATTGTAAACCGGAAAAGCCCGACCTTCATCGCATTTTGGATGAAGAAGCGCACGACCAACATAATGAATCCGATGAGCAGCAGGTTTACGATCACCTCACCGGGATTTCTCTCGAAGTAGGCCGCATTCGACGCCAGCGCACGGATCACCCAGATATTACTTCGCGACAGGAACTCGATCGATCCGGCCATTCCAGATCTCGTCGTTTCAGGAAGGTCTTTTATGACCTTCCGCCCCATTACATATTCCTTAAGATAGTCGATATTCTGTTCATAATCCTCATCTTCAGAACTGATGAAGCTGTCGAAATAATCGATGCCCTTCGTCTGCTCCGCCGAAGAAACACCAATAAAAGAGAAAAGGAAGCAGACTGCTACCATAGCAAGCCATGACTTCCATCCCTTTCGGAAAGCCGTATCCCATGAATACTTCCTTATACTCCGAAGATCCCAGACCGGGTCTGCCTTACGCCCTTGTCTTCCCTTCTTCTCTTTACTCTTACGACTATTACTCATCCTCTTTTCGTTCTTTCACATCAAAAGTAAACGACTCTTTTCGGTAGCCCACAGTAACTTTCTCCGCCTTCTTGAACTTACCCATAAGGAACATATCCGCAAGCGGATCTTCAAGTCTCTTCTGAATCGTCTTACGAAGCGGTCTGGCCCCATACTTAGGATCGTATCCTTCCTTCGCAAGCTGATCCTTCGCCGCTTCCGATACCGAGAAGGCGATCCCCTTCTCCTTAAGCTGCGCAGATACCTCCTTCAGCATCAGATCCACGATCTTCCGGATCTCTTCCTTATTGAGCTCGCTGAAGATCACGATCTCATCCACCCGGTTCAGGAACTCCGGACGGAACTGCTCTTTCAGCGCGGTATTCACACGATTCTCAAGCGCGATGTGGTCATCACCGGTGAAACCGAATCCGTTCGCCTTAAGAGACGTACCGGCATTACTGGTCATGATGATGATCGTATTCTCGAAGTTCACAAGACGGCCGTGGCTGTCCGTCAGACGCCCGTCGTCGAGGATCTGCAGCATCATGTTAAAGACATCGGGATGCGCTTTCTCAATCTCGTCAAAAAGCACTACCGAATAAGGCTTTCTTCTTACCCGTTCGGTCAGCTGTCCGCCGTCATCGTAGCCGACATAGCCCGGCGGCGATCCGATCAGTTTACTTACGGTGTGCGCCTCCATGAATTCAGACATATCCACACGGATCAGCGCATCTTCACGGGCGAACATCGCCTCGGCGAGAGCTTTCACCAGCTCGGTCTTACCCACGCCGGTAGGACCGACGAAAATGAACGAAGACGGCTTATGTTTCTTGCCGAATCCCGAGCGGTTTCTTCTGATCGCTCGGGCAAGCGCACTTACAGCCTTTTCCTGACCGATCACACGCTCATGAAGACGATCCTCCAGATGAAGGAGCCGTTCCGATTCAGACTCGGAGATACGCTTGACAGGAATACCCGTCCACATCTCGATCACACGCGAAATATCTTCCATCGTAATAATCGTCGGCTTCAGCTCATCCTCGAGAGATTCGATTTCTTTCTCCAGTCGAAGCACACGAGATTTCTTCTCTGCCTGCTTCTCATACAGTTTCTCTTTCTCGATTTCTTCCGGAGTCGCCGACATCTCGATCCGTGCCTCGATCTTCTTCACTTCTTTCTCGAGCACATCATACTCATTCTTCATATTCTGAAGGTTGACCAGACGCACTTCTTCCAGATTCGCGCGAGATCCAGCCTCATCGAGAATATCAATGGCCTTGTCCGGAAGATACCTGTCCGTTATATACCTCGAAGACATGCGGACCGCATATTCGATCACGTCGTCCGGATAGGTAACGAAATGGTGTTTCTCGTAGTAATCGCGGATTCCTTTGAGGATCTCGATGCTGTCGTCTACCGAAGGTTCTTCGATAATCACCTTCTGGAACCGGCGCTCCAGTGCCGAATCTTTCTCAATATGACGACGGTATTCATCCAGCGTCGTCGATCCGATGACTCGGATCTCACCCTTCGCCAGCGCAGGCTTCAATATATTTGCGGCATTCATGGCACCCTCTGCATCACCGGCCCCCATGATATTATGCATCTCATCGATAACCAGGATCACATCCTGATTTTTCCGCGCTTCATCGACCACATTCTTCATGCGGCTCTCGAACTGTCCACGGAACTGGGTTCCGGCCACCATCGCCGTCATATCCAGCAGATACACAGACATATTCAGGAGTTTCTGCGGGACTTCGCCATTGGCGATCTTCACCGCAAGGCCCTCTGCAATTGCCGTCTTACCGACACCCGGTTCACCAATCAAAGCAGGATTATTCTTCGAACGGCGGTTCAGGATCTGCACGACACGCTCAATCTCCTTCTGCCGGCCGACGAGCCGGTCGATCTTTCCTTCTCTGGCCAGTTGGGTCAGATTCGATCCATACTCATCCAGGAACTTCCTGCCGCTTTTGGCATTTTTCTTATCTCTCTTTCTTGCGTCACGCCCCAGATGAAGGAACCCGAGATTCGAATCATTCTCGTCATTCCCATCTGAAGTTTCATGTTTCCCGAAGATGTTGAAAGGGAACCGTTCTCTGCCCTTACTTCCGGCGTCCGGCAATTCCACGTCTTCGAAAGGCAGACCGTCACCTTCGTCGGAATCATCGTCACCTATATCAAATTCTTCCGCCGAAGCATCCCCATCCGGATCATCCATCGGCTCCCCATCGAAATCGTCCATCATATGGGCATCATTGACCAGCATCTTGAACAATTCCTGCGGATCTGCCGAACCGGCTCCGCCCATCAGACGGTTCAACCGCTCCGTCACACTGTCGATATTCTCTTCATTAATACCGGCCGCATTGAGCATTTCCTCAATTCCGCCGATTCCCGTTTCGAAAGCGCACTTCAAGCAGAGCCCTTCACTGATGCGCTCGTTGTTCTCGATCCTCGTGGTAAACACGACGGCAATATTCTTCTTACAAATTGTACAAAGACTCATCCATTCTCCTATTCTTCTTCAAGAGGTTTCCTCTTCCTTCTGACCTTCGGTCCTACCGCAATCTCCATCGCTTCACGCTGGAGTTTCTCCTTCTGCGCAGGATCCACGACCATTCCGCCATGTTTCATTCTCTCTCTCGTGATATCAAGAACAGGCTTCAGAAACTGACCCGTATAGGATCCCGCAACTTCGCAGACCTCTTCAGGCGAGCCCTCTGCAACGATCGTACCACCCTTATCTCCGCCCTCCGGGCCAAGATCGATAATGTAGTCCGCCGTCTTAATCACATCGAGATTATGCTCAATGACCAGAACAGTATTACCATTTTCGGCCAGGCGGTTCAAAATGTCAACCAGCTTATGCACGTCCGCGATGTGAAGGCCCGTCGTCGGTTCATCCAGAATATAGAAAGTACGGCCTGTGCTGCGTTTACTGAGTTCTGTCGCCAGTTTCACACGCTGCGCCTCACCACCCGAAAGCTGTGTGGCCGGCTGTCCGAGACGGATATAACCCAGTCCCACCTCCGAGAGAGTCTGAAGCTTCGAAGCGATCCGCGGTACATTCTTAAAGAAATCCAGCGCCTCATCAACCGTCATCGCCAGTACATCTGCGATATTCTTACCCTTATACTTTACCTGGAGAGTCTCGCGGTTATACCGCTTCCCCTTACAGACATCGCACTTGACATATACATCCGGCAGGAAATGCATCTCGATCCGGTTCACACCGTCTCCGGAGCACGCTTCACAGCGGCCGCCCTTGACATTAAAGCTGAACCTTCCGTTCTTGTAGCCACGGGATTTGGCGTCCGGCGTATTGGCATAGAGCTCACGGATCAGATCGAAGCATCCGGTATAGGTCGCCGGATTCGATCTCGGACTCTTTCCGATCGGAGACTGGTCGATCGCGATGACCTTGTCCAGATGGCCCACGCCTTTGATCTGATCACACAGTCCCTTCGCACGATGGGCACCATTCAGATCCGTCGCCAGACGTTTAAGGATGATACCGTTGACCAGAGAGCTTTTGCCGGAGCCGGAAACGCCTGTCACGCAGGTAAACAGTCCGATCGGGATCTTTACGTCGATTCTCTTAAGATTATTCTCCCGGGCACCGACAACCGTCAGATATCTGCCATCCGGCTTTCTTCGGGCTGCCGGAATCGGAATATACTTCTCCCCTGACAGATACTGTCCCGTAATCGACCCAGGTACCTGCATGATTTCCTCGGCCGTACCGACTCCCACGACAAATCCGCCATGCTCACCGGCACCCGGTCCCATATCGATAATGATATCCGAAGCTCGCATCGTATCCTCGTCATGCTCGACGACAAGGACCGTATTTCCCAATCTTTTCAGTTTCTGCAGAGTTGCCAGCAGACGGTTGTTGTCTCTCTGATGCAGTCCGATAGAAGGCTCATCCAGAATATACAGCACACCCGTCAGGCTCGAACCGATCTGCGTCGCCAGACGTATACGCTGCGCTTCACCACCGGACAGAGTCGCCGCCGCTCTGGAAAGTGTCAGGTATTCCAGACCCACATCGACCATGAAGCCAAGCCTTGCCAGGATCTCCTTCAGGATCGGCTCCGCAATCTTCTTCTCTCTGGACTTAAGCGTCAGCCCCTGTAGATGTTTGATACACTTCTGGATCGGAAGTTTCGTCACTTCGTGGATATTCTTACCGCCGACCGTAACCGCCAGCGCCTGAGGATTCAGTCTCGCACCATGGCAGCTCACACATTCCGTCGTCGTCATATACTGGTCATAGTGCTGCTTGATCTCCTCCGAAGACGCCTCCCGGCTTCTCCTCTCCACACTCGGGACCACGCCCTCCCAGTCATGCAGATATACCCCTTCGCGCGGATACATGCTGTTCGACGTATCGATCCGCAGCTTCTCCCCTCCGTTACCGAAAAGGATCACATCCTGCACCTTCTTCGGAAGCTTCACCCATGGTGTATCCAGCGAGAACTTATATCGTGCTGATAAGGCTTCGATATATGCCCGTCCCCAGCTCTTCGGATCATCGAACTTCCATCCGGCCGTCTGGATCGCACCCTCGTTGATCGAAGCTTCGGGATTCTGCACGCACAGATCCGGATCCACATTCGTATGTGAACCAAGTCCGGAGCACTCCGGGCAGGCACCGAACGGATTATTAAACGAGAACATTCTCGGCGAGAGTTCATCTACCGAGATCCCACAATCCGGGCATGACAGCTTCTGTGAGAAAAGCACTTCACTCTTTTCATATGTACGCTCTCCGTCTTCTCCCTCTACCGGCACCTGCACTTCCACGAGAAGAAGCCCGTCAGCAAGTTTCAGCGCCGTTTCACAGGAATCGTTCAGGCGAGATCTGGATTCTTCTCTTACGACCACTCTGTCTACGACCACTTCCAGACTATGTTTCTTGTTCTTGTCGATTGATATCTCATCTTCGTCGAGCTCATATACCACGCCATCCAGCCGTACACGTGCATATCCGCTCTTTCTGTAATCCTCGATCTGCTTCGTAAATTCGCCTTTCCTGCCTCTGACAACAGGAGCCATCAGGATCATACGCGTACCTTCCCGATACGCCATCAGCTGTTCGATGATCTGATCGATCGACTGGGACTCGATCTCCCTCCCGCACTTATAGCAGTGCGGCACGCCGATCCGGGCATACAGAAGACGGAAATAGTCATACACCTCCGTCACCGTACCGACTGTAGATCGAGGATTACGTGACGTCGTCTTCTGATCGATCGCGATCGACGGAGAAAGACCGTCAATACTGTCGAAGTCCGGTTTCTCGAGCTGCCCGAGGAACTGTCTCGCATAGGAAGAAAGGGATTCCACATAGCGTCTCTGTCCTTCGGCATAGATCGTATCGAAGGCAAGCGACGACTTCCCGGACCCGGAAAGTCCTGTAATCACAACAAGCTTATCTCTCGGAATGTCTACATTGATATTCTGCAGATTATGTTCTCTCGCACCGCGGACGCGGATATAGTCATTCATACATGTCTCTCTTTCGCAATCAGAAAATATGTTCTACTTGCACAGTATACAACAAATCTGTGATAAAGTATATATCATATATGCAACCGAAGATATAATCAGTTTTTTGATATTGGCACTTGCATGGCTTAAAATCTTATGGTATCATCTTTCATGCACTTAAGAAGTGTGTGGTGACTTGGCCCTATGGTCAAGCGGTTAAGACGGCGCCCTCTCAAGGCGCAATCAGGAGTTCGATTCTCCTTAGGGTCACCACAAAGAGGCGGTTTCGATTCTCGAAACCGCCTCTTTTTTTCTTCTCTCTTTGGCTTTAATCTGACACTTAGAGTCTCGGCGCCTCATCATCCAGATTCGGAAGATTCTTCATCTCTTTCTCGAGATACTTCATTCTCTTCTCGAGTTCTCTTTGTGCTTTCACCATCTCCGGAAGTTCCGAATCCGCAGCAGTTTTCGCACCGGCAGACGTGACAGCCTTCCCTGCTCCCGCTTTAGGAGAAGACGACACGCGTGGCGAAGGTCCGGTCTTCGGAGTAGCCGCATGTTCCGGTTTACCTACAGGTTTCGAAGGAGCCGCAGGCTTCTCGGTACCATTCATCTGTCCCGGCCGCATGCTTGAAGAAGAAGACACATTGGACCGGATCGGTCGGATCGCACGAGCTGCCGCCGCACCAACCGTCGGTTTCTGAAGATACCCGTTCATGACTACAGGTTTCGGCTCTGCCACCGGAACTTCCTTCTCATCCTGCTCTTCTTTTCCACCCTTGATCTTATTGATCAGCGAAGCCACAGGAATGAAGTTCACGGCAATATACTTGAACCCCTTGTCCTTCTTCTCCAGCTGCTTATAACGAAGATACGCCAGAACAAGGATCACAACCACTACGAATGGCCAGATCAGATATGAAATGATCGATTCATCATCCTGCTTCTTTACCGATGCAGAAGCCGCTCCCGCGCTTCCCGAAGAAGTTTCAGTAGGCGCAACAGATTCAGCCGTTGTCTCACTCGGTTCTTCACCATCTTGCGAAAGGATCAGCGCCGCAGAAGGATCCGATGTTTCCTCCGATGGTTCTGCTACAGATTCAGAAGAAGACTCCACTGTCGTTTCCTCACTTGTTTCCGATGTGGCTTCTGTCGTTTCAGAAGGCTTCGTCGATTCCGTAGCCGTCGTGGTTTCCACCGCCGTGGTCGTCGTTTCGGCCGGAGCCTGTGTCGTTGTCGTTTCCTCCGGCGACTCAGCCGGTGCAGCCGTTGTCGTTGTCTTGGTTGTTTCGGCAGGTGCAGCTGTCGTTGTCGTTGTCGTAGTCGTCGCTTTTGCCGATTCCGTAGCTTTCGTTGTTTCCTTCGGTTTCGTTGTCTCAGCTGGTTTGGTTGTTTCAGCGGGCTTCGTCGTTTCTTTCGGCTTGGAAGTTTCAGAAGGCTGCGTTGTCTGTGTCGGTTTCGATGGTTTCGTCGGCTTCGTCGGCTCCTGTCCTTTCGGATCCTTTTCCCCCTTGGGGTCTTTCTCTTTCGTCGGCTCCGACGGCTTAGTTGGCTCTGTCGGTTTCGTGGGTTCGGTCGGTGGAACTTCCGGCAGGATCAAATCTTCCACATATACGCCCACACCTCTTCCCGACATAGTTGAGAACTCAAATGTATACTTACCGTTGGGATCTCCACCCTTACCGGTTATCTTAAAACTGGCATACTGCTCATCTGTATGTTGGGAAGTGAGAAGTTCCATGCCCTGCCCAGGCGCTAAGCTGATTACGATGTCACTCGAATCGAACGAAGCCCCCAGGATAACGGTTGCACCTTTCGCAAAGCCACTTAGCGTCATCGTGACGATAACGTTGTCCCGGTCTCCATCAGTAGTTTCGACAGAGACTTCTCCAGCCGCCCGGAGAAAAGACACATGGAAACTGATCAGTGCGATGACACTGACCCAAAGAAAGACTTTTCCAATTCCACGTATTCTACTCATTTACCCCGGCTCCGAAGAAATACTTGCTTCCTGCCATCAATATAGCAGAATAACTGCACGATTTCAATTTCCCAAAGTATCTGGCAGTTCTCTTTCTTGTTTTTCCGCAAGAAAAAAAGGGAGCTGCTCCATAATGAAGACAGCTCTCACTTATTTCTACATGAAACAACGATTATGTCTGTGGCGTATCATTACCGCCCGGGAAATTGCCCGGCTGTTGTGGCGGTATCTGCTGAACCGGTGCCTGCGGCGGCATCTGCTGAACCGGTGCCTGCGGCGGCATCTGCTGAACCGGTGCCTGCGGCGGCATCTGCTGAACCGGTGCCTGCGGCGGCATCTGCGGCTGAGACTGAGGGATCGGCGTACCCGGGATCTTCACCGGCGCAGCCTGTGAAACCGGTACGATCGGCTCCTCTTCCTCCGCAGCCTTCTTTGCTTTTTTCTTCTTCACAATAATCACGACAACAACAGTCACGATCGCAGCCAGTAGAACACCGCCGCCGATCAGGAAAAACAACAGATTATTATCCGAATCCGAATCTTTCGATTTCGAAGACTTCTTTGACGACTTCTTCGACTTAGAAGACTTCCCTTCCTTGGAGCTCCCCGAGCCCGGTTCATCTGTTTCTTCCGTGTCGGCCCCTTCTTCAGAAGTGGTCGCCTCTGTTGTCTCAGAAGTCGCATCCGTCGTCGTCTCTGCCGGTGTCATTGTCGGCGTATTCGTCGGCGCAGATGTCGGTGTAGGCGTAGGCGTCTCCGTTACGACCGGTGCAACCGGCTCAACAGTAGTCTCCACGGTAGGCGTCGGTGTATTCGTCGCCTCCGGAGCTTCGGTCGGCGTATTCGTTGGAACAGGAGTCGGCGTACTGGTTGCTTCCGGTTCTTCTGTAGGTGTAGGTGTCGGTGTATCCTCAACTGCAGTGCCGGCAGGTGTCGGAGTATTGATATGCGTCGGAGTCGGAGTATATAAAGACTCCACATTATCCACATTCACGCTGGTCACACCCAGATCATCCGATCCGGTCGTAACAGAATACGAATACGATCCGTTCGGACTTCCGCCATTACCACTAATAACGACCGTGATCGAACTGCCATTATTGGAAGAAAGCTTCATGCCCGAGCTTCCTGAACCATATTCCACATCACTTTCCGTAAAACCAACCGTTACCGTAACGATCGTGTTATCTTCGAATCCCGAGAGCGAGAGCGTTACAGAATAGCTATCGCCATCTCCTTCCATGACAACCGAACATGTACCATCCGCCAGCAGAAACTGTGCCGGAATGATCACAGCCAAAACCAATGACAGGACAAAACCCGCCAAACGACTCCATCGCGACGTTCTCATCACAATGCCTCCTTACCTCTCCGGATCGATCCGGATTCCCTTTTCCTTCATTTCCCTTTTTCTATTTTTACAAGGCCGTTTCCCTTCCGGTCTTGTGAAAACCACTTTTACTCGATTTCCTTCATGACGCTCTTATACGCAGGACGGATGATCTTATTCATACCGATCAGCTCTTCGATCCGATGCGCACTCCAGCCGACGATACGTGCCGTAGCGAATAGCGGAGTATACAGTTCCGGTGGAATATTCAGGATCTTGTACACAAGGCCACTGTAGAAATCGACATTCGGACTGACACCCTTGAAGATCTTACGCGTCTCCGCAATCGCTTCCGGAGCCAGCTCCTCTACATTCTTGTAAAGTATATAGTCACGCTCCATACCCTGCGCTTTCGCAAGTCTCTCGACATAGGCGTTCAGCACTTCCTCACGCGGATCACTCATCGAGTACACCGCATGTCCCATACCATAAATCAGACCGCTTCTGTCGAATGCCTGCTTACTTAAGATCTTCATGAGATAATCCTTGATCGCGGCACGATCTTCCCAATTGCTTACATGATCTTTAATATCATCCATCATCTGCACGACCTTGATATTCGCACCGCCATGCTTCGGTCCCTTCAGCGAGGACATCGCCGCCGCCATGGCCGAATACGTATCCGAACCGGAAGAAGTAACCACACGTGTTGTAAACGTCGAGTTGTTTCCGCCACCATGCTCCATGTGCAGCATCAGCGCCACGTCCAGCACTTTCGCCTCAAGCTCCGTATATCTCTGGTCCGGACGCAGCATGAGAAGGAAATTCTCTGCCGCAGACTTTCCTTTCTGCGGACGATGGATATACATACTGTCGTTGTTATCGTAATGATTGTACGCATGATAACTATAGACCGCAAACATAGGATACTGCGCGATCAGCTGGATACACTGTCTAAGGCTGTCCGAAACATCCGATGACGTGGAACTGTCGTCATAGGAAGCCAGCGTCAGCACACTTCTTGTGATGGAATTCATAATATCCCGGCTCGGCGCCTTCATGATGACATCACGCGTAAAATTCGTCGGCAGGCTCCGGCATTCGTCAAGGATCGCCTGAAATTCGATGAGCTGGCTCTCCGTCGGCTTCTCACCGAAAAGCAGAAGATACGCAGTTTTCTCGAATCCGAACTCGTGTTCTCCGAGTTCACCGATCAGTTTCTTAATGTTGTACCCGCGATACCAAAGTTCGCCTGGGCACGGCACCTGTTTTCCATCCGGTCCTGAGGTAAAGGAAACAATCTTCGATATCCGCGTAAGGCCGGTTAAAACGCCCTTACCATTGATATCACGCAGACCGCGGTTCACGCCGTATTTCTCAAATAGCGCGTCTTCGATCGTGTCGTTCTTCACACAGATCGGCTGCTGGTTCGAAGAGTATTTCGCAATCTTTTCAATATCCATTCGCTTTGCCTCCTTGTTTCAATATAATAAACGATAGATTTATCAATTATATCATACTTTCGGAGGTTCCGCCAAAGCGCCGTCACGGCGTCATCTTACGATTTGCCTGCACTTCTTTCCACGGCAAAAGCACTATACCTTTTCCGGTCCTTATTCCTTTCCGGTTCGATCGGCTTGCTCACACTTGTGTCCTGCACGCCATGCTCGAGAGCCTTATAACGCCATTTACCGCTACGATATCTAACCACACACACAATAGCCGTGAATGCCCATGTCAGACCGGTTGTCACCCAGATTCCCCAATAACCGAGAAGCGGGATCCTGGTCAGAATATTGGCGAAAACGATACGGCAGACGACTTCCGTCAGGCCATTGATCACCGCAAAACCCGTATCACCGCAACCGTTTAATACAGCACGCGGAACATAGATCATACCCAGAGCGAAGTAGAAGGGGCTTGTGACACGAAGCGCACGAGCACCAAGCTGGATGACCTCCGCCGCTTCTTCCTTAACGAAGATCCCGCAGATATAGCGGCCGAAGAAGAAGAACAGACCCAGCATCACAATACTGAACACCAGGACTGTCAGCGTCGCCTTACGGTATCCTTCGACCACCCTGTCATGCTTCTTCGCACCGATATTCTGACCCGAATAGGAAGTCAGCGCCATGCCGAGCGAACCATACGGCTGCTGCACAAGCTGCTCGATACGACCGGTGATCGTATATGCCGATGCCACATCCGGGCCGAACCCGTTCACCACAGTCTGCAGCGCGATACATGATACGGCAATCATCGAGTTCTGCATCGCCACCGGTGAACCAATCTTGAAAGAATCCCGGATCATGGAGAAATCCGGACGAAGATCCTTCTTGCCAAGACGGAAGTAACTCACCTTCTTATATGCATATATGATGGACGCGATAGCCGCTACCGCCTGCGCAATGATCGTTGCCAGCGCCACGCCCACGACTCCGAGATTAAAACAGATCACGAAGATAAGGTCCAGTGACACATTCACAACACTACTCAGAATCAGGAAATACAGCGGAGTCTTCGAATCTCCAACCGCCCGAAGAAGCGCTGCCACACCGTTATAGATAGCGATACCGATAATACCAAGACAAGTTACCCGGAAATAGTTGATCGAATCCGCAACATACACATCGGGGGTATTCAGAAGATGCAGGATCGGACTAGCCAGGAAAAAGCCGATCACCGTCACGAGCAGCGCCGCCGACGCCAACACATAGAAGGAATTGGCAATCGTCTTCTTCAGCTGTTTTTCATCATTCGCGCCGAAGTATTGCGATGCGATCACACCAATCCCCACCGCAAGACCGGAGCTTAAGGAGAAGAAAAGGAAATTCAGCGAGCCGCAGGCACCTACAGCTGCAAGCGCATGCGCACTGACATATCGCCCGACTACGATCGAGTCCACCATATTATAAAGCTGCTGAAACAGATTCCCGATCAGAAGCGGGATCGTAAAACGCAATATATGTCTGGCAGGACTCCCCACCGTCATATCCGTCACATTCTTATTATTCATACTATCCGTCATCCTCTGGCGCTCGCCGGCACCCTATTTCATCACGCTCATTCTTTTACCGAGAATAGATTATACGTGAACGAAGCAGAAACGGATATCGTTTTTTTGTCCTGTTATTGCACTAAAGTATCCTTTGTTCCCGAAGATACTTTAGTAATCCTTCACAACCCATGATGCACTCATCAAAGACCTCTGAGAATCTTCCCGTATACCACGGGTCACTGACGTCCTTCGTCGACCCGCAGAACTCCAGAAGTTTCCATATCTTGCCATCACCATGACGATGCCCGGTCATGCGCTCGATGTTTCGCATATTCATCGAATCCATCCCGATCAGGAAGTCATACTCGTCATATTCCGATCGTTTTAACTGTTGCGCACGTTTCATAGAAAAATCCGTATAAGGCGTTTTCCCAAGCCCCCGCTGCTTCATAGTATCCCGCATCGGTGGATATACCGGATTTCCGATTCCATTCCAGATTTCCTCCGTACTCGTAGCCCGGGACTCAATATGGAACTTCTCCTTGATCCCCAGATTCTCAACAATATCCTTCAAAACAAACTCGCAGCAGGCCGATCTACAAATATTGCCGTGACATATAAACAACACCTTAATCATGTGCATTTTTGAAGCTACTCCGCTTTGGTTTTTCTTTATTGTACTAAAACCAAAGAGGAAACCACAAGCACGAACTGAAATCTCCTTTTTTGCAAAGAATCGGGGTATAGCGGGAATGGTCATTTCCTCTCATTTAAGACTTGGCGGGCCCGGTTCTCTATAG
>JAEEIT010000117.1 GCA_016281535.1 Clostridia bacterium | reverse complement strand
GGCGCGCTGATCGTGATCCCGTTCGGACGGTTTATCGGCATGTCGATGAATATGCCCTATCTCGGACCGGGCATTCTCTCCGCAGCCGTGGAGTTTCTGCTCATCGTCGCAGGCGTGTTCCTGATCGTATTTCTTTCTTCGATCTTCTTTATCATTCACACGACAAACATCGAGCCGTATCTGGCACTTCGAAGGGAGGAGTAAGGCGATGCTTACAGCCAATTCGATAAGCAAACGATATAAGAACAGCAGAAGAGTGGTCCTGGATTCTTTCGACCTTACGGTCGAGGAGGGCGAGTTCGTCGCAGTCATGGGCGAATCCGGCTCCGGCAAAAGCACTCTCCTCGCGGTCCTGTCGGGTATACTCGATCCGGATGAGGGACAAGTGCTCTTTGATCAGAAGGATCTCTATTCTCTGTCTGACGAGGAACTGTCCGAGATCCATAGAAGAAAGATCGGATATGTGCCGCAGAGTAACTTCTTCCTGAAGACGAATACGATACTGGAGAATATCGTGGAGCCGTTTCTTCTTTCTTACGATGAAGAAGAGGAAGAACTGTCCGAACGGGCGAAGGGACATCTGGAGAAGCTCGGGATCGGAGATCTTGCCGACCGCTTCCCGCATGAACTGTCCGGCGGCGAACTGAAACGTGCGGCACTGGCCAGGGCTCTTCTTACGGAGCCGAAGCTTCTGATCGCAGATGAGCCGACCACGGGACTGGACAGCAGGACGGGGGAGATCATCCTCGGCTATCTTTCGGAGTATGTGAAGCGCGGAAATGCCGTTGTCGTCGCCACACACGATGAGCATATCCGGGAGGTGGCGACGAGGATCGTGACGTTATAAACGGAACTTATCACAGATGATAATTATTAACGATTTTTCAAACCGCATACGTCATGTTACTATTATCTCAGCTTCAGGGAAGCGACAAGAAACACAGCAAGAAGGAGGATGTTAAACATGAAGAATATGATGGATCGAAAACTCATGCAGATGTGTATGTGTTGTATGTGTTCGACATGTTTGAACAAATAAGTATCACCACCTTTTGATGTGAACAACAGGTCTTTTCTTGAGCGGTTGTTGCCAAAAGGGTAGCAGCCGGATTTTTATTCTTAGGAGGATTTTAAAAATGAGTGAGATTAAACAAAGTGCACTGGAACTGATTGGAAATACGCCGCTTCTTCAGCTGAATGCGTATTCGAAGAAAAGAGAGATAACCGAAGCGACCGTCCTGGCGAAGCTGGAGTACCTGAACCCGGCCGGATCCGTAAAAGACAGAATCGCGCTGGCCATGATCGAGGACGCAGAGAATAAGGGTCTTCTTAAGCCGGGCGCAACGATCATCGAACCGACATCCGGTAACACCGGTATCGGACTTGCCGCGGTAGCTACCGCGAAGGGCTATAGAGCCATCCTGACACTCCCGGATACGATGAGTGTCGAGAGAAGAAATCTTCTGAAGGCGTATGGTGCCGAGCTCGTTCTTACGGAGGGCGCCAAGGGCATGAAGGGTGCGATCGCTAAGGCAGAGGAACTGAATAAAGAGATCGAAGGTTCGATCATCCTCGGCCAGTTCGTGAATCCCGCGAACCCGAAAGTACATAAGGAAACAACAGGTCCGGAGATCTGGAAGCAGACCGACGGAAAAGTAGATATATTCGTAGCAGGTGTCGGCACCGGCGGAACCATCACAGGTGTCGGTGAGTATCTGAAGTCCCAGAACCCGAACATCAAGGTCGTTGCCGTTGAGCCGGCCACCAGCGCAGTGCTCTCTACAGGTAAGCCGGGCGCACATAAGATCCAGGGAATCGGCGCAGGCTTCGTACCGGAAGTCCTGAACACGAAGGTATATGACGAAGTCCTCGCCATCGAGAACGAAGATGCTTTTGCAGAAGGAAAGGCATTCGCCACTTCCGAAGGCATCCTGGTCGGTATTTCCTCGGGTGCAGCCCTGAAGGCTGCCGAGATCCTCGCGAAGAGACCGGAAAATAAGGGTAAAGTGATCGTTGCACTTCTGCCTGACTCCGGTGACCGTTACCTCTCCACCCCGCTGTTCAAAGACTGAACAGCTCCGGGGAGCAGATGAGTAACACATACAAGGATCTGCAGAACTCCCATCCATGCTTCGGCGGTCATAAGAATAATGCAGGAAGGATCCATCTTCCTGTCAGTCCGGGATGCAATATTGCATGTCGCTTCTGTGACCGCGCCATCAACGACGTCGAAGAACGGCCGGGAGTGACATCGAAAGTCCTGAAACCTGCAGAATGCGAAGAGATCTTAAGGAAGGCTCTGGAGATCTGCCCCGATATTAAAGTGGCCGGAATCGCCGGTCCGGGAGACACCCTGGCTTCCGATTATGCACTGGAAACGTTCAAGATCGTAAAGGAGAAATTCCCGCATCTTATCAAGTGCATGAGTACGAACGGACTTCTTCTTGATGAAAGAGCGAAGGACGTGATCGAAGTCGGGATCGACTCCCTGACCGTCACCGTGAATGCGGTGGATCCGGAGATCGAGAATAAGCTGAATGCTTACATCATCTACCACGGCGAGAAGATCGAGGGCGTCGAGGGGGCGAAGATCCTGATCCGGAATCAGCTTTCCGGCATACGGAAGATCGCTGAGGCGGGGATCACGGTCAAGGTCAACACGGTACTGGTTCCGGGGATCAACGATGAACATATTGAAGAGATCGCGAAGACGGTGAAGGAAGCCGGCGCGAAGATCTATAACATCATCCCCCTGATCCCGCAGCATGAGCTGAAAGATGTACCGGCACCGACCTGCCCGCAGATCGACGAAGCGAGAAGGAAAGCCGAGAAATACATCGATGTGTTCCGGCACTGCCAGCACTGCCGGGCCGATGCGGTGGGAGTCCCAGGAAAGTCGGAGTTCGGTGATCAGATCTATCAGAGAAGACTCGGCATAAAGGAGACGTTCTCACATGGCTGATAAGACATACCGGATCGCGGTAGCAAG
>JAEEIT010000116.1 GCA_016281535.1 Clostridia bacterium | reverse complement strand
GGAATACTTTCCTCGATAAAGTGATCGAGAGCGATGTCCCGAAGGATGACAAACTCGTCAACATCTTCGGCCTCATCCCGTACCACGATCCCTTCTGGAGCGGAACCCTCGAAGAGATCGACCGGATCCTTTCCCGTCTGGGTCTTCGTGTGAACACATTCTTCACAAAGGGACAGGGCATCGAGGATGTGAAGAAGAGTTCTAGTGCGGCGCTGAACATCATCGTTAATCCCTGGCTCTTCAAGGGTCCTGCGGCCAAGTACGAATCGAAGTTCGGTGTACCGAGCCTTCGTATCCCGGGACTGTTCGTCGGTGCGACGGATACATCGAGATTCGTCCGCGCGGTGGGCGAAGCCCTGAAGCTTGATCAGGATCTGGTGGAGAAGGTCATCGCAGACGAAGAAAAATACGTATATAACTACCTCGGGCAGGCGATCGGTGTCCTGAGCTGGAAGCGCTTCGCGGTCGTCGCGGATGCGAATAATGCAGTCGGATTTACAAGATACCTTGCCAATGACTATAGTTTCACGCCGGTGCTGGTCATCGTGTCCGAACCTGTTTTCCGACCGGAAGATAAGGAGACGATCATCAAAGAAATCACGGACCTCGAATATGCCCGCCCGCCGAAAGTGCTTTTCCTGACGGACCAGTATGAGATCAATCAGGCGATCCGCGAGGAAGAGCAGGAGATCACGCTTCTTGTCGGTTCCAGTAATGACCGCGAGATCGCACTGGAGAAGGACATCCAGTTCATCCTGGGGTCGTTCCCGATGAGCGAGCGATTGATCTTCAACCGAACTTATGCCGGTTATCGTGGCAGTCTGACGTTTACGGAAGACATCTACGACAACAACTGACGGAACGATCCACCGTCAGATATCTCACTCAGGGAGGAGGCTGCTATATCAGCAGTCTCTTCCTCTATCTAAAACGGAGCGGTAGAATAATGAGCAGCAGCGCATACGAGATCATCGATACGTGCGAGAAGATCGACTTTCAGAAAGTCAGTGACCTTCTCCGGTACTATGGCTTAAGCGACCTTGACAGTGACACGCAGAGACAGGTCTTTCAGAATAGTTATGTGACGATCTTCGTGAAGAAAGACGGGGAACTGATCGGTGTCGGAAGGGCGATCTCGGACGGGATATCCCAGGGGGCGATCTATAACATCGCGGTGAAGGATGCATACCGCGGGAAAGGGATCGGAAAACGCATCGTCGACGAGATCCTGAAGCGGCTTTCGGGGTGCAATGTGGTTCTATATACGCATCCGAAACATATCGGGCTCTATGAGCACTGGGGATTCCGCAGAATGAGTACTTCATATGCGAGATTTCCAGAAGAAAAGTATTATGAACAGGAAGGCTTTTTTAGAGAATAAAGGAGGAAACGAAAATGCCACATGTAGAAATTAAATGTTATCCGGGAAGAACAGAGGAAGTGAAGCAGAAGTGCGCCGATAAGGTCGCGGCGGATGTCGCGGAACTGCTCGGATGCGATCTTACTTCCGTATCGGTTGTGATCAAGGAAGTAGAGAAAGAAAACTGGAAGGAAGAGGTATTTGAGGGCCAGATCTTTGCCGATGAAGAGGCACTGTATGTAAAGCCCGGATATACCTGCTGAGGTGCGACCATGATCACAAGAGATGAAGCATTGACTATTCTGAAAAAGTATAACAAGGACCCGTTCCACCTTCAGCATGCATTTACGGTGGAAGCCGTCATGAAATGGTATGCCCGGGAGCTCGGATATGCGGAGGAAGAGGAATACTGGGGGATCGTAGGACTTCTTCACGATGTGGACTTCGAGCTCTATCCGGAGGAACACTGTCTGAAGGCGCCGGAACTTCTTAAGGAGAACGGTGTCAGCGATGATATTATTCATGCGGTATGTTCCCACGGATACGGGATCACGGTGGGAAACGGCGTCACGATCGACGTCGAGCCGGTACATGAAATGGAGAAGGTCCTGTTCGCGGCGGATGAACTGACCGGACTGATCTGGGCGGCCGCGCTGATGCGCCCTTCCAAGAGTACGAAGGACATGGAGCTGAAATCCCTAAAGAAGAAATATAAGAGTAAAGGATTTGCCGCAGGATGCTCCCGTGAAGTGATCGAGCGGGGAGCGGATCAGCTCGGATGGGAGCTGGACAAACTCCTCGAGCAGACGCTCCGGGCGATGGCGGATACCGAAGACCTGATTTCGAAGGAAACGGCGGTTTTATAGTAGGAGGAACTTTCCTAATTGACGCAACGGTGGTATTATTAGCAGAAAAATAAAGTGGAAGGCCGGAAGATAGCCATGTTTAGATTTTATAATACGTTAAGCAGAACTGTAGAAGATTTTACGCCCAATGAAGAGGGCAAGGTCGCCATGTATACCTGTGGTCCTACAGTCTACCACTTCGCACATATCGGAAATATCCGCACGTATATCATGCAGGATGCGCTGATCAAGTCTCTGGAGTATGCAGGCTACGAGGTGAAGCGTGTCATGAACATCACGGACGTCGGACATCTTTCTTCGGATGCGGATACCGGCGAGGATAAGATGGTCGAGGGCGCCAAGCGTGAACATAAGACCGTCATGGAGATCGCGAAATTCTATACAGATGCTTTCTTTAAGGACTTCGATGCGGTCGGAAATAAGCGTCCGGATGTGATCGAGCCGGCCACCAACTGCATTCCCGAGTTCATCCACATGGTGCAGACGCTCCTCGAGAAGGGCTATGCGTACGTTGCCGGCGGCAATGTGTATTTTGATACTGGAAAGCTCAAGGACTACTATGTTTTCTCCTCCGCAGTCGAGAAAGACGATCTCGAGATCGGTGTCCGCGATGATGTGGAAGAGGACGTCAACAAGAAGAATAAGACAGACTTCGTTCTGTGGTTCACCAAGTCGAAGTTCGAAGACCAGGCACTCAAGTGGGAGAGCCCTTGGGGCGTCGGATATCCGGGCTGGCATATCGAGTGCTCATGCATCTCCATGAAGCATCTGGGCGAGTATATGGATATCCACTGCGGCGGCGTGGATAACATCTTCCCACATCACACGAATGAGATCGCCCAGTCCGAAGCATATCTCGGTCACAAGTGGTGCAATTACTGGTTCCACAGTAACCACCTCAATGACCAGTCCGGCAAGATGTCGAAGTCCAAAGGCGCGATCCTGACGGTTTCTGTTCTTCAGGAGAAGGGCTATGACCCGCTGGCCTACAGATTCTTCTGCTTACAGTCCCATTATCGTAAGCCGCTGGTGTTCTCGTATGACACCTTCGATAATGCGGTCTCGGCGTATAACAAACTCGTGAAGCGTGTATCCGAACTCAAGGCAGACGGCGAGGTGGACGAGGCGGCAAAGAAAGAGTTTGAGGCCAGATTCTGCGAAGCCGTTTCCAATGACTTGAATACATCCATGGCGGTGACCATCTTGTACGATGCACTGAAGGCGGACGTGAATGATGCGACCAAGCTTGCCCTGGTAGAGAGCTTCGACAGAGTGCTGTCTCTGGATCTGATCGGTCATGCTAAGGCGCTGGGTGAAGGTACTGCGGTGGATTCGGAACTTGAGGCATATGTGAATGATGCGATCGCCCGCCGTGCCGAAGCGAAGAAGGCGAAGGATTTCGCCACAGCGGATGCTATCCGTGATGAGCTGAAAGCGAAGGGGATCGAGATCAAGGATACCCGCGACGGTGTGGAATGGCATCTTGTCTGAAACACATCCGTGTTTGAATGAGGCGTGTGTGGCAGCATACGATGAAGTTACATAAATTTGGAAATCCGAATGCGGACATAGTATTGATCCAGCCGGTCGATGATCACGACATGGAAGGAATGGAGAATGAAGTTTCTGTCATAGCCGAAAGCTGTGGGAGAGACTTCTTTCTGATTGCGTGTCAGGTCGAAGACTGGAATACAGATCTATCTCCTTGGAAAGCACCGGCCGTTTTCGGAAAAGAGGACTTCGGAGAGGGTGCAGAAGAGACTCTTCGGAAAATACTTGATCTCTGTTCGGATGAAGGGAAAACCTACTATATCGGCGGATATTCGCTGGCAGGTCTTTTTGCTTTATGGGCTGCCTTTCAGACTGACCGCTTCACCGGGGTCGCTGCAGCATCTCCGTCGGTATGGTTTCCGGGATTCCTTGACTATATGAAAGAGCAGAAGATCCAGGCTGATTCTGTGTATCTTAGCCTCGGTGATAAAGAAGAAAAAGCACGTAATCCGGTGATGGCAACAGTGGGAGAGAGGATCCGTGAAACGCATGAGGTACTTCAGGAACGTGGCGTCAGCTGTGTCCTCGAATGGAATGAAGGGAACCACTTCAAAGAGCCGGATATCCGCACGGCGAAAGCTTTTGCCTGGCTTATTGGAAAGAAAAAGAAAACGGTACGTGTCGTCGCCGCTATCATCCGCGATGGCGACCGGATCTTCGCGACACAACGGGGGTACGGTGCTTTTAAAGACGGATGGGAATTCCCCGGAGGAAAAATCGAAGAAGGAGAGACACCGCAGGAAGCACTCCGAAGGGAGATCCGGGAAGAACTGGATGCGGAAATTATTGTCGGTGATCTTCTTCTGACGGTGGAATACGATTACCCCGAATTTCATCTTTCCATGGACTGCTTCTGGGCCGAACTTGCAGAGGGGGCGAAGATGAAACTGCTGGAACATGAAGCAGCGAAGTGGCTCTCCTTAGAAGAACTGGATTCAGTAAACTGGCTTCCTGCCGATATTGAAGTGGTGAAAGCAATAAAGCAAACTTCTTAGTGAATGACGATGACATGGAGAGGGATATGCAAATGGCTTTTTTGTATTAAAAGATGTTGAAATTATGACAAATCTCAAATGCAGTTGTGGTGAACAAACTTCGGCGAAAACAACATTGCGATGTTTTTTGCCGGGGCTTGGGCTATAATCATATCAGTTAGGGAACTGGTACATTGGAACGGGAGGTGAATTGTTATGAGCATGGTTTCTGTTAAGACTCTAGAGATAGCGGGTGTCAGGGTGCCTGATCTTTCCAAGTGCAAGGATATATTCGAGAAATATTCCAAGTTTTATAAAGAGGAAGATGTTCTTGAGATCCTTGAAGTAACTGCACGCAACACTGATGTCGTGAATCTGTTTTTGGAGAGTGTTAGCTGTCCGCTCAAAGGACAGAAACTCTCGGGTATTATAGGAAAGATATTCAGTTTTCCCAATGTTCCTTCTTTTGAAAAACAGCAGAAACTAGTCAGTATCTATGCCATTATGCTGGAGCATCTTACAGATGAGAAAGATGTTTTTATTCGCGAGAGCATTAAGGCAGCTATAGAAAACGGCCTAGTCGTGCTTATGATCCGTGTGCTTGAAGATACGAATGCCGGCGATGATATGCTGATTCATGTAAATAAATATGAAGAATCGCATGCCAAGGAGATGCCGGAATACGAAGCCCGTCAGGATAAGGTGTTTGTAAAGCAGGTTTTGAAAATAGATTGTGCTATAAGAGAAGTTATTGAGAAAGCTATCGAAAAAATGACTCTTCCTGCCCCGAAGGAGTATTTCAATGATCAGGATAGACAAGACTACGAACCGAGAATAATAGAAACGGTTCTGTGGGAAAAAGAATTAAGTGAATGCATCCATAATGAACGCGAACAGTTTATTATTGAAGATCTTGCAAGTGAAGATCCGGTTTGGGATCACTTCTATGAAAAAGACCTTAGTACAGAGGCACTCTCCCGAATGGCCATGGGAGAATATAACTGGGATGACGGAGCAGTGATTCCTTATGTTATCGTAAAACAAAAGAATTGTGATAAGGCCACAGCTCAAAAGATATATGACTTCGCTGATGGAGACAGTTATCTCACAAAAAATGATCCGAAGCCCTGGGAACTCGAATGGGTTGCCTTTTTCAGGGCGTTAAAATATCAGATAGATAACTAAAACCCGCTAATAATAGTCAATAGATATTTTTGTTGTTCTTATTAAATATCAATGGGCATAGCAAAGCAGACCATTTCTATAACGGAAATGGTCTTTCGTTTCTAAGAATGCTTTTTATGCAGTCTCTAAAGCATTCAGGTGTTCTTTAACACGCGCATAGTAGATGCGTAAGAATTTGTTGCAGCCGGCTACGATATAAACGTAGTAAGGCTTGCCTTCTGAACGTTTACGATACATAAATTGAAAAACTGGATCGTTTGAATTCTGTTTTTCGTATATAACGCTGACGATTAGAAACAAAACTCTTCTCAAGTCAGTAGATCCACGTTTCGATATGTGCCTGTTATGGTTCTCGTATGCTCCGGATTGATATGGAGGAGCATCCAGCCCGGCATAAGCTACCAGATTGGATTTGTGAGCAAAACGACGCACATCGCCAATCTCGGCCATAAGCTGCGCACCTAAGATGTGGCCGACTCCATACATGTCCATAACTATAGAATGTTCGGGCAAGGAAGAAGCAAGACAGTCCATCTCTTTTTGAATGGTATTTACATGTTCTGCAATGTGCTGAACGTTCTGAACCATTTGCTTTACCATTTGTTTGGTTAGAGCATCCTTAGGTAAAGTGGGAATACATTCTTTGGCCCAAGAATAGATATCTTTGGCTTTTTCTTTACTTGCAATGAAATTATTCTTTTTGCACCAACTGACATAAGTTTCAGTAAACTGATTCAGTGAGAAGCCGGTAATATAGCTGCAGTGCCAGAACCGTCCTGCAAAGTCGATCCATTTTGTATGCCCGTCAGAAGGACGCCTGGGACTGTGAAATAGTTCATTAACACCAGGCATGACTTGATCCATCAGACCGATCAATCTGTTCTTTGCAGCAATATACTGATCTATAAAATAATTGCATTGTCTGTTATATGCTTTAAGCAGTATACGTGTGTCATCCTCTGTAGAATAAG
>JAEEIT010000115.1 GCA_016281535.1 Clostridia bacterium | reverse complement strand
GTAAAGAACAAGACGTATCAGATGCAGGTGGTGAAGACGGACGATCAGGGTAACCCGCTCGATGAGACCTATTTCTCGCTTCATAGGTGGAAAGTCGTTGGTGGAGTCGGATATCCGGAGACCGCCCCGATCGAAGGGTATGAGTCCCTCGTATCGGATGAGAACGGTATCGTCAGAATGCCTGACGGAAATACGCTTGCGACGTGGTATACTCTGCCGGCCGGCTCGTACGCACTTGTTGAGGAACAGGCGAAAGACGGCTACCAGAGCCTTCCGTATTCGATCCGTTTCACGGTACTTAAGACCGGAGGCATCCGGATCGACGGTGTCTACGCAGCGGATGAAGTAACGCTTAGCACTTCTGATGAAAACGGACGTGTCCGCGAAAGTCTGACCGTTGTCAACCGCGCCATGGAGACCCTTACGATCACGAAGAAGGTGGAGGGAAACTTCGGTAATAAGGCACAGAAGTTCACCTTTACTGTGGCACTGTATGACGAGTACAACCAGCCGATCAAGGGAAAGAAATATGTGAAATACAGTTATGAGAACAGAGAACGTCAGATCACATTTAACTCAAATGGTGTGGCGACCATCTCGCTGGCTCACGGGGAGAGCATCGAGATCCGTGGCCTGAAGCAGGGTACCCGATATGTGATTACGGAAACAACGGCACAGGGATACAGTGTGAAGCACTGTGAGGGACAGGCGAATTACGACGCCGGCACCTTCGTTTCCGGAAACAGCCTTCAGGGCCGAGTCGGAGTGGGCACACATGTTTATTTCGTCAACACAAGGAAGGGCATTATCCCGACCGGAGTAGACTTCTCTGTTCGGGCGATCCTGGGCGCAGCACTGATCTCTTTGATCGGTACCGGTGCATATATCTATATGGGCAAGAGAAGAAAGAAAGAGGAGGAACTTGAAAATGAGTAACAAGCGAACACACGGGTGGAAGAAACTGACCATTCTGGTTCTGGTGGTGTCTTTTATCCTGGCACTGACGGGATGCATCCAGTATGAGGCGAATGCGACCATTCACTCGGATGGCACGATCGACTTCCATATTCTGTATGCGACGATCGATCTGTCTGCGATGTCGGATGACACGGATTCTTCTGATATGAATCTGGATTCGGGTGCGGCGATCGATGCCACGATCGAGAAACTCGAAGAGTATGGATGGAAAGCCGATAAGTATCAGAAGAAGGTCAACGATGTAGACTATATCGGTTTTACATGTTCGAAGAACGGGATCAAGCTGGACGAACTCGATGCGGAACTGCAGAAGATGAAAGAACTGGATATGGGATTCGGCGGATTCTCTCTGACGAAGAACGGGGACACATATATCCTGAATTGGGATATGTCTTCGAACACCAGTGATATGGAATCCCAAGGCGTGGATGCTTCTTCGATCGCACAGTATGGCGGCTATATGAAGTTCACACTGGATCTTCCGGACGGGGCGATCAGCCATAACGCGACGAAAGCCTCCTCGGATGGCACATCACTGGAATGGGATCTGCTCTCGATAACGGAACCGGCACATGTGGAGTTTAAGCTCGATTCGTCTGACAGCAAAAAGGGCGGAAAGAAAGATAAAGACGACGAAGATGACGACGATGACGATGAGGATGACGACGAGGATTCCGGAAAGAAGTCGAAGGATAAGAAGTCCAAGGACAAGAAGTCGAAGAAGAGTTCCGACAGTTCCGGGCTTCCGGCATGGGCGCTCGGCCTGATCATCGGCGGTTCGGTTCTTGTCGTCGCAGCGGTAGTCGTGATCATTATCGTTCTGGTCAAGAAGGGCAAGAATAAGGATCAGACGCCGGCAGCCTGATGCTCCCTGCTTAGCGCGGATACACTAAACCTCTGGTATAAAGTGGTTGCACCGGGTCTTCGTGCGTGGTACCATCGGAAATAGGATCGGACATGAAAGAAGAAACATGCTCCGGAAACGAATCTGAAGGAAGGAACGCGTATTTTACGCGGTTTGGGTAGACCAATGAGAAAGTGATGATGCTTGAAGGATACACATTTTTAAGAAAGACCCGGGAAGGGTCATCTTGTGTGCGCTTTCATGGAATCATCGCGGCAACATTTCTGCTTTCGGATATCGGAAACGTGAAGTAAATCGTGTGAGTCTGTTTCTGCGTGCGCAGGAACAGACTCTTTTCTTTCGGGCAGAAAGAGGACAATTATGGCACAGATAAGAGTAAACGACCTTTCTTTCTCATATGAGAGCAGTTACGACGCGATCTTCGAGCACGTTTCGTTCACACTGGATACAAGCTGGAAACTCGGATTCATCGGCAGAAACGGGAAGGGGAAGACGACTTTCCTTAACCTGCTTCTGGGAAAATACGACTATAGCGGCAGCATCTCCATGGATGTGCCCTGTGATTATTTCCCGTATAAGATACTGCCTTCGGATGAAGGGAAAACGGCAGATGAACTGATGGAAGAGTGGAAGCCCGGTGTGGAGAGCTGGCGGGTGATGTGTGAGCTTTCTGACCTTGCGGTGGATGCGGAACTGCTCTATCGTCCGATCCGGACACTCAGCTTCGGAGAAAGAACGAAAGTCATGCTGGCCGTGCTTTTCTCAGGGGAGAATGACTTCCTTCTGATCGATGAACCGACGAATCATCTGGATAAAGAAGCGAGGGAAATCGTGAAGACGTACCTGGCCGGGAAGAAGGGGTTCATCCTGGTATCGCACGATCGGGATCTACTGGATGCGTGCGTGGACCATGTACTGGTCCTTCAGCGTTCAAGCATCGAAGTGCAGAGCGGGAATTTCAGCACCTGGTGGGAGAATAAGGAGCGCGCGGATGCCTTCGCCCGTGCGGAGAACGAGAAGCATCTCAAGGAGATCCGGAGACTGAAGGGCGCGATGGACCAGAGCCAGCGATGGGCGACGAAGGGAGAGAATACGAAGATCGGATTCGATCCGATTAAAGAGCATGACCGGAGTCTGTCGACCAGGTCATATATCGGGGCGAAAACGAAGAAGATGGAATCGCGGGTCAAGGTCTTCGAGCAGAGGATGGAGAGAAGCATCGAGGAGAAAGAGGGACTTCTTAACGATATCGAACAGGTCCGGGATCTGAGATTGTCTCCACTTACCCACTTTAAGGACCGGCTTGTGGAGGCGAGAAATCTCAGCCTGCGGTATCGGGACTCCGAAGAGAAGGTGTTTCGTGATCTGACCTTCGAGATCCGGAACGGTGAACGTGTCTTCCTGCAGGGAAGAAACGGCTGCGGCAAGACCAGCCTGATCAAGGCGATCCTTCAGGCGGCGGGAAATGCTGAAGCCGGAGCTTTCGTCACGGAGGGGACGCTGGAGGTAGCCAGTAATCTTCAGATCTCGTATATCAATCAGGATACCTCGCATCTTCACGGCGACCTGAGAATGCACGCTTTTGAACACGGCGTGGACTATAGTCTTTTCCTCGCGGTACTCAGGCAGATGGCGCTGGAACAGGTGCAGTTCGATAAGAGGATCGAAGAGTTCTCGGAAGGACAGAAGAAGAAAGTCCTGATCGCCACGAGTCTTCTGACGCCTGCGCATCTTTATATCTGGGATGAGCCACTAAACTATGTCGATGTGTTCTCGAGACTTCAGCTCGAGAAACTGATCGGGACCTATGCGCCGACGATGCTCATCGTCGAGCACGATGTGCGGTTTACGGAGAAGATGGCGACGAAGGTTATAGAACTCTAAGCGGAAAGGGTCAGGAAGATTCCTCGCCACTTCAAACAGTATTTGCCTATGGCAAATAACTCGTGGCTCGAAAGTCTCCCGCCCCTTTCCGCTTTAAATTTCAGGTGACCTTTGTGCTATAATGATTCTATTCTTTCGATATGTGAGGAGTTTTACGCTGTGAAGATTATCGATATCCTGAATAAGAAGAGCATGTCTCTTTCTTTCGAAGTGTTTCCGCCGAAGAAGGAGACGTCCTTCGAGAGCGTGAAAGAGACGACGGAGAAGATCGCAGAGAGTAAGCCTGCTTTCATGAGTGTGACCTATGGAGCCGGTGGCGGAACAAGCCGTTTCACGCTGGATATTGCCAAGACGATCGAAGAGAAGCATGGGGTTCCGACCATGGCGCATCTGACCTGTGTCAGCAGCTCCAAGGCCATGATCCATGAGAAGATCGAAGAGATCCACAGTCTCGGGATAGAGAACATCATGGCCCTCCGCGGGGATCTGACGCCGGAACTGGAGAACACCGACAGAAGTAAATGGGACTACCGGCATGCGGTGGAACTGATCCGTGAAATCAAGGAGAGCGGATACGATTTCTGTATCGGTGGGGCCTGCTATCCGGAGGTCCATCCCGAGAGCGAAAACCAGAGGGAAGACATTAAGCATCTGAAGGAGAAGGTCGACGCCGGGGCGGATTTCCTCGTCAGCCAGATGGTCTTCGACAATAATCTTTTCTATAACTTCCTCTACAAGATCCGTGAAGCGGGGATCACCGTTCCGGTCATCCCGGGCATCATGCCCATCACGAACGCGATCCAGGTGGAGAAGGCGATTAAGCTCAGCGGATCCTTTATGCCGCAGCGGTTCAAGGCGATCGTCGACTATTTCGGACAGGATCCGGACTCCATGAAGCAGGCCGGTATCGCCTATGCCACGGACCAGATCATCGATCTGTATGCCAATGGCGTGACGAATGTCCACGTCTATTCCATGAATAAGCCGGATGTGGCCGAGGCCATCATGCACAATCTCTCCAGCATCCTCTGGAAAGATTACGGTGTGAAGTAAGATGGACAGAAGAAGCCGGATCGAAGAGGCGCTCCTTCTCGGAGAACGGACCATCCCGCAGTATCTCGAGTACGAATCTCCGTCCATTCATGTGACAGAGTGGCTGCGGTATGCCTGCATTCCTGTTTACGAACAGGAACGTGCCGCGAAAGATCCGAAGCTTGCTTCTTCGATGGAAAAAGCACTATCCCTGATCTCCGGTGCGGTGTCTTTCCGTGTGGGGTTCATGGTGCTGCCGCTTGTGTGGAACGAGGAAGGTTTTCCCGTCTTTCCCTTCGAACAACGATCCGAGAAGCTCCGGAAGAATCTTCTGGGCTGTGATCGGGCCGTCCTCTTCGCGGCGACCATCGGCTCGGGGATCGATCGGCTGATCCGAAGGTTCGAGAAAGCGGATCCGCAGATGGGGCTTCTCCTCCAGGGACTCGGTGCCGAACGGGTCGAATCGCTGTGCGATGCCTTCGACGAAGAGGTAAAGGCGGTCTGTAAGGAACACGGAAAGGAGACCCGGTTCCGCTATTCGCCGGGATACGGTGATCTTCCTATCGAGGTCCAGAGACAGTTCCTGCCGCTTCTGGATGCGGAAAGAAGGCTCGGCATCACGCTCTCCGATTCCTGCCTGATGGCTCCGAGTAAGAGTGTCACGGCAATCATCGGAGTGGCTGAAGAGGGGAACTAGCCGACGATAGCGTAAAGCCGGTCTACTTCTTCCTGTAATTCCTCTATGAAATCATCTGCATAAGTGCCATTGTATTCTGTCTCGTACTTCTGCCACGTCGCGTCAAAATCATTCGCCAGGATCAGCTGAGGAAGATATTGGTGCTTCAGCTCCTGAATCTTCAAGTAAGCAGCTCCACCCGCAGTGCGGGAATCGAGCGTGTTAGCCAGAGCGGTCATCGGATGCCAGGGAGTCCATTCCGTCGGTGAGGATCTGAGAAAGTCGCAGTAAGAATCATACCCGTAGGCCGTAAAGCAACGGCTTACCGGCTCGGGAAGGGACGCAAGTTTGTCGGCGGACGAGTCTTTCGGATTCATGGCGTTTATGCCATCCCGGGACGTACCGTAAAAGTGAGGGAGGCAGAAATACTCACAGAAATGGGATGCCTTATATGAGTAGTCAGAACGCTGGCTCGCCATGGAAGGGGTCTGATAGTAGGTGCCGTCACTGTCAACAAGATAGTCTACCGACTCCTCGCCCCAGAAGCGAAGGTCATGGATATCCTGTTCCAGGATACGGTTCATGAACTGGAACGCCAGATTCGGATCCTCGCAGAAGGTGGTGACCGCCACACCGCTTTCCGGATTCACGATCTTGTTGCTGTCA
Organism: Clostridia bacterium; assembly: GCA_016281535.1. Taxonomy (GTDB): domain Bacteria; phylum Bacillota; class Clostridia; order Saccharofermentanales; family Saccharofermentanaceae; genus Scatonaster. The sequence goes on along the minus strand of JAEEIT010000115.1, from coordinate 256 downwards.
TAGTAGTGGTTCTCCACGCCTTCTTTCAGTGTAAGGCCGAGAGGCACATAGTTGTATCCCAGATCGGCCTTGCCGTTATCCACGAAACAATCGGTTTCATATCTGAAATCCCAGTACTCATCACTTAATCCCAGAACGGCACCTGAAGCAATCTTAATCATATAGTCATCATAAGACATAGAAGCGATGTCCGGGTCGATAAGGCCTCTCTTATAGTAGCCGTTCATTTTCCTGTAGTATTCTTCTGCTGTCCCGT
>JAEEIT010000114.1 GCA_016281535.1 Clostridia bacterium | reverse complement strand
CTTCTTTTCCGAAGAACAGATCTTGATCGGACACATGGATTCACAGAAAGGAAACTTCACGCCCGGAACACGGCATCCGGTGCAGTTGATCATCTCCGGTGTGATCTCGACTTCGTTCATGACAGACCACTCTTTCGCCACTTTCTGACGAAGCGCATCATCATTATTCATCGTCGCGATACGTGCTTCACACTTCTCGCAGTCCAAGCCGCAATATGCAATTAATTCGTTCATATAGACACCTTCCTTGTTATGGATTTGCCGGCCTCTATATTGTAGCACATTTGTTCGGTTTCGTTCAATAGATTATCCCGGATTAGATATACTTTTTTCTCTTATTTCAGGTCACAGAGAAGCCCTGCATAAGGGAACTTGTAAAGAAGGGCTTTGTTTCCGTAGAACTCCACTTCTTTTCCTTCCGCTTTCCCCTCCTTGATCTCTTTTGCCCCTTCTATGAGCTTGCCGATCTGATCCGGTGACATCGGGAAAGATCCGTGCATCGGATAGATCTCGTCGAACTGTCCCTGCAGTTCGGAAAGATGTTCGAGGCTATCGATGTAGCGGTCCAGATTCCGCATGGGACCGAACATGAAGATATTGCTGTCCGAGACCGTATCTCCGCTGATGAGGATGCGGTTCTCCACATCCAGGAGTGCGATGCTTCCCGGTGTGTGTCCCGGGATATCGATCACGCGAAGGATCCTTCCGCCCAGGTCGAACTCATCGCCCTCTTGGACAGGAAGGATCTTGCATTTTCCGCCGAAATTTCTATAGTTTTCTTCTTCAGCCGGAGACATATATACGTCGGCAAAAGCACTGTTCCCGGAGATGTGATCGGGATCGGCGTGGGTGTTGATAAGGATAAGCGGAAGATCCGTAAGGCCTTCTGCGATTCTCCTTGCATCCGGTGCATTCATGCCCGTATCCACAAGTGCGGCTTTCTCTTTTCCGCAAAGGAGCAGGAAACGGACTCCGCCGTCTTCGATCCGCCAGGTGTTGTCATTGATCCGGATTGCTTCTGCCATGGTTCATCCTCCATTGCTTTTGACGTAGGGTATACATTGATTATATCACTCGCCAAAACTGAAGAAAGAACTGCCGTTTCCCCGATAAAACCTCACTCAGCATCCCGATTCAGAAAGCCATTTCTTCACAGGATCACCGGAAGATCCGGCACGGCTGCCGTTGATGGAAAGGCCTCTTTTTACCTCGGCGCCCTTCGCATACTTTCTGATGTCTTTTTCCGAACTTCCCATGCCGCTTCCTTCATTCGTGCAGAAAGGAAGGATCGTCTTTCCGGTGAAATCATAAGTCTCCAGGAAGGTCGCCACGGCCATCGGGATTGTTCCCCAGTAGTTCGGGTAGCCCAAAATAACGGTGTCATACTCATCGATGCTGCTAGGATAGCTGACCAGTTCCGGACGGGCATTTGCCTGAAGGTCTTTCTTCGCTTCGTCGATACATGTCATATACGAAGCGGAATATGGGTTTTTCATCTCGATCTTAAAGGTATCGGCGTCGATCAGGTCCTTCATGAGACCCACTACGATCTCGGTATTTCCCACGTCCACATACTTCATGGACCCGCCGAAATAGTTTTCATCTGCTCTTGAAAAGAATGCGATCAATGTCTTTGTCATGTTATGTTTCCTCCGCTTATCTGTCCGTACTTTATGCTTCTTCGTAGACCTCTTTTGCCAGCCGGAATACGGCCCATGCCTTCGGCCATCCGCAGTAGAAAGCAACGTGTGTAATGATCGCTGCCATTTCCTTTTGTGTCACGCCGTGATTTCTGGCATTGCTGATATGGTATTTCAGCGAGCTGTCCGTGATGCCCTGCGACATCAAGGATACGACTGTGATGATCGATCTTGTCTTCAGATCGATGTCCTCATTATTCCAGTTCTCTCCGAAAAGCACATCGTCATTAAAGTGTGCAAATTCCGGAGCAAATTCTCCTAATGCATCTCTGCCTGCTGTCTGTACGATTTTGTCTGCCATATTCTTTCCTCCTTAACTCTTACTGTTCAAAAGGAAGATGCATCTGTGCATACTTTTCTTCCTGGGCATTATCTGCGTGATAGTATCTCTTCTTCCCATCCAGCTTACTGATTTCTTCCATCTCTTCCGAAGTTAGTGTGAAGTCAAAGATGTCACCGTTATCCCGGATGTGGTCTGGATTCTTCGATCCCGGGATCGTGATGAACTCCATCTGTGTATGCCAGCGGAGGATGATCTGTGCACTGCTCTTTCTGTATTTATCGCCGAGTCTTCTGAATATCTCCTCGTTGATCAGATTCCTGTCTCCGTGGCCCAGCGGGTACCAGCCCATGGTCTTCGTTCCGTACTCTGAAAGCCTCTCGCGGATCTCTTTCTGTGTGAAGTACGGGTGCACTTCCATCTGGATCACATGCGGCTTGATCTCCGATTCAGAAAGAAGTCTTTCCAGCTTCTCTCCCTGGAAATTGGAGATACCGAGAGATCTTGCTTTTCCTTCGTTATATGCCTTCTCGAGCATCTTGTATCCGGCCATGAAGTTTCCTGCCGGCTGATGGATAAAAAGAAGATCGACGTAGCTCAGTCCCAGCCGCTCCAGTGTTTCCTCGACAGCAGTCTCTTTCTCATACATCGTGGCCCAGATCTTGGTGGACACGAAGACTTCCTCTCTGGTGACGATCCCCTCGGAAATGGCCTTCTTCAGTGCTTTTCCCACGGACCGTTCATTCATATAGGCATTCGCGGTATCGATCATGCGATAACCGAGCTTGAGCGCGGCATATACCGACTTCTCCGTGTCATCCGGACTGATCATAAACGTACCGATTCCTAAGACCGGGACCTCAACTCCGTTATACAGTTTCACGCTTTCCATATTGAATACCTCCATTTACGGGTGTCTTTTCTCTATGGCTTGAGTTTAAAACATTTGCAGTTTGATGTACAATGCCAATAACGGCGACTGCTATAACATTTCTGAATAGTGAGGAGGCAGCACATGATCGATATTTACATGCTTCAACAGCTGAAAACATTTGCCGAATGCGGTACCCTTTCCGAGGCGGCCGAGATCCTCAATACATCACAGCCATCTCTCACCAGATCGATGAAAAGGCTGGAAGATGAGGTCGGTGTAACATTGTTCACCCGCTCGAAGAACCACCTTGGCCTGACGCCCACCGGGAAAATGGCTGCCGAGTATGCCGCCCAGCTCCTCTCCGTCACGCAGGATTTCGAGAGCCGGGTGCGCGCCTATGACAGAAGCCTTCACACCCTCTCGATCGGATTCTGCGCGCCGGTCCCGCAGACGGTCCTGACTCCGATCATTAATACGGTCTTCGATGGGATGACGGTCTCTTCCGATATGACAGACGATGCCGATTTTCTCATGAAGCTGCGGAACCATACCTACCAGCTGGCGGTCACCCATTTCCAGCCGGAAGATCCCGCTTTTCACAGTAAGAAGATCGGACATGAGAGTCTTTTTATTTCTCTGACGCCCGGTAATCCCCTCGCCTTCTATCCGGAAGTGCACCTTCAGGATCTGGACGGCATGACGATCCTGCTTCTCAGCCGCATCGGCTTCTGGTCGAAAATGCATCGGGAGAAGACGCCGAACAGTAAATACCTTATCCAGCTGGAGACCGACTCGATCTTCGAGCTCGCCTCCAATTCCGAGTATCCGGTCTTCTCATCGAGCTACTATATCACACGCGGCGAAGTCTTCCCGGGAAGGGTCAATATCCCCATCGTGGACGCAGAATGCAGCACGGACTTCTATCTGGTCTGCCTTGCCTCCGAGAAAGGGAAATACTCGCCGCTATTCAGCCGTGTCAATGAGAAGACCATTCTGTGAAGGATCGTCATTCCTAAGATCGTCGTGAGAGAGGCCCATCGCAAATTGCTTTGACAAAAGCACTGTTTTCGTGACGATTCCTTTATTTTCGGACTCCTTGTATGACGAAACCGTTATCCGGACGATCGTTCATGCATGATACCATGGCAATACCGGGGTACTGATGGCAAGCCCCGGAGCAATACCAAGGAGGTATGACTTATGAAAAAGTTAGAATATAGAAATCTGATTATCGCCATGATCGCATGCTCATTTCTTCTCTCTGCGTGCAGCAAGCCGTCGGAAACGACCAAGGCGCGTAAGAAAGTCTCTTCTGATCAGGAAAGTTCCTCGACCGTAGAGGAAGAAGAGGATGAAAAGGAAGAAAAGGGTGAAGAGGGAGAAGGCGAAGAGAAAGATCCGTCCGACCATACCCTGGATGTATCGGATCCCGATTCCTCTTCTTCGGATACGTCCGCATCTTCGGACACGGACGGTGCCAAGAATACATCGAACACGCCGATCGTTGTTTCCGGCTCCCCGATCGAGCTCGGCGCCGCAAATATCTCGAACGGCGGTTTTGCCACGGGAGACAGCCTGTTCTCCTACTATGTCACACACCCCGAGAAGAATCAGTGCGCGATCGTAAGAGAAAACCATGCCACCGGACAGACCGACGAGCTCTACCGGACCTCTCCTAAGACGAATCCGGTTCTCGACTGTCTGAATCTGGAAGGAGACTTCCTCTTCTTCCGGGAGAATCTCACGGATCCGGGGCAGTTCGCGCTGACGAAGCTGGACCTTACTACCGGCGAGAGCGAGCGGCTCACCGGCGGCGTCATCGGAAAGGTGCTCGTCTATAAGCATAACCTGTATTTCAGTAAAGACGGTTCGCTGATCCGTACGGACCTCAACGGCGAGAATGAACTGGAGATCTTCGTTCCGGAGACTTCCACCATCATTCCCAATGTCAATTTCTGCATCGCCAACGACCGCGTCTACTTCGTGGACCCGGCCAACTTCGCCAACGGCGGTATCTTCTTCGGATCCATCGCATATACGGATATTAACGCCCGTATGACGACGGTACTCGACGATGGTTCCGGTGTGGAAGCTTCCAGCGAAGATCTTTTCTACACAGACGGAGAATTCCTGTACTTTTACGGCTCGCCCAAGGACGGGGAGATGGGCTACTACCGCTGCGATATGGAAGGAGGCAGCCTCGAACTTATCAATAAAGCCGCTCCCTATTCGAGAAACTTCTCCGAAGAGGCATCGTACATTGCCAACGACTATGAGCTCTACCTGGACAAGGACGGTAACGGATTTAATCTGTTCTACACCGGCAACATGGATCAGGGCAGGATCTGCATCGTAGGAAACGAGATCTACTTCATGGAAACTGACGCGACGAAGTACGACTCCGGCACCGTCACCAAGAGGATCCATACCGACAACGCGAAGGAAGAAATCCTGAACTGATCCACCGCGGCTTCGCCGCCTCACCAGATGCGGTATCGTCCGGACAGCGCCAGAAGTGCAAAAATACTCAGGCAGTTGTCGTAGTAACGGCGCTCCCCTTTCCGCAGCGGCTCGTTCCAGAACCACTCGACCCAACGTCCCGCAATGGCATAAGCGGAATCGCTGTCGCCTTCCCCGCTATACGGAATGGCCAGCGCACTCTGCGCCATCGTTGCCAGAAGCCCGAGAGGGTGAAGGACAGGGCGCTCGAGAGGGGTGCCGTCCACTTTATAGGCACATCTCACGGCCTCCAGATCCGTCCCGAAGAAGCGCATCATGCGGAGAGGAATGGCATAGTGCCCCGCGTCCTGGCCGAACCACTCGGCATCCAGCCCGATATTCGCGGCCGTGCGGTACGCATCACTGAAGAAATCACCGAAAGATCCCCAGGGAAGTTTCTCCGAGACAGGCGACCCGTCGAAATGCGCATATTCGGCATTCAGGCCGGTCTCCGGGTGGCAGGCCGTAACGAGATATTCCCGGCTCGCCTTCGCGGCCTGCTTCAGAAACTCCCGGTCTTCCTCGTCCGCCCATTGCGCGAAGAGTTCATAGAAATGCGGCAGATGATAGGACGGATCGGTGAAGGGGCATCCCGGCACGAAGAGGAACAGATGGTTCTCATGGTTCCACATCGGAGATCCGGCACGGCCGTGACTGCCCTTATGAATACAGGCCCGAATGATGCTCCTCGCCTGCTCACTATACGCGAAGATCCCCTCTCCATCGCCCCATCGGTGGGAGGCGAAGAAAAGAGACATCGCGAAGAACTCTTCCCCGTCCGGTGCGGGACCCACAGCATTCTTCGTGCCGTCCGTTCTGCACGACCAGGCGAAATAGCCTTCGTTCTCGCCTTCGTCCATATACATATACGTCTTCGCCCATTTCCAGATCCGGTCGAAGACGTCCTTCATGCCCAGCTGGACGGCCATCATCATGCCGTAGGACATCCCCTCTGTACGGACATCGTTATTTCCGGTATCCACCAGATAGCCCGTATCCTCTCCGGCTTCGTGATAGATCCGCTCCTTCTCATCGAAGAAGAACGTATGCACCGCATCGTTGATTTTGCTCTCGATTTCTTCCTCGGTCTTCCCGATCTCGAGGAACACATTCCGGTATGTCCTGTTCTGCAAGGTGATCCCCCTTTCGGCCATTACGCCAGGATCTCGGCGATGTCGTAGATCAGCTTCTCGGTCTTCTCCCAGCCCAGGCACGGGTCCGTGATCGACTTACCATATACACCGCCGCCCACCTTCTGGCAGCCGTCTTCGATATAGCTCTCGACCATGAATCCCTTAACGAGGTTTCTGACCTCCGGACTTAGCTTCATGGAGTTCAGGACTTCCTTGATGATACGCGGCTGCGCGAACGGATTCTTCGCAGAGTTCGCGTGATTCGTGTCGATGATCACCGCCGGATACGGCAGATTTCTTTCTTCGTACTGCTCACTTAAACGGATCAGATCCTCGAAGTGGTAGTTCGGCTGGGCCTCGCCATGCTTATTCGTATATCCGCGCAGTATCGCATGCGCGTAGACATTCCCCTTCGACTCGATCTCCCATCCGCGGTAGATAAAAGTATGCGGATGCGAGGCCGCCAGGATCGCGTTCAGCATGACCGCATAGTCACCACTGGTCGGATTCTTCATACCGACAGGAGACGAGATGGCACTGGCTGTCAGACGATGCTGCTGGTCCTCGACGCTTCGTGCACCGACGGCCACATACGCCAGAAGATCATCGAGATATTCGTAGTTCTCCGGGTAGAGCATCTCGTCCGCACAGGCAAATCCGGTCTCAGAGATCGCACGCATATGCAGATGCCGCGTGGCGAGGATCCCCTTGAAAAGGTCACTCTTCTCGTTCGGATTCGGCTGATGGAGCATCCCCTTATACCCCTCGCCGGTCGTTCTCGGCTTATTCGTATAGATACGCGGAACGATAATGATCTTGTCCTGCACTTTCTCCTGGATGGGACAAAGACGGGAGATATAGTCCACGACACTATCTTCATTATCCGCAGAACAAGGCCCGATGATCAGGACCAGTTTATCGGAAAGACCCTCGATGACCTGCTCGATCTCGCGCTTGGTTTTCGCCACCGCCTTATCCATCTCCGGCGTGACCGGATACATCTCTTTCACCTGCTCCGGCAGGGCCAGCTTCTTAATATATTCCGCATTCATTCTTCTTTCTCCTTCTCACCGATCCGCTCACCGGGGGTATATGTACCGATCACCTTAATCACTTCACAGGCGGTCTTCAGCTGCTCGAGCATCCGCCAGCCCTCTTCCGTATCCAGATGCGCCTCGATCTCCGTATAGAAGTAGTACTGCCAGTTCACATCCTTGACCGGACGGCTTCGGATGACACGCATGTTATAGTTGTGTTTTCCGATGATCGAGATGGCACGGGCCAGCGCACCCGCGAAGTCGCGGATCGTGAAGATCAGGATCGTATTCTTCATCGGCTGCATGGTCCCGACCGCTTCCGGCCCTTTAAACACGGCGAACCGCGTCACATTCTGCGCGCTCCCGTTAATATCCTCTTCGAGGATCGTAAGTCCATACAGTTCCGCCGCAGCACGGCTCCCGATCGCGCCCAGAGACACATCTCCCTGCTTCGCCACCTCGCGCGCCGCACGGGCCGTATTCTCATTCGGGATCACTTCATAGCCATGCCCCGCGATGAAATCACCACACTGCTCCAGCGCCTGCGGATGGCTCATGACCTTCCTGATCGTATCCACGGAACTTCCTTCTACACCTAAGAGGCACTGGGAAACAGGCAGCTCATACACACCGACGATCTTCAGGCTCCCCGAGAACATCAGGTCCGACACCTGACCGACTTCCCCGGCATAGCTGTTCTCGATCGGAAGCACACACGCCTCACACTCCCCGCGGACGACCTTCTCGTACGCCTCACGGAAAGAATGGCAGGGCATTCTCGTCTCCTCCGGGAAGATCGCATCCACCGCCATTGCGGCGAAAGACCCTTCGATTCCACTGTACGAGACCGTCATAGTTTTCCCTCCTGCACGGCACTTCTCCCGACTGGGCAAGCCCGCTTTCTTACTTATTTACCCAAGATCGCATCCTTCATGCTCTTGACGTATTCACCCACATACTTCGGCGCATCTTTCCCGTATTTCTCCACCAGCTTCACGATCGCCGATCCCACGATGGCACCGTCACTTAAACCGGCCATCTCCTTCGCCTGCTCCGGCGTCGAGATGCCGAATCCGATGGCGACCGGCACATCCGTCACCTTCCGGATATGAGAAACGATCCCCGCAAGATCCGTCGTGATCTTCGATCTCTCTCCCGTTACACCGAGACTGCTGACCAGATAGATGAATCCCTCCGCCTCCCGTGCGATCATCTCGACACGGTTCTCCGACGTCGGCGCGATCAGGGAGATCAGGTCCACACCGTGCGCCTTACAGGTCGGCAGGAACTCCTCTTTCTCCTCATAGGGAAGATCCGGAAGGATAATCCCGTCGATCCCGACTTCCTCACACGTACCGATAAACTTCTCGGCACCATAGGAGAACACCACATTCGCATAGGTCATGAAGACCATCGGCACCGTCACGTCCTTACGAAGCTCCCGGACAAGCTCGAACACGTCCTTCGTCTTGATCCCGCCGGAAAGGGCACGGATATTCGCGGCCGAGATGACCGGACCTTCCGCCGTCGGATCCGAGAACGGGATCCCCAGCTCGATCAGGTCGGCACCGTTTCTCACCGCTTCCCGGACGCACGCAGCCGTGGTCGCAAGATCCGGATCTCCGCATGTAATAAACGCGATGAACGCCTTATTGGTAAAAGCACTAGAAATCTTACTCATGGATGTCCTCCCCTCTGTAGCGGGCGATGGCGGCGCAGTCCTTATCCCCGCGGCCGGAGATAGTCACGATGATGATCTGATCCTTCCCCATCGTCGGTGCCAGCTTCCTGGCATAGGCCACCGCATGCGCGGATTCGATAGCCGGGATAATGCCCTCGGTCCTCGACAGATACTCGAACGCCTCCACCGCTTCTTCATCGGTGACCGGCACATACTGGGCACGTCCGATATCATGCAGATGCGCGTGCTCCGGACCGACACCCGGATAATCCAGACCGGCCGAGATGGAATACACCGGCGCGATCTGCCCGTCCTCATCCTGGCAAAAATAGGACTTCATGCCATGGAAGATACCAAGCTTTCCCGTATTGACCGTTGCCGCCGTCTCGAACGTATCGATCCCGCGTCCGGCCGCCTCACATCCGATCAGCTTCACACCTTCATCACCGATAAAGTGGTAGAAAGACCCGATGGCGTTACTTCCGCCACCGACACAGGCCAGCACCGCATCCGGAAGCTTGCCCTCTTTCTCCAGGATCTGCGCACGGCTCTCCTTCGAGATCACCGCCTGGAAATCACGTACGATGGTCGGGAACGGGTGCGGCCCCATCACCGAACCTAAGCAGTAATGCGTATCACTGATCCGTGTCGTCCACTCGCGCATCGCTTCCGAGACGGCATCCTTCAGTGTTCTCGTCCCGCTCTTGACCGGAACGACCGTCGCCCCGAGAAGCCGCATACGGTACACATTCAGCGCCTGACGGATCGTGTCCTCTTCACCCATGAAGACCACACACTCCATCCCGAAGAGCGCCGCTGCCGTGGCTGTCGCCACACCGTGCTGTCCGGCACCGGTCTCAGCGATCAGACGGGTCTTGCCCATCTTCTTGGCAAGGAGCGCCTGCCCCAGAACATTATTCACCTTATGGGCACCGGTGTGGTTCAGATCCTCTCTCTTAAGATAGATCTTCGCACCACCCAGATCCTCTGTCATCTTCTTCGCGAAATAAAGACGCGACGGACGGCCCGCATATTCGTTAAAGAGCTCCGTCAGTTCCCGGTTAAACTCCGGGTCATCCTTATAGTGGTTATAGGCTTCCTCCAGCTCGATCACCGCATTCATGAGCGTCTCCGGAATATACTGTCCGCCGTGAATACCGAAGCGTCCTTTCGGATTGGTCATAGAAGTTCCCTCCCTGTTCTATCTTTCGCTTCCGGCAGCACCTCGTACCGCCGCCACGAATTTCTGCATTTTCAATTCATCTTTTACTCCGTCCGTCTCCACATTGGAGCTGACGTCCACGGCAGCAGCACCTGTCCCGGCAATCGCTTCTGCCACATTATCGGAATCGAGTCCTCCCGCCAGGAAGAACGGCCTTCTGAAATCCCGAAGGATCCGCCAGTCGAAGGTCTTCCCGGATCCCATTCCGGAATCGATCAGCACATACTCTGCCGAACACTCTTCGGCCGCCTTCAGGATCTCCCCGATCTCCGAAGGATCTTCCGAACGGATCTGGAAGGCCCGGATCAAGGGCTTACCGGTCAGCTTCCGAAGAGATGCGATATAGTCCTCATCTTCCCTTCCGTGAAGCTGCGCGAAGTCGATTATACCACGGTTTAGAAGATCCGACACCACTTCTTCCGATTCATCTACGAAAACACCCACTGCCCGGATCCTCGGATCCAGAAGTTTCTTCAGTTCCAGCGCCTGCTCCGCACTTACGCACCGCCGGCTCCTTCCCCAGAAGACAAATCCCACGTACTCCGGAAGAAGACGGTTCACCGCCTCGATATCTTCGGGTCTTTTAAGCCCGCAGATCTTGATCTTCGCCGCTGTCATAACTATCCTCTCCCAACATCTCAGGACCGGAGCTCACGAAGCTTTCCGGTCTTATCTTCGGCCCGCATCAGAGTCTCTCCGACCAGGACCGCGTCGGCCCCGATCTCCCGAAGTTTTCTCACATCCTCGGCACAAGTCACGCCGCTCTCAGACACGAAGAGCACATCCTTCGGGATCCTCTCCCGCAGCCGCCTGCTGTTTTCTGTATCGACACTGAAATCCTTGAGATTCCGGTTATTGACGCCGATGATCCGCGCCCCGATACGAAGCGCCGCTTCGACCTCTTCCTCGTTATGTGTCTCGACCAGCGACGACAGTCCCAGCGAATCGGCGACCGCCAGATACTCGCCTGCCACCTTCTCCGGAAGGATCGACATGATCAGGAGGACCGCCGACGCCCCGAGGACCTTCGCCTCGTAGATCATGTACGGATCGACAGTGAAGTCCTTCCGAAGGCAGGGCACCTTCACCATAGATGCGATCTCCTGAAGGTATCTGTCGGAACCGAGGAACCACTTCGGCTCGGTCAGGACCGAGATCGCATCCGCCCCCGCCGCTTCGTAGTCCTTCGCGATCTGAAGATACGGGAAATCCGGCGCGATCAGGCCCTTCGACGGAGAAGCCTTCTTGCACTCACAGATGAAGGCGATATCCGGATTTCTTGCCAATGCTTCTTCAAAGGCAAAAGCACTGTCGCCGGCTCCCTCTTCCGCAGCGCGCTTCTCCGCAAGACGCCGCATCTCCTTGAAGGGGACTTTCTCCTTCGCAAGGATCACCCGCTCCCTGGCATGTTCCGCTAACTGGTCGAGTATCGTCATCTTCAGGCCTCCGGACGGTTGCTGACCTCGATCAGCTTCTTAAGTGTCTCCATCGCACGGCCGGAGTCGATGATCTCCGCCGCCAGTTTCACGCCCTCCTGGAAGGACTCCGCCTTCCCGCCGATATACAGCGACGCACCGGCATTCAGAAGGACCGCCTCACGCTTCGGGCCCTTCACACCGGACAGGATATCCCGCGTGATCTGTGCATTCTCCTCCGGCGTACCGCCGACGAGATCCTCTTTCGAGCAGGTCGTAAATCCGAAGTCCTCCGGCTTAATCGTCGTCGTCCGGAACCATCCGTCCTTTATCTCGCAGATCTTGGTCGGGCAGCTCATGGAGATCTCATCGAGCTTATCCATGCCATACACGACCATGCCGCGCTTCACGCCCAGTTCCACCAGAACCTGTGCCAGCGGCTCCACGAGGTATTCGTCATAGACGCCGAGGAGCTGCATCGAAGGCTTGCCCGGATTCGTCAGCGGCCCGAGGATATTAAACACGGTGCGGAATCCCAGTTCTCTTCGGATCGCACCGACATACTTCATCGAAGAATGGTACTTCTGCGCGAAGAAGAAGCACATGCCCACTTCATTCAGAAGTTCCACACAGCGTGCCGGGCTCTGGTCAATATTCACGCCGAGCGCCTCGAGACAGTCCGCCGTACCGCACTTACTGGAAGCCGCACGGTTACCGTGCTTGGCCACCTTCACGCCGCCGGCCGCCGCCACGATCGCCGATGTCGTGGAGATGTTGAAGCTGCCCGCATGGTCTCCGCCTGTACCGACGATCTCGAATACATCCATGCCGGTCTCCACCTGGGTCGCATGCTCACGCATCGCCGCCGCACATCCCGCGATCTCCGCCGTGGTCTCGGCACGGGCACTCTTCGTCGACAGCGACGCCAGAAATGCAGCGTTCTGTGTGGCGGTCGTTTCTCCGTTCATGATCTCGTTCATGACGGCATACGCCTCGTCGTAGGTGAGGTCTTCTTTGCTTACGATCTTAACAATGGCTTCTTTAATCATTTTCTTGTCTCTCCTTTACTCTTATCCGTTTTTCGTTTTTATTCCGCCCTTTCATGGGGCCGTTCTTCGATTTATCTCAGGAAATTCTCCAGTATATTCTTCCCGATCGGGGTCAGGATCGACTCCGGATGGAACTGTACACCGTAGATCGGATACTCCGTGTGCTCCACGGCCATCACCTCGCCGTCCCCCTTCGTCCTGGCCGTTACCTTAAGCTCCGGCGGGAGCGTCTTCTCATCCACCGCCAGGGAGTGGTATCTCGCGACCTGTGCCGTCTTCGGACACCGTTTAAAAAGCACTGTCTCCGTGTCCAGATCGGTGTTCGAACGTTTGCCGTGCATCAGTTCTTTTGCATAGGTAACGGTCGCACCGTAGGCCGCGCAGATCGCCTGATGACCGAGGCAGACGCCTAAGGTCGGGATCTCTTTACTGACCGTTCTGGCCACCTCCATGATGACGCCCGCGTCCTCCGGGCGCCCCGGCCCCGGGGAGAGGATGATGCGTCTCGGGTGAAGTGCCCGGATCTCCTCCACGGTCATCTCGTCATTACGGATCACCTTGATATCCGGGTCGATGGTCCCGACGAGCTGGTAGAGGTTATAGGAAAAACTATCGTAGTTATCGATAAGAAGGATCATAGGTCTTCCTCCTTTGCAAGTTCGAGAGCGCGCAGCGCCGCTCTGGCCTTATTCAGGCACTCCTGGTATTCCTTCTCCGGATCGGAGTCGGCCACGATGCCGGCACCCGAACGGACGAATACTTTCCCGTTCTTCTTATAGGCGATGCGGATGGCGATACAGGTATCCATGTTGCCGGTAAAGTCCACATATCCGATAGCGCCGCCGTAGATGCCGCGCTTGTTGTTCTCCAGTTCCGCGATCAGCTGGCACGCACGGATCTTCGGCGCACCCGAGAGCGTGCCGGCCGGAAGCACGGCCGCGATGGCGTCGAGGGCATCGTACCCTTCCTTTATCTGACCCCGGACAGTAGATCCGATATGCATCACGTGGGAGAATCTCTCGATGGAGTGAAGCTTCTCCACTTCTACACTGCCGAATTCACTGATTTTCCCGAGATCGTTTCTTCCCAGATCCACCAGCATATTATGCTCGGCCAGTTCTTTCGGATCGGAGAGAAGTTCGACCTCCAGTGCCACGTCATCCGCCCGGGTCTTGCCGCGCGGGCGCGTACCCGCCAGCGGGAAGGTGTGGAGCACGCCGTTCTCCAGCTTGACGAGTGTCTCCGGAGACGCGCCGGCCACTTCCACATCCGTGCCGGAGAAGTAGAACATATACGGCGACGGATTGATGGTGCGAAGGACGCGGTAGGTATTCAAGAGGCTTCCCTCGAAGGGCGCGCACAGACGGTTACTGAGTACGATCTGGAAGATATCCCCCTCGAAGATATGGTGCTTGGCTTTCTCCACCATCCGGCAGAACTCTTCCTTATCGAAGAGAGCCTCGACTTCGCCCTGAAGGACGCCCGGCTTCTCTTCGGATTTTCTGCCGTGACGGATCAGATCAGCGAGCGCCTGAAGGTCCTTCACCGCCTGATCATAGTTCTTCCCGATCTGCTCGTCGGAGAGTTTCTTCCCGCCATCGGTGACCTTCATGTTCACGATGAGAACGATCTTCTGCTTTAAGTTATCGAAGGCGATGACCTTATCGAAGAGCATCAGGTCGACGTCTTTAAATTCTTCGGAATCCTCGACCTCGGCCCGGACCGTCGGCTCGCTGTATCCGAGATAATCGTAGGAGAAATAGCCGACCAGACCGCCGGTAAAGGACGGCAGGTACGAAAGGCGCGGGCTTCTGTATTCGGAAAGGATCTCCCGAAGGATGCTCTCCGGATCGTCGGTCGTGACCGTCTTGTCTCCGATCGTCATCTCTCCGCTGCTGCACGTGATCGACAGCTTCGGCTCATAGCCCAGGAATGTGTAGCGGCCCCATGTCTCGTCCGCCTGCGCGGATTCGAGCATGTAGCAGTGTGTCGAGACGTTCTTCAGGATACGCATCGTCTCGATAGGAGTCGTAAAGTCAGAAAGGATCTCGCAGCTTACCGGCACGACGCTGTAGTCGCCCTTCGATGCGATCTCCCGGACTTCCTCCGGCTTCGGCAAATAGTTCATCTTGTCCTCCTATTCTTCCGGAGACCGGTCCTGCCCTGTTGGCCGGGCAGCCTTCCCTCCGGCATCTGTCCGAGGGCAACAAAAAAGCCCTCGACAGATCTTCTTTCTGTCAAGGGCGAATGAGCAATTACTTGCCGCGTCCGCGGTGCCACCTTGTTTCACGGTATGACCCGTGCTCTTAGCAGGATACCAACATATCCCCGGCATATCACGTCTGCCTCACGTCGCAGAATACTCTGAAATCAGAAATCTCATTTGACTGCGCCCTCAGCGGTCCATTTGACAACTTGTTTCTTACCTGATTCTCAGCATCGCAGGTTCTCTGTAAAGGCATCATTGCCGTTATCTCCGCGTCAACGGTTTCTTCTATATTCAATTTGTAGCGATAATAGCATAGGGCCATATCACTGTCAATACTTTTTTTGCCGCCGGGTCCGCTCCACCGTTCCGCGTACTATTCTTCGCAAGAATCCTTCCGCGTGCGCGTATTTACTGCTGTCGCGGGAGCCCGCCATCTTCCGCTTTTTCTTCCGCCACGGCGCTTATTCTCTCGTGAAGAATCCGTAGACCAGAGGACTCATTTCTCCCGCCGCAAATTCGTGGACCACGCCTTTGATCTCGACCCGGTAGATGGTGAACCGGAACTCCTGGTTATACGAAGGATCCTTGACCATCACGGTCTTCCCGGTATTCTCCCACTTATAGTCGAAGATATTCACGCCGAAGACATCCGCATTTCCTTCCACACCGCTCGTCACGAACTTCCACTCTCCCCCCGCCGGGACCGCACTCTCCGAAACCTCCGAAGCCGGTGCTGCAGAGGGCCGTGCCTCTGGCGTAACTGTGTTTTCCTGCGCTTCCATCTTAACAGCTGCCGCCGGTGCTGTGAAATATGCGGAGGCCGCCGGTTCGGAGTAGGATTTGTAAGACACCTCCGTGGCAAAAGCACTGTTTTCCGATTCGGATGCTATTTTCCCCAGCTCACGGCTCACATCGACCGTCCTATCCCGCTTCGGCTCCATTTTCCGCTCGAGCTTCACCTCAGCCTTTATCTCCTCGTCATGATAGATCTTCTCGCGGATATCCGTCGGATCGAAGCTGAAGAGATCCCGGATATGTCTTACATAATCGAAATCCGAAGACTCCTCTCTGATCCACTCGATTTTTCTTTCCGGGACGTGGAAGCGGAAACGGTAACCATGCAGGATGCCCTTGCAGGTATCGCCGGATGCATTGTCGAGTTCCGGTTCGAGAAAGATCAGGGAGCGTTCCGGATGCGGAAGCTTCCGAAGGTTGATCCCGTTTGCCGCACTCAGAGAAGCATCGGCCGCCACCCGTGTCATCGGATCTTCCGAAGCGGCCGGCTGTGCAAAGGCGAACAGCGTATGAGTCGTTTCCGTCAGCCACAGAAGGACGTTAAGAAACTCCCACCAGAGCACATTTTCATCACATTTTGGTTTCGCACGGAACACCAGAAATGTCCATGTCGTGCCGACTGCTTCGCCGTATTCCACCACGAAGGGAACTTCCTCCGTGTAGAGCTCATCGTATTCTTCCATGGCTCTTTTGACCTGCGGCATCGAAGTATTCTGCAGATAGATCCGCTTGGAATAGAAGTTCAGACTCGGGACCGCCAGGTACTTCTCGACGGTTTCTTTCGCATATTTCAGACCGGCACCGGTGATCTCGCGGCACTCCTTAATGGCCTGCATCTTCTGGTCCTGGGCGCAGAGCGTACTGATCCGGGATCTCGCCTGGACAGAAAGAAGCGCGAGGAAAGATCTCAGATACTGATTGTATTTCACGGGGTCGGCTTCGATCTCTGCCAATTCCTGATTGGTCTTAAGAAGGCCGGCCTGCGCAGCCGGGGTCATCTTCTGTGACGGATAGGAAGGCGCCCCATTGGGAAGTGCTTTTGACGAGGAATCTTGAGCCTGGCCATTTACGAATGCCGGGGATTTCGCGCGATTGTTTGCTAAAGCAACGGAGTCCGGCGGCAGGACCTCCACCACCGGCATCCTCTTATTCTTCTTGGCAAAAGCAAGCGAACGGATCAGGATGTCCGATGCATTCGGCGTCAGCATATTGAGATACAGAAGCTTCACACCGTTCGGACTACCGAATTTAAGGATCGCGCTCTGTGACTTGGCCTCCATTGTGTGATTCTGGTAACTGGAAACCGGGTAGACCTCATCTTCTCCTTTTCTGTGTTTTACGGTGAGCGTATTCGCATTCAGTTCGATGCATGTCACGCTAGGCCCGAAGGAGCATCTTCCTACAAGGATCGTGATCCCGAGTCCCAGCACGAATGCGAGCGCAGCGCCCCACCAGAGCATCTCGCCTGTCTCCGCATACACCGCTATCAGGATGATCTCCGGAATGACGATGCAGAAGAAGGAACAGACCATAATGACCACCATGACTTTGATGGCTTTCGATTTCTTGTACGGGTAGTATATGTGGGAATCCGGCATCATGACATTCGGCTTCGACTGTGTCGTCTTGCGCTTCGCCGAGAGAATCAGTATGGCGATGATGAAATAGAAATACATCCCGGGCAGTATTGCCGAAGTAATACCAATTGCGACCATCAATCCCGTTTCCATATGAAGAACCTGCCTCCCTTAGCTACTGTCAGATACTATCATATCACGGAATCCGGACAAGAATGAAACCAGTATCTACTGCGAAGACATCCCGGACGCCAGAGAAGAGATTGCAGACGCACTCGAACGCGCCACGGAAGTCACAGCATAACCCATACCAGCAGTAGAATAATAAATCTCCAAATAGTATTGTCTGTGCATTCCATTCCGAAGGATCCTGCATTATCATTAAGGCAGAAGATCCGAAGAAGGAGCGGCACGAAGATGGAACTGAAACTATCCGAGAACATAAGAAGAATGCGTAAAGAACGGTCTCTCACACAGGAGGCCATGGCTGATGCACTCGGCGTCACGGTAGGCGCCGTCTATAAATGGGAATCCGGCCTGTCGTCCCCTGAACTTGTGATGCTCGTCCGGATCGCGGATCTCTTCGACACATCCGTGGACACACTCCTCGGATACGAAGTGGCCGAGAATCGGAAGAAAACGATCACCGACCGCATCTATGGATATATGTGGGAGAAAGACCGGTCGGGGCAGGAAGATGTCGAGAGAGCCCTCTCCAAGTACCCGAATGATTTCGGCATCATCATGGCCGCAGCCAACTTCTACTCGGCATTCGGCACCGAAGACAGAAACAAAGCCTATATCAGACGGGCCATCGAGCTCTCTAGTAAAGCCTCCCGTATCGTCCCTCATGACATCGACCCGAAATACGGGAAGACCTCGATCATCGGAAACATGGCATTTCTTCACTTCCTTGTTGATGATAAGGAGCAGGCTCTGACCATGCTGAAAGACCATAACGAGGGTGGAGTCTTTAACACGAAGATCGCCTGGCTGACCGCCATGAAAGGAGATAAAGATGAATCCTGCCGCCAGCTCCTGATCTCCGGGTTCTGGGAGATCAATTCCGAACTGATCAACCTGACCTTCGGCCTGATGATCTACTACATAAGACGGGGCGAACTAAGCCGAGCCAGAACGGTATCGGAATGGCTCAAGGAGTATATGGACGGCATCCGCAAGTCCGATGATCCCTGCTTCTTCGATAAGATGAAGTGCATCTGCCTTGTGGCAGACAGCTACACATATTTTCGAAGCGGCGAAACGGAGAAAGCCGATGAGCTCCTCCGGCAGGCCATGAAACTGGGCGATGTCTTCGACAATGCCCCGCATCACAAGATGGACATCGTCAAGCTGTTCGATTTCCAGCTTAGCGGCAGCAACTACAGCCTGTTGGGCGAATCGGCAGAAGAAACGATCGAGAACACGATCGACATGATCGGCGACAGGAAATTCTCGACATTCCGAAGAAACTTCAGCAAATAAGGAGCAAAGAGAAATGAAAACGAAAAACATGTATGTGGAACTGAGATCTCAGTTCCATAAGGATAACTACGTCTTTTTTACCCTTGCGATCCTCGCATCACTCTTCTTAGGACTCATTGGCATGGGCATTTCCTGGATCACCGGAGAGCTCATCGACACCGCCTCCGGAACCGGTACATGGAGCGTTCCGGATCTTGTGCTCATCACCGTCGGCATGGCTTCTTTCTTCCTTCTGAGCTCCCTTCTCAACTACTACTCCCAGCCGAGATATATCCGCAGGGCCATGCGGAACTATAAGGAGACCCTCTTCCGGAAGCTGACGCAGAAGAACATTACTTCTTTCCGCACCGAGAGTACATCGGCCTATTTGTCCGCACTGACCAACGACTGCACCTCCATCGAG
The DNA here is from genome assembly GCA_016281535.1 of Clostridia bacterium. GTDB lineage: Bacteria > Bacillota > Clostridia > Saccharofermentanales > Saccharofermentanaceae > Scatonaster. Next base: position 8,961 of record JAEEIT010000114.1, on the reverse strand, counting down.
GCCAACTTTCTGGAGAAAGAATTCCTGTTCATCTATCGGGTAACCTGCCTTTTCGGCTCGATCGCCATGATGCTCTTCTACTCCCCGCTTCTGACCCTGATCGCCGTAGGCGTGACCTTCGTTCCTCTCCTGGTCTCCCTCTTCTCCGGGAAGAAGCTCGCTTCCGAAGAAGTAAAAGTGTCCGACCGCAACAGAAGTTTCACCGCCACGATCAGCGACTGTCTCCACGGTTTCTCCGTTGTGAAGAGCTTCCGCGCGGAAGCCTCGGTCAGTGAACTCTTCGCCAAGGAAAACGCGAAGCTGGAAGGACAGAAATTCACCAGAAAGAAACTGCAGATCCTGATCAGCACTCTGGGACAGCTCTCCGGCATGCTCGCCCAGACCGGCGTCTTCTTCGCCGGCACATACCTGGCTATATCCGGCCACGGGCTTTCTGCCGGTAACGTGATCATGTTCGTTAACCTCATGAACTTCGTTATCCAGCCCATCGCCGATCTGCCCGGCCTTCTCGCCGCGAGGAAGTCCTCTCTGGCACTCATCAGAAAGATCGCCGCCTCCCTCGAGCAGAGCGCCTGGTCCGGCGGAGACGAGAAGATCCACAAGCTTCACGGCTCCATCTCTCTGGATCACGTCTCTTTCGCCTACGAAGAAGGAAAAGAGATCCTCCACGACGTGTCCTTCGACTTCGAAGCCGGAAGATCCTACGCCATCGTCGGCGGTAGCGGCAGCGGAAAATCCACCCTGCTGAACCTTCTTCTGTCCGGTGCCTGTGGTGCGCAGTACGACGGCCGCATCCTCTGGGACGATACGGATCTCCGGGAAGCCTCATCCGACAGCCTCTTCGAGCAGGTCTCCTCGATCCAGCAGAACGTATTCGTCTTTAATTCCTCGATCCGGGATAACATCACGATGTTCCGGGATTTCCCGGAAGAGGAAGTACATGCGGCAGTGTCCCGCGCGAATCTGCAGGAACTGATCGACGAACGCGGCACCGGCTACCTGTGCGGCGAGAACGGAAACGGACTTTCCGGCGGAGAGAAACAGCGCATCTCGATCGCAAGAAGCCTTCTTAAGAAATCCTCGGTTCTTCTGGCCGACGAGATCACCGCCGCGCTGGACGCCTGGACAGCCCACCGCGTCTCCTCCGACATACTCGACCTGACCGGTATCACCCGGATCGTTGTCACCCACTCGCTGGAAGAGAGCCTGATGCGCCGATACGATAAGATCCTCGTCATGCGGAACGGCCGCATCGAAGAAGAAGGGACCTTCGACGAACTGATGAACAAGGGCGGATACTTCCACGCCCTGTTCACCGTCGCCGCCTGATCCCTTCTGATGCGGTACCTTCTATCCGCCCCCGGCCGCCCTTGGGCAGCCGGTCGCGTGCTCCCCATCGCCCCGTCACGGAGCCTTGAAGTTATAGACCGGCTTCATGATGTCGAGAATATCCACCGACTCGGCGATCACATCCACGATATCGCTTAACGACTTATACGCCATCGGCGCTTCGTCCAGCGTCTCGGGACTTACCGAAGTCGTGTAGATCCCCTTCATCTGCTCCTTATACTCCTCCAGATCGAGCCTCTCCTTCGCCGCGGAACGGGACAGGATCCTCCCGGCCCCGTGCGGCGCGGAGAAGTTCCACTCCGGGTTACCGCGCCCGACGGCAAGAACAGACCCGTCACGCATATTGATCGGGATCAGGACCTTCTCCCCCTCATGGGCCGCGATGGCACCCTTCCGAAGGATCATCTCCTCCGTATCGATGTAATTATGCACAGTGTGAAAAGTACTCTCCCCATGCATGCCGGTTCTTTCCAGTATGATCTCTGCCATCTTCTCACGGCTTCTCACCGCGAATCTCTGACAGATCTCCACATCGTGAAGATAATCCTCCAGGAAAGATCCGTAGAGCCAGCAGATATCCTCCGGCACAGAAGACACCACGGCCTTGTACTCCGCCTTCAGTTTCCGGAGCGCCTCCTGGATCTCCGCCCTTCTCCCCTGCTCCTTATAGGTACGGATCAGTGCATCTCTTCTTTCGAAGTACTCTTCCTTTCCCTGATGAAGATCGATCGCGATCCTCTGGTAGATCTCGGCTACCTGCTTTCCGAGATTTCGGCTCCCCGAATGGATCACGAGGTAATATGTCCCATCGCTCCCCCGGTCGACCTCGATGAAGTGATTGCCGCCACCGAGCGTACCCAGAGACCGCTGCAGACGCTTCGTATCCTTAAGAGAACGGAAACAGCGAAGGCCCGTCAGGTCGAATCTCTCCGATCTTCCTTCCCACACATGCATCCCCGACGGGATATAATGTGCCGCTTCGTCGATCCTCATGAAATCGATACTCTTCTCCAGAAGCTTCACCGTATACATCCCGCAGCCGATATCCACGCCCACGATATTCGGGCACACCTTATCTCCGACCGTCATGGTCGTACCGATCGTACATCCCTTCCCGGCATGCACATCCGGCATGATACGGACCTTCTGCCCCACCGTCAGTTCATAATCACACATTCTCCGGATCTGCTCGATGGCTTCCTCTTCGACCACCTTCGCATAGCAGACCGCGGTATTCATCTTTCCCTTTATTTCCATCATTGTCATTTCCTCATTTCGTGATCCGCGCGGAAGGGCGGAGCCTTCCCGCCCTCCCGGCACCTTATGCTTTACGCCTCACGCGCAGATCTGCTCATATCTTTCATTTCCGATCACACTCATCATAAACGCATACGGGTCGATATCTCCCTTCGTCGCCATGGAGAAAAGCATCGGTGTTACGCCGCTCAGGAGGATCACGCCCTGCTCGTTCATCTTCACCGGGACCTGCGTATTCCGGGACGCCACATTCCAGAAGACGATCTGCGGAAGCGCATACCCGTATCCGGCGAAGCTTCTCTTCGCCGATTCGAAGTTCGTAAGCCCGGATCCCTTCGCACACATATCGAACTCCATATCCGAGAGGATGAAGATCCGATCCGGCATCTCACTCTTCGGAAGGTGATGCTTCACGGCCGTACGAAGGATCAGATCGAACACCGCTTCGATATTCGTGTTCGCCACCTCCTGCTTCGAGATCACATAGCGGAGTCTGTCCACGAAGGTTCTGCCCTTGATCCTGATCAGCTGCGGATGCTCGGAGAACGAGATGAAATGATCCCGGAACTCTCCGTCGATCCGCTCCGCGAAGTAAAGGCCCAGCGACAGGGCGACAGCGGCCGGCGCGATCCCGTTCCGGCTCATGTACATGGATCCGGACGTATCGATCACCGCCAGGGATCTTCCGGAACCCACATAGTCAGGAAGCGCCTCCCACGTCGTATTCAGGACCTGCTCCTCCCCTCTCGACATGGCGAAAGCATCCTGCACCCGCATTGTATTCTGCAGATACGGCATGACCAGCTCATACGGCGCCACATTCTTCGTATGCATCGTCTTCTCCCCGCGGGAGACCGATTCGAGAAATGCCACATATCTCTCTTCGTCGTTTCTCCGAAATGCGGCACGGTACTTAAAGAGCGCCCGCGACGGCTGCGAACCGTAGTCGAAGGTATAGTCCTTCTCACGAAGGGAATTCTCGATGATGCGGATCCTTCTTCTCAGCGCGGAGAGCGTCTTTCTATAGGACGCATCCGTCATACCAAGGAGACGGATCAGGATCTTCGCCTGCTTCACGGTCCTCGAAGAAGAGGCATTGACAGACGGCAGCCACTTCCCCAGAAGAGAAACCGGCTCATCCTTTTCCATCGCACGGATATCCGCAGCAAGAACCGATCCGATCTCCTCGACCGCCGCCTCCTCAAGGGGCGTGCCCAGCAGGCACAGAAGGTCATCATATCTTCCGAACTCGGAGAAATAGCGGATGTTCTTCCTTATAGACTCGGGCCTGTTCTTACAGAGCCATCTGACGAGGATACGGAATACACGTCTCTCGCCCAGCCCGCCACGAATATCTCTTGTAAAGAAGAGGAGCTTCACAGCAAGATCCGGGTCTTCGATATACGCCTTCGAGAACCTGCTGATGATCGCCTTCTCACTCTCATAGCGGATCGCACCGGCACAGGAGAAGAAATCCAGGCAGAAGGAACCCGATGTCGCATAGGTCGCGGCTCCGTTCTCTGTGTATGTCATTTTCGGTTTGGCTTCTTTCTTCAGAAACTCCAGCATAAGCTCATCTCCTTTAATGTATTTAAGACAAGGCACGTTCATGTAAGATTCGAACTTACGTATCCTTCCCGAAGGGAAAGACTTTGACCACAATATGATGATTGCTGCCTGTGCCTTTACAAGACGCATTCTTTACTATGTTTGACGACATAACCGAACCGGGTTTGCTGTCTGCGTCTTTGCTTATGCTTTCATTTTACTTAGCGTATGGATTTCTTCACGGAAAAAAAGTTGCGCACTTACAGATCCAGTCCGCTCTGGTTCGTAAGCCTCTCCCGGATCAGGTCCAGAAATCTTCCCGGTTCCACCACCTTGACCAGCGGACCGAAGGACAGAAGCCGGATCAGCAGCTCCGTCTCATCGAATCCATCGTAGTAGAGTGTCACACGGTAATTCTTCTCATCCAGTTTCTCCGTCCTCTTCTCAAGATGCGCGAAATGAAGCATCACACGTTCCAGTGCTTTTCGCTCGTCAAGAAGGAGGAACTCGACCTTCGCAGGCTTCCCCTGACGGACAGACCGGCTCTTCCTGACCTCTTCCCTCTCACACCTCTCGACAGACTCGATGCGCGCGAGATTCACGATATCGTTTCTGTGGCTGGCATTCCCGTACAGACGGAACTTGTTGTCCTTCTCCGAATACTCCAGATGATCCGGCATCATCGTCACCATCATCGGATTGCCATGACGGTTCCGGACCTGCATACGAAGGGCACTTCCCTCCCGAAGCGCACGAAGGATCTCCCGGAAATGCGCACGGTACGCGGGATCCTCATACGGGTCCCCGTCCGCATATGCATCATAGACGCACACATCCTCCGGAGTGAAGAGCACGTCTTCCTCCGGGAACGGAAGCCCTGCCGCGGCTTCTTCGCCGTCCGCCTCTATGAGAAGCCTCATCCTCGGATCCCTGGAAATGGCATTGATCCATTGCTTCTGAAGGGTCGTCAGCGGCATGGTCGGTACGTGCCGGATCACCGGCGTCCCGTCTTCCCGAAGAAGCGGCCACCGTCCGTCCGTAAGCGCCGGGACGATCGTCAGCGCACTCTCGTTCGAAGCATGCTTCCCGATGATCCTCCGCATCGTATCCGGCGTGACCGGTCCCTCCAGCGCTTCCCGAAGGATCGCCGCCACCGCGTTATAGTAGGCACTGTAGAGCTCACTGAACAGCATCAGGACTCACCGCCTTCCCCACTTCGGATCCCGTACATCGCATACATCTGCCCGATATCCGACTTGAATTTCTCCTCCAGGACCGGATTCGAGAAGTGCACCTCCGAGAGCCGGCCGATAAATGTCCGCATCCACGGCACAAGCTCACTGGCATCGCACACATCCGCCCGGAACCGCGCATGCTCCGGATCCAGAAGCTCGACACTTCCTACCCGCTTCTCCCGAAGAAGCCTTCCGTAGATATATTCTTCACCCGGACCGAAACGCACGGTAAACTCCACATGCTCCATCCGTTTTCCCGACCAGCTGTGGGTACTGACCCCCCAGACCGTCGGCGCGATCTTCTCGTAGGCCTTCCTGTACTGATCGTACTCGGCACAGACTCTGCCCGCACAGGCCGACACGATGTGGTCGATCCGAAGCGGCACGATCCGCCTCGATTCATACGAATACGCCATCAGGTGCTGCCGCCCGCTCTGGGCGCTCACACGCACCTGCAAGGGCACGAAGATGCCTTTCCTCGAGCGCTTCTCCTTAGGAAGCACCGTCTCGACCGTCATGAAGTTCTTCTTTCGCATCGCCAGAAAGATCTCACACAGTATCTCACTGTCCATCGCCGAAGTTATGTAGTGGTGTTTGAAGGTAAACAGGCTCTTCTCTTCTTCCTGCTTGTCCGCGCAGTAAGCACCGATCACGCCGCAGGGCGCCACCTCCGAGAAGAAGTGCAGCGCCTGTGCGTCAATAGGGACCGGAGATCCTGCCCGACGGTAGCGGACGGTTCTCCCGCACTTTTCCGAAAGTACGATCCCTTCCTGGCAATATTCCTTCAGTTTCTTGCGGATCGTGGACTCATCGAAGGTACGCGCGCCCGGAAATTCCAGAAGGACATCATCGACCCGGTCCACGATCTCCCCGATCGTCAGCCCTTCCGCCGCTTCGTGACCGGCCGGGACCTGATCCGTACCCGGGCTATCCGCTTCTTCTTCTCTCCCGCCTTCCGGCAGGATATCCATCAGGATGAAATGAAGCGTGATGTCACCATCCGTGAAGCTCTTCGTCTTCCACGCCTTATAGAAGGGATTATGCCCTCTTCTTCTACTGTCGATCGAGATCGAGACCACCTTGCCGTCCGAAGTCATCTGGAACTGCATATAGTCCGAAAGCCAGCTCTCGATCCGGCGGCGCTCATCGTCATAGGTACGCGTGCTTCTACCGGAGAACCCGTCACGGCTCTTGAAGCCGTACACATAGAAATCCCGCATATATTCCCGGATCTTATTGAAGTTCTTCACCAGTTCGCTATACGGCATTTCCTCTCCCTGACGGCTCATATGAGCCGCCTCTTTATCTATTCTTATTCTTGTGCATCGCCTTAAGGATCACGCTCAGTCCGCCAAAGAGCACTCCGGCCACCGCCCATATGAGCCAGGTGATATCCCATCTGTTGGTGAGGAAACTGACGGCCAGGTAGATCGCAGTGATCACCATCCAATACACCGGCGTGACGGCCTTTAGAACAGTGTTACTCTTCTCTTCTTTGCTATAATCGCCCTCCTGAAGGAGCTTGCTGTATCCATCTTTAATGATGCCCGCACGGATGATCAGAAATGCGCCGAATGCAATACACGCGAGCATGACACAGAGAAGACCCATAAGGAGCGGTTCGTTATTCTCATCGATCGCCGCGCCGAGAAACAGCGCACAAACGCCGATCAGAACGGAGACAGTACCACCAGTGATCGCCCGGACGAACCGGCTCTGGAACTTCTCCGACTTCGCCTTGACCATGCCCTCTACACCATATTCCGCATCAAAGGCCTCATCGTCCAGATACTCCCACTTATCGTAGCTCATCCCGGCCGGGATAAAGAAGACAAGCGAGATCGCGACCATGATGAGAAGAAGAATAACGCCGACCGCGCCGGCCGGGTCCTCCGCGAGGGGAAGGAGCCCTGCTTTCTGAAGGGCCATGACCGAAATAAGCGGGATCGGGCACAGCGTACAGAGCAGCGCACCGATGGAGATCTTCTTTGCGAAAGAAGCATTCTCCGTAAGAAAAGCATTCGCCTCCTCCATGGACACTTTTCGCATCTCCTTACCTGAGTCCTCTGACGCCTGACCCGACGGACGGTCCTCTTCATCTTTCAGAAGATAATCCGTACTCACGTTGAAGAGACGGCTCATCTCGAGGATACGGTTGAGGTCGGGGACCGACTGGGCACTCTCCCATTTACTTACCGACTGTCTGGAGACGCCGAGCTTATCCGCCAGCTCTTCCTGCGACCAGCCGTTCTTCTTTCTTTCTTCCATTATCTTATCTGCCAGGATCATTTCTCTTACCTCTCAATCATCATTATAACAGTTTTCGTTTCACGTTCTTTCTCAAGACTTCTGTGCACCTGCTTGATGATTTAAGAATAGCCCCAACCCCGATTGCCTGCTATCAAGCCGCCTTGGAAATGTGTCAACCGGCAGTTGCAACTGCCGGAAATAGGCCCGTTTCCCTTTACTTACTGCGCTTTTACTCGATACTCTTCAGGGATTCGGTCATATCAATGCCCCGGATCTTACCGCGCATCAGAAGGTCCACCACAAGCGAGAAGAGGATCACGAGAAGAAGCGAGAACAGGTAGCTTCTCCCAAGGATCAGGATCTTATACGCCACGATATCCATCTTGATCTGCGAGATCACGAAACGGTGCAGATAGATCCCCATCGGGATGCCGAATACGAACCCCAGAAGGCAGAGGATGAAGTTCTCGCGGAAGACATAGCTTCCCGTCTCCGCCCGGTTGAACCCGAGGACCTTAAGGGTCGCGATCTCGCGTGTCCTCTCCGCGATATTGATATTATTGAGATTGAACAGCACGATAAATGCGAGCAGTGCCGCACAGATGATGACCAGGATGACGATATAGTTCATCTTTTCCATCGTTTCCGAGAAGCTCTTCCTGCCTTCCTCCATGATGTTCCATGCCTGGATCTTGTTTCCTGATCCGATGGCGGAACCGTATTCATAGGACTTTCCCTTCGGGACCCGGATGAGGGCATCCGACGGTGCATATTCTTCTCCCCAAGCACTGGTATATGTGCTTGCACTCACTATGGCATAGTGGAAAGTGTAGTTCTCGAAAATGTAATCGATCGGAAGGCTGACCGTTTTCCCTTCTTCTCCGTATTCGAGCGTGATCGTATCTCCGACAGAAAGAGAATTACTCTCGGCAAGTTTCAGGCTGATGCCGATCGTTCCTTCTTTCGGAAGACCGTATTCATTTTTCCCTTTATGCGGATTGACAAAGTTCGTAAATGCCGGATCATCGGCGATGAAAAGCTCGACATCGCGGATCGCACTTTTGCTTACGTGCTTCATGTGTTCTTTACGGATCAGGATCTTCTCCGTATCGGTTCCGGTCTTCTGGTCCGCGTCTTCCAGGATCTTCATCATATCTTCTTCTGTCGCGTCTTTGCTGTAACTTAGGGACACATCATATGTCATGATCTCATCGTACTGGAAATTGATCAGATTATTGATCGAGTCCTTAAGCCCGAATCCCGTGATAAGAAGCGCCGTACATCCGGCGATACCGATGATCATCATCCACATTCTTTTCTT